>DATGHY010000080.1:0-2270 GCA_035307625.1 Actinomycetota bacterium
CACCACGATCGCGCTCTACATCTTCAACGCGAACGGGCTCTTCAATCACATCATCGGCAGCCGCACGCCGTGGTTCCAGAGCGCAAGCACGGTGATCTGGGCGATCGTCGGCCTCAACTCGTGGACCTCGGCTGGAACCGCGATGCTCTACTACCTCGCCGCGCTCCAGTCGATCCCGACCGACGTCTACGAAGCCGCGGCGGTCGACAACACGGGGGCCTGGCGCACCTTCTGGAAGATCACCTTCCCGCTGCTGCGTCCAGCGAACTTCTTCATCCTCGTCGTGTTCGGCATCGGCGCGTTGAAGTTGTTCGACCAGGCCTTCATCGTCGGCGGCGGCAGTGGCGGCCCGAACAACTCGACGCAGACGCCTGTGCTGTACATCTACCGCGAGGCATTTTCGAACTTCGACTTCGGCGTCGCCGCGGCGGCCGGCGTCATCTACTTCGTCATCATCTTCGGCCTCACGGTCGTGCAGCGGCTGACCATCGGCCGCCAGGACGCGTATTGATGCTCCAGACGGTCGCAACCGCCGACCCGTTCATCCCGCGCCGCGCCCGGTCGGAGGTCGTGCGCAAGGCGTTCTTCTACACCGTGATCGCGCTCGTCGCCGCGATCTTCTTCGTCCCGTTCATCTACACGCTCACGACCTCGTTCAAGACGCTGCCCGACGCTGCCAACGTCACGTTCCTCCCGCATCCGTGGACGACGTCGGCATGGCACACGATCTGGTCCGACTACGACTTCAAGACGTACATCAAGAATAGCGTCTTCCTGGCCGTCGTCATCACCGTCTGCAATCTCTTCCTGTCCGGGCTCGGCGGCTACGCGTTCGCACGTCTGAAGTTCCCGGGCCGCGAGCTCCTCTTCCTGCTCGTCCTCGGCACGCTGATGGTCCCGGATCAGCTGCGACTCATCCCGGTGTTCGTGATGCTCACGAACTGGCACCTGGTCGGGAACTTCAACGGCTACATCCTCATCAACCTCGTCACCGCGACGAACCTCTTCTTCATGCGCCAGTACTTCCTCACCATCCCGAAAGACTTCGAGGAGGCAGCGAAGCTCGACGGCGCGGGCTACTTCAAGACGTTCTGGCGCGTGATGCTGCCGCTCGCGTTGCCGGCCATCTCCGCGCTCGTCATCCTCCAGTTCCAGGGCACGTGGAACGACTTCTTCTGGCCGCTCATCCTGTTTGGTCAGGGCAATCCCTCCCACTACACGATCCAGCTCGGGCTGGCCGAGCTGAACTTCCAGTACGGCGTCCTGTGGCCGGAGATCTGCGCGGGGAGCATCATCGCCATCCTCCCGATCCTCGCCATCTTCGTCGCGTTCCAGCGCTACTTCATCTCCGGCGTCGTGTCCGCGGGGGTGAAGGGATGAGCGCGCGCGCTGCCCTCGGCGCCGCCGCGCGCGACCTCTTCCAGAACTCCTGGCGCCTCCTGCCCGTCAACGCTGCGCTCGGCGTCGTCCTCGTCGCCGTGTCCGTCGTCTCGGTCGCCGTGCACGTGGCAATCGTTCTCGCTGTGCTCGCCGGCCCCATCGCGGCCGCCCTCATCCACTGCGCCGTGACGCTCGTGCGCACCGGGAATGTCGCGCTCGCCGATGCGCGCGAGGGGTTGCGCCTCCACTGGCGCCGCGGCCTGCAGCTCGGCGCGGCCGGGACGGCGCTGGTCGTGCTGGGCGCGCTCGCCGTCCGCTTCTACACGCGAACGAGCTTCGGCTGGCCGTTCGCCTTCCTCACCGTCTATCTCGTTCTGCTCCTCGGCATCTATGCGGTCGTGCTGGCGACGTACGCGATCGCCGAGCCCACACGACCGCTGCGGCTCGCTGCGCGAGAGGCGGCCGCCCTCGGAGCGCGCAGGCCGGGTGCAACCCTCCTGCTCGGCCTCGCGCTCCTACTGGTCAACCTCGCCGGCGTGGCGGCGGCCGTGATGCCGTTTCTCACGCTGACGGTGGCATATTCGTTCGTCGCAGTCGCGCACTTCGCGCTGGAGAAGGAGAGTCACTGATGGCATCGATCACGTTCGAGCACGTCACGAAGCGCTTCGACGACTCCACCGCCGTCGACGATCTGAGCATCGACGTCGCCGACGGGGAGTTCCTCGTGCTCGTCGGCCCGTCCGGGTGCGGCAAGACGACAGCGCTTCGCATGCTCGCCGGGCTCGAGGACATCAGCGACGGCCGCATTCTCATCGGTGACCGCGTCGTGAACAACGTCCCGCCGGGAGGGCGCAACGTCGCGATGGTCTTCCAGTCGTATGCGCTCTACC
>DATGHY010000081.1:0-4545 GCA_035307625.1 Actinomycetota bacterium
GCGCCGCTCCCACGTTGTAGCCGCGCAGTCCGCCTTTCGAAAGCACGGCCCCCGTTTCCGTCGGCCCCGGTACGACCGGTGGCCCCCCGCCGATCGAGCGCGCGACGACCGTTGTGCCTGCGCTGCACGCGACGAGTGTCAGAAGCCCGGACGTGATGAAGGCAACGAGCCGCTTGCCCTTCACGAGGTGTAGCCCTTCCGTTCGTCGAACCACCGAAGAAGGGAAACGACGATTCCGAGAGCCAGCGACACGAGCGCCACGGTCATCACCCACGCGCCCCAGCCGAAGCCGGCGTGGTACGCGGTGAACGCCGTTCCGGCGTGCGCAGCGGCACGGAATGCCATCGCCGACCCCAGGCTGCTGAGGGCTCCGATGCGAAGTGCGATGAGCGTGACGAGAGCGATCGAGCAACCCAGCATGACCCACCTGGCGCGCGCGAAACGGATCAGGGCCGCGGTCGCAGCGGCTACGCCGAGCGCGGCGATGAACCAGCCCGACGCGCGCGCGACCCCGGACAAGCTCTGCGATTGATGGAAATTCCCGGCCGCATCCAGGCTCGTGACGCGCACCCACAATCCAAGACCGCCTGCGATCGCGAGCAGCGCGCCGGTTGCGATGAACGACGGTGCGAGTCGCGGTGAGAACGACGTGTACGCGGCGGTAGAGGGCGGCGAACGATCGACGACGGCCTGTGCCATCCGGTCAGCGCCTTCTCGTCCCGCGCCGCTTCCGGCGGGGCTCGACGGGCTGCAGCACTGACAAGCCGAACGTGATCATCGCGCGCCCTTCTGCGAGAACCGAGGCCAACTCGTCATCCTTGATCCTCAAACGATCGGGGCGAAGGTTCAGCGATATGACGCCGACCCACGCCCCCCACATGAACTTCGCCGCTCGCCACGGATCGACCTGCCGGATCTGGCCTGCTTCGACCGCGTCGCCGATCGCGCGCGCCAACCGTGTGACCTGCGCTTCCGCGAGCTGGGCGACCCTGGCAGCCACCGGATCGGCCTTCGCCTTCGGCCGGGTGTCGAAGTACGGGAATGCGAGCATCCGGAAGTAGCCCGGGTGCTCGAAATAGAAGCGGAGGTATGCGTCTCCGGCCGCGATCAGCTGCTCTCCCGGCGTCTTCGCATCGAACGCGGAGGCCAGGTATCCCTCCTCGACGTGGAGGGCGCGCTCGATCAATGCGAGATAGAGACCTTCCTTGCTGCCGAAGTGGACGTAGATCGAGCCGGTGGCGACGTCGGCGTCGGTCGCAACATCCTCGATCTTCGTGCCGTGGAAGCCCTTATCTAGGAAGTGGCGTTCGGCGGCCTTCATGATCGCCGCGGCGGTCGCCGCCTTCCGACGGTCGGACCTCGATGGCGCGTGCGTTACCGTCGAGCGGCCCTCACCCATGGCCATTTTTGAACCATATTCAAAAGTGAGCCGCGGTTACAAGACCGGGTACCGGTTCGGCCGGATCATCCACCGAAGAGCTTCCGGGGGTTGTCCGTCAGGATCGAGTCGAACGTCGCGCGCGCAACGCCGGCGGCCTCGAGCTTCGGCAAGAAGTCCGTGAAGATGAACGTGTGCGGCCGCCGGTAGATCTGGTCGAGAACGAGGGGCAGCAGCTGGTCCGCAACCGATCGCAGATGTTCCGGGATCTTGTACGGGAACCGCGGCGAGGTCAGCGAGCAGATGTGGTCTTGGCTGAGGCAGAGGCGCCCCTCGTGGCCTGCCTCGAGCACACCTTTGATCAGCTCGATGCGGTGGTCGTCGGGCGACAGGATCTCGAGTCCGATCCGATCGACGGCGACGAACGAGCCTCGGTCGACGACCTCGACGAGCTGTTGCGCCTTCTCCGCTTGGTCTTGGTGGCCGATCATCACGCGCGCAAGGTCGGCGCCGTTCTCGGCGAAGACCTGCTGCTGTACGTCGCCACCCAGCGAGTTTTCGCAGTGCGTGATGATCGTAAGGTCCGACTCGCGGGCTGCGATGGCCGCGGCAGCCATGATGGCTCGCTCGTGCTCGGTGATCGGGTCGCTCGACGCGAATTTGATGATCCCCGGCTTGATGCCGGTCGAGCCGATCCCCTTTTCGATCTCGAGGAGGTACAGCTCGGCGACCTCCTCGGGTGAGCGAACGCGCCAGTAATACGGGAGCCCAGCCTCTTCCTTGTAGAACCCGGTCGCGCACACGATGTTCATCCCGGTCCGTTGCGAGACCTCCGCGAGGAACTCGGGGTCTCGGCCCATCTCGATCGCGCACGGATCGACGAACGTGCGGACTCCGTACTCCATCAGCTGTGTCATCCGCTCGGTCGCAACCGCCAGCGCCTCTGCGCGCGACCAGTTCCAGGTTGGATCGAGCTCATCGCCGGGGTACGAGAACAAGACGTGCTCATGCACGAGGGTGGGTCCCATCTCCGACGCATCGATCGGTCCGAGCACGGTCTGGACGGTGGCCATGAACCCTCCCCAAGGTTGAACCCGCGACGCCAAAATGAATATCGTTCATTTACAGGACGAGGGTCAAAGGGAGGCAAGACGCGCGATGAGGTTCGGACTCTTCTACGAGCACCAGCTCCCGCGCCCTTGGGAGCCAGACGCCGAAGAACGCGTGATGCAGAACGCGCTCGACCAGATCGAGCTCGCCGACACGCTCGGCTACGACTACGTCTGGGAGGTCGAGCACCACTTCCTCGAGGAGTACTCGCACTCGAGCGCACCGGAAGTGTTCCTCGCAGCGGCGAGCCAGCGCACCAGGCGCATGCGGCTCGGACACGGCATCGTGCAGCTCCCCGTCAATTTCAACCATCCGGCGCGCGTCGCCGAACGTATCGCGACGCTCGACCTCGTGTCCGGCGGACGCGTCGAGTTCGGGTCGGGCGAGGCAAGCTCGCAAGTCGAGCTGGGCGGCTTCCGCATCGACCGGGACACCAAGCGCGCGCAATGGGAAGAGGCGTTGGACGCGATCACGCGGATGTTCGTCGAGCAGCCCTTCGCCGGCCACGAAGGCACCTACCTGTCGATGCCGCAGCGCAACGTCGTCCCGAAGCCGAAACAGAAGCCGCACCCACCGCTGTGGGTCGCGTGCAGCCGGCGCGAAACGATCTTGATGGCCGCGCAGCGCGGCATCGGCGCGCTGTCGTTCGCTTTCGTCGAGCCCGAAGACGCGAAGGAGTGGGCCGACCAGTACTACGAGATCTTGCAATCGGATGCGTGCGTGCCGATCGGTTTCTCGGTCAACCCGAACGTCGCCGTCGTCCTGCCGATGATGTGCCACGAAGACGAGCAGACCGCGATCGAGCGCGGCATCGACGGCGGCCATTTCTTCGGGTATTCGCTCGCGCACTACTACGTCTTCGGCGAGCACGAGCCTGCAGTCACGAACCTATGGGATGAGTTCCAGGAGCATCGCGCCGAGCAAGGGTTCGCGCGCGACATCGTCGCTGCGGAAGGCGAGCCGCTCGGTGTGAAGCTCTTCGAACAAGGGCTCGGATCCCTGCGAGGCGCGATCGGAACGCCGGATCAGATCACCGAATTGATCCAACGGTACGAGCGCGCCGGCATCGACCAAGTGATCTTCGTGCTGCAGGCAGGTCGCAACAAGCACGAGCACATCCTGGAGTCACTGAACCTGTTCGCGCAGGGCGTCATGCCGCAATTCGCCGAGAAGGCCGACGCGGTCGAGGCTGCGAAGCGCGAGCGCTTGAGCGGGGCAGTCGAGAAGGCGCTCGCCCGCCGTGCGCCGGCGCGCGCACCGCAGGCCGACTACGTCGTGACCGTCAGGGACGAGGGCCTGCGCGGGGGAACCGCGCGGCCCGAGTCGCCGCTCGCGCCGTTCATTAAGGACAAGACCGACGAGGAGCTGATCGCGTCGTTCGGTTCCGACGAAGCGGTCGGGATGATCTTCGCAGGGATGCAGGCAGCCTTCGTGCCGGCGCGCGCGCAGGGATTCGCAGGCGCGATCCAGTACGAGCTCGAGGTCAACGGCTCGGTGCACACCTGGGCGATGAGGATCGCGAACGGCGCCGCACAGGCAGCGCCCGGGGCAGCCGACGAGCCGAAGCTCGTGGTGCGCGCGCCGCTCCCGGTGTTCCTCCGGATCGCCGCCGGCGAGCTGAACGGCGGCCTCGCGCTCATGGAAGGCAAGATCAAGCTGAAGGGTGACCTCGACGTCGCAGCCCGCCTCGGCGAGATGTTCGGCGACCAGCCGCGTTACTGAGCCTGGAAGCCGTCGTTGGTCAGCAGCTTGGCCCAGTCGGCACCTTCGCGCAGACCGAGCTCGACGGCGGGCCCGCGCATCGCGGGATCCATCGCGTTCGCACCGATCGGTTCGTAAGCTTCGCCGGGCACAAGCGCGTGGACCCGGAATCCGTCGCCCTTCAACGCCTCGGCTTCGCGTTCGAGATGAGCGCGCGCGCCGGGCGCGAGCACCCCGGTCCCCGCTTGCGGCGCGAGGATCAGAACGTCGTCGACACCGGTTCCGTGCACGAGGTCCGAGTTCAGGAGCGACCACACGCCGCCATCCATGTATGGATCGCCGGCAACGTCGACCGG
>DATGHY010000082.1:0-5381 GCA_035307625.1 Actinomycetota bacterium
TGTTGAGCGATGGTCTCGCGGGCGATCAGCAGGAGGTCGTGCGAGGCGCTTACAGCGTGGCCGGCGCCTCCATCCCCCTCGTCGGCGGATGCGCGGGTGATGACCTGAAGATGAAATCGACGATGCAGCTCCACGACAGGACGGTCCTTCGCAACTCGATCGTCGCGGCAGCGATCGGCTCCGACGCCCCCATGGGTATCGGTGTTCGACACGGCTGGCGCAAAGTCGGTGAACCGATGCTTGTGACGTCCAGCTCGACCAATCGCGTTTACACACTCGACGACGAACCGGCATTGGATGCTTACTTGAGGCGTTTGAACGCGCCGGACGCCGCAAGGTCGGATGCGGCGGCTTTTACTCAATTCGCTCTGACACATCCTTTCGGCCTCACGCGTCGAAGTGGCGAAGAAGTCCGTTTCATCGCCGAAGCCAACTTCGACGACCGTTCGATCGGCTGTATCGCAGAGGTTCCGCAGGGGGGCCTCACCTGGCTCATGGAGGGAGATGACGAATCCGTGCTTGCTGCAACCGAAGCGGCATGTACGGACGCCCTCGCTTCGCTGGGGGATCATGAACCGATCGGTCTCCTTGCGTTCGACTGCATCGCGCGCCGTGGTGTGCTCGGCGACGACGGGATCAGGAGGGAAGTCGCCGACATCGGGCGGCTGGCGCGGGGCGCCCCCGTCGCCGGCTTCTACACATACGGGGAGTTTGCGCGAACGCGCGGCCTCAGCGGATTCCACAACCAAACCCTCGTCGTCTTGGCGGTCACATGAGTGACACAAGTGCGTGGTTGACGCAGCAGTTGGTGGAGTTCTTAGCTGCTGTGTCTTCCAGTCCGGATGAGCGAGTCGCCGTTCGTAACGCCCTCGAGCGAGCTGCCGAAGCCTTCGAAGCGGAAGTGGGCGCGATCGAGCTCGGAGGAGAAGTGATCGCGAGCGTCGGTTTTCCCGCGCGCGACGGTGCGGACATGCTTCGAGATGTTCTCTCCGAGAGTGCGACGGAGATCTCCGTCCCCGGCGTCGGCGTCTGCCATACGTCGATCGTCCCGATAGAAGCGACACCACCTGGTCATCTGCTGCTCGCCCGCTCTGGGAGCACGGGGTTCCTGCAAGACGAGGTGAGCCTTATTCGCGGGATGGCGCGCGTTCTCGGCGTGACGATCGCAGGGCTCCGCGCATTGGATCGCGAGCGCACATTGCGCGAACAAAGTGAACGCCAGACGGAAGAGAAGGCCGCGCTGGTCGCCTCGTTAAGTGAGCGGCAGAGTTTGCTCGAGCGTCTTGCAACGATCCAGCGGTCGATCTCTCAACGCGCTGCCCTGGGCGACGTTCTGAACGCCATCGCAAACGGCGCGGCGGCTTTGATAGGTGACGACGTGGTCGGTCTGCGGCTGATAGACCCCGAGGATCCAGATGTCATGATCTTGGCCGCGTCGAGTGGTGTGGAAGGCTCACTCCTGGGAGCGATGCGACGCTCGAAGCTCGGAGATGGCGTCGGCGGTCGTGCGATCGTCGAAGGAAGGCTTGTGATCGTCGAGGATTACCAGTCGGCGATGGGGACCTTCCCCGAGTTTGTGGCCGCGGGGCTTCGATCGGCGATGGCAGCTCCGGTGAGGGAAGAGGGGCGTGTTGTTGGAAGTCTCGTCGTCGCCTCGAGGGCCGTTGGCCGACACTACTCGCCCACTGAGCGCGAAGTTCTTCTTTCATTTGCAGAGCACGCTAGCATCGCCATCACAGACGCCCGGACCGTCGAAGCCAAGCTTCATCAGGCGTTCCACGATTCGTTGACCGGGCTCCCCAATCGCGCGCTCTTCCTTGGCCGGCTCGAAGAGGCCCTTCGCGGGAGAAAAGGCTCGGACCGAACCGGGGTCATGTACATCGACGTCGATCGCTTTAAGGTCGTAAACGACAGTCTCGGCCACTCCGCGGGCGATCAGCTGCTCGTCCAGATCTCACAAAGGGTTCGATCTTGCATGCGCTCTGACGACACAGCTGCACGTCTGGGCGGTGACGAGTTCGCGATCATCATTCCTCGCATCGCCGACTACGCCGATGCGATCGCCATGGCACAACGGGTGATCGATGCAATGGCGCCCTCCTTCGTGCTTGACGGGAAGGGTGTGCTTGTGTCGGTCAGTGTTGGAGTGGCCGTCAGCGGAGACACCGATGACGCAGGAGACTTGCTGCGGAATGCAGATCTCGCCATGTATCAAGCCAAGACTGCAGGAGGAGCTCAGTTTCGAGCCTTCGAACAAGGCATGCATGCCGCAGTCGTCGACCGGATCCAGCTAGAAGCTGACTTCCGGATAGCGCTGGAACGGGATCAGCTGAGAGTCGAATTCCAGCCGATCGTCGAATTGGAGGGCGAGCGCATCGTCGGATTCGAAGCCCTCCTTCGCTGGCGGCACCCCACGCGCGGTTACATCTCACCATCGACGTTCATTCAGATAGCAGAAGAGACGGGGTTGATCACCAAGGTCGGCCGTTTCGTTTTGACGGAAGCGTGCAGTTGGGCCCACAACTGGCAGACCATAGCCCCGGGACTAACTATGAATGTCAACCTTTCGCCGAAACAGTTCATGGACCCACGGTTGGTTACCGACATAGCTAGCGTCCTTGCACGTGCGGGTCTCCCTGCACAGTTCTTGGTACTTGAGATCACCGAGAACGTCCTCATGGAGGAAAGCGAGGACTCGATCGACCGCTTGGGCGCCCTCAAAGATCTCGGCGTCCGGCTTGCAATCGACGATTTCGGGACTGGATATTCGTCGCTCAGCTATCTGCGCCGGTTCCCCATAGACATCCTCAAGGTGGACCGCTCATTTGTTGAGGGAGTAGCCGAGGGGCCAGAGAACTCCGCGATCGTGAAAGCCATCGTCACCCTTGCAAGGACACTGCACCTCCAGGTGATCGCCGAAGGGGTTGAAGAGCTAGGGCAGCACGAAGCGCTTCGACAGATGGGTTGCCCCTTGGGCCAGGGATTCCTCTACGCGCCGGCGGTTAGTTCGCACACTGCGGGAAACATCCTCACGGGGGGTCTTGCGCGCGAAAGCGTGGCCTTGAAGAAGCCAGTTAACGACCTGTCTGTGTCCTTGCGATAGACGCAGCGAAGATACAGATGGGCAAGAGATTGATCGCTGGGTTGCGACCACCTTGGGGCTACTGAGTTGGGGCTTGGAAAAGGTCAGAAGGAGCCCCCCATCGATCGTCGAAGACCAGCGAAGCAAGCACCCGTCTTTCCTCCCATCCAGCCGCTTGAAGGTCTGGGACGGCGGGAAACCGCGTGACCGGTCCGACGCACAGATAAGCGATGGGCTCGATCTCAGTGGGGATCCCGAGGATCGCTCGGAGCTCATCGGTGCGATAGAAGCTCACCCAGCCGACGCCGATGCCTTCCGCGCGTGCCGCGAGCCAAAGGTTCGCGATCGCTAGGCAAGTTGAGTACCGATCCGTTTCCGGGATCGTATGTCTGCCCAGCACGTGCGGACCTGCGCGCGCGGAATCGCACGTAACGGCGATGTTGATTGAAGACTCCAGGATTCCCTCGATCTTTATGCGACGGAAGCGTTGTGCGCGTTCGGGGGGCAACGTGAGCGCGAATGCTTGCCGCTCTTCTTCGGCCAGGCGCTTAACCTGTTCGCGAATCAATCGGTCCCGTACCAGGATGAAGTTCCACGGCTGCATGAAACCCACCGAGGGAGCATGATGTGCCGCTTCAAGGATCCGCTCGAGGACGGGTTCGGGGATCGGCTCCCCTGTGAATTGCCGGCGAACGTCCCGGCGCGAGTGGATCGCTCGGTAGATTGCCTCACGATCAGAGTCGTTGAAGGCCAACTCCAACGCTATCTCTTCGATATCACTCAAGACCGGTCACCCGTAGTTCAAGAGTTCGTGCGCCCGGCAGTGTCTGGTTCCAGACGATAGTGCACGAGGACGCCGGTTCGATCTCTCGGGGCATGGTGCACGCCTCAGTTCGAGCCGGGGGTGCCCGTGGAGCTTGCCAGGTACATCGTCGATGCGGTGGTGCTGGAGGGACGAAGCTACGGGGAGGTCGCGAGATCCCACGGCGTGTCCAAGAGCTGGGTCGCAAAGTGCGTGTGGCGGTTCCGAGCCGGCGGCTACGAGGCGATCAAACCGCGTTCCAAACGAGCGGCCCACATCCCCAATCGCACACCGGCGGGGCTCGAAGACGAGATCATCCGACTCCGCAAGCGCCTAGTTGAGGACGGCTTCGACGCTGGTGCTGAAACGATCGCTCACCATCTGTCGCTGATCCACGACAAGGTCCCTGCGGTCTCCACGATCCACCGCGTGCTGGTGCGCCGAGGCTTCGTTGTCCCCCAGCCGCAGAAACGACCACGCTCGAGCTGGATCCGATTCGAAGCCGACCTCCCGAACGAGTGCTGGCAGTCCGACGTCACGCACTGGCGCCTTTCAGATGGCACCGAGGTCGAGATCATCAACTTCATCGACGACTACTCGCGGGTGATCGTCGCGGCGAAAGCGGTGTCGGTTGCGACCGCGCCGGCGGTGCTGCGCGTGCTCCACGAGGCGGCCAGAACGTGGGGATTCCCCGCATCTTTGCTGACCGACAACGGCGCCGTTTACACGGCTTCCTATCGAGGCGGACGCTCGGCGATGGAGTCGGAGCTTTTGGCTCTTGGGATCACCTTCAAGCACTCCCGTCCCTACCACCCGCAGACCTGCGGCAAGGTCGAGCGCTTGCACCAGACGCTCAAAGCGTTCCTAGCCAAGCAAGATCCGCCGGAGAACCTCGAGGCTCTGCAACGACAGATCGACCGGTTCACCGACTACTACAACACCGTGCGGCCGCACAGATCTCGAGATCGGATGACCCCCAAGACCGCCTTCGACGCACGGGACAAAGCCAAACCATCGAACCCTCCGATGAAACTCACCAACGAGACCAGGGTGCGCCACGACCGCGTCGATCGACGCGGTGCGGTGAGCATCCGCTACCGATCCAAACTTCATCACGTCGGCATCGGCAGAGATTTCTCAGGACGACACGTGATCGTGTTGGTGAATGGGCTGGATATTCGCGTACTCACCAGTGGTGGCGAGCTGCTGCGTCACCTAACACTCGATCCAACGAAGAACTATCAAGGAACGGGGAAGCCGCCGGGACCACCAAAAGGAAGGCTGCTCGGACCGAGAAAATGAAAACCGTCTACCATGCCCCGAGACATAGCGTGCACGATGCCCCGAGACATCACACGGTGGGCGCGACAGGACTTGAACCTGTGACCTCCTGCGTGTCGAGCAGGCACTCTAACCAGGCTGAGCTACGCGCCCCGAAGGGATGCAAGAAGCGAATATAGCGGAACGTTCGGCACCCGTCCTCGCGCGCGCGGCCCC
>DATGHY010000083.1:0-10173 GCA_035307625.1 Actinomycetota bacterium
CGAACATCGTCTTGCGCACGAAGAAGTAGCGGAAGTCGATGCCGAGCTGGACCCATTGATTCAGCTTCTGCTCGAACGGAAGCTCGATGTTGCATCCGATCGAAAGGCCGCCGCCTTCGGCGCAGCCGCGGTTCGCCGCCTCCATGATCCCCGGGCCGCCGCCGGTGATGACCGCGAGTCCCGCGCGCGCAAGCTTCTCTCCGACCTCTCGCGCAACCGGGTACATGGGATCGTCGGACGTGATGCGGGCGGACCCGAATACGCAGACGGCCGGCGGGATGTTCGCAAGCGCGTCGAGGCCCTCCACGAACTCCGCCGTCACGCGCATGACGAGCCACGGGTCGGTGCGTAGGAACGACGGATCCCGCCTTTCGAGCAGCGTCGTGTCCTCGGTTTCGCCCGAGTGGTGGCGAGTGCTTACGCGCCCGCGGCGCTGTCGGTCCTGTTCATCCATTGTTGCGCTCCCGGAGAGTTGGAAACCGTAAGGCTACTGCTTCCGGGCGCGTTGCTCGCACGACCGCCCGGCCGTATCGTTTGTCGCATGATCTTCGGCGAAGGCGTGCTCGGCGTAGCCCTTTTGTTCCTCTGGATCTTCTGCGTCTTCGACGTCATCTCGAGCGAGCCCGAACTCGTCCGTAACTTGCCGAAGCTCGTCTGGCTGCTCATCGTGATCATCGTGCCGGATGTCGGTTCGATCGCGTGGCTCGTCCTCGGACGTCCGCGCAGCGCAGCGCTGTCGCCGGGTGCTGCGTGGTCGCGGCAGCCGCGCCGTCAACGAACACAGGAGCCGGTTGGACCGGAAGACTCGCCGCACTTCTTGAAGAGCATCGACGAGCAGCGTCGCCTCAAAGCGTGGGAAGACGATCTTCGCCGGCGCGAGGAGGAGCTCAAGCGCAAGGACGACGACGGTCCCGAGTGAACGCTTGACGCTCGAATTCACCGATTGGGCGAAAGACATCCTTCAGCGCGCGGATGCGGGTGCGCGAAGGCTCAACCCGGATGCGCGCGTCCGACTCGTGCGGGCAGGCGCCGCGATGGAAGCGGTTCTGGCCGACGCGCCCGGCGCCGGCGATGACGTCGTGTTGATCGGCGAAGCTACTATCTTCGTTGAGAGCGGCTTGCAGGGACTTGTCGATATCGAGGAGCCTCACGATAGGCTGGTTCTCAAGCCGCTCGGCTCACAGCCGAATATCAGGGAAGAACACTGAGGAACCATCGCAAAGCGGTAGTTTCGTGTGCAGAACCTTGGTTATCCAACATCTGAAACGGGACAGGAGGGTCTTCGCGCCCCGCATCGAAGTAAGAGTGCGAAGGCCTTAGGGGGTTGAACGTGTCGAAGCGATCTTTCGGGATCATCGCGAGCGTGCTTGCTGCGACGCTTGCGGTCGGTGTGGCGGCTATCGTGCGCGCGCACACCGGCGGGCAGGCGCCTTCGGACTCGGGCACGGCGAGCAGCCTGAGCCCAACCGCTTCCGCGGACCAAGCGAACGGGCTGTCTCGTCTGCTCTCTGTGACTCCCGACGGCAACGGCGCGAGCTACGGGACGTTCACTGCCGCGGGGACGGTCTCGAGCGCGAGCAGCTCGTGGGTCAACAAGAACTATCCGAAGCAAGCGGCCGCCACTCAGACGAGCGATCCCGCAACCCACTACTGGGCGTTGCTCATCGGGATCAACGACTACTCCGGAAGCACGCAGTCCAACGTCGGCTCCCGACAAGACGCTGAAAGCCTCAATACTTACCTAACGAGGTTGGGGTGGCGTTCAGACCATATCGTCTTGCTTCGGGATCTACCGGCGACGGCGTCGCACATCGTCGATGCGATCCGATGGCTCGCATCGAAGACCGACAGCTCGTCGACGGTCGTGTTCCACTATGCAGGCCACGAGAACTGGCGCCCCTCGAGTTCGGAAGACACGGGACGTGATGTCGGGATCTGGGCCGCCGACAACCGCATGATCTACGAGAAGACGTTGGGGCAGGAGCTTGGAAGGGTCCGCGCAGCACATATGTGGCTCGATTTCGCGACCTGCCGAGCAGCCGGATTCGACGCCCCGGGGATGGTTAAAAGCGGTCGCGTGCTCACCTACTCGTCGACCAAGGGCGAATTCTCATACGAAGACCCCTCGCTGCATCACTCGGTCTTCGGCTACTTCGTGATCAATCAGGCGCTGTATGGAAAGAAAGGCGACGCGAACCACGACGGGAAGATCACGGTCGAGGAAGCGTTCGCGTACGCGAAGAACCGCGTGGCGAGCTACACGAACGGTGCTCAACACCCGGTGATCGTCGATAAGGCTGGGGGGAAGATGACGCTTACCATCCCCCCGAAACCGAAGCCGGCTCCGTCGTCTTCATCTGGGTCGAACCCGGTTCCGTCGACTGCGCCGAAGACCTGCGTCGTCGTCTGCTTCTAGACGCTCACCACGGCAACTCGATCCCGCGCTTCTTTGCCTCTGTGCGCCAGTCCTCGGGCAGGTTCTTCGTGAAGTGCTCCATGCTTACCGTCACGAACAAGCCTGTTCCCTCCGCGACGACGCCGCCATCGGCGTCGCGCATGTCGATCGACGTGTAGAGCTTGCGGCCTTCATGGCTGTGCAGGCGCGCGTGCAGCGAATACTCGGTGTTGATCGTCACCGGCTTCCGGTAATTCACTTCTAGCTTGGCGGTCACCGCCGGCTGGCCGATCACGTACAGCAGGAAGCCGAGGCAATCATCGAGCGCAGTCGCCACGGCACCGCCGTGCGCGAATCCCGGGGCGCCGGAATGATGCTCGGCGAAGACGACGTGGCCGCGGACCTCCTCGCCGTCACGCCAGGCATGCAGGCCGAGCCCGCATGGGTTATCGGGGCCGCATCCGAAGCATCGTGGCGCATGGCTCGGTAGCGGCGTTCGGTCGGTCTCGGTCATCGATCGGCTCCTCGTTCGGTGGCGCAAGGAAACACGCTCGCGAGCAGCCTGTGCAAACCGCGGCTCGCCGGGCACCGCCGCGGGGGGCTACGATCGACACGTGGCGCACTGGCTGCTCAAAACGGAACCTTCCACGTTCTCGATCGACGACCTCGAAAAGAAGTCGGTCGAGCACTGGGACGGTGTGCGCAACTTCATGGCGCGGAACAACCTGCGCGCGATGAAGCTTAACGAAGAGGCCTTCTTCTACCACTCGAGCACGGAGGACAAAGGCATCGTGGGTGTGTGCAAGGTCGTACGCGAGGCGTATCCGGACGATTCGCAGTTCGACCCGAACAGCAAATACTTCGATCCAAGATCGACGCCGGACGACCCGCGGTGGTGGATGCCGGACGTCGGGTTCGTTCGGAAGTTTCCGCGTCTCGTTTCCTTGGCGGAGCTACGGACCGTTCCGGGTCTCGAGGAGATGGTGCTGCTGAGCCGGGCGCGGCTCTCGGTTCAGCCGGTCCGCGACGACGAGTGGGAGATCATCGTGCAGCTCGCGGAGCAGTCGTGAGCACGACGGCAGGCGACATCCGGCTCGTCTCGTTCAGCCACGGCGCGGGATGTGGGTGCAAGCTGGGCCCGACCGACCTGACCGACGTGCTTCAGTCACTGAGCCGGCAGCTTCCCGTCGACCACCGGCTGCTCGTCGGATCGGAAACCGGTGACGACGCGGCCGTCTACAAGCTGGATGACGATACCGCGCTCGTGTTCACGACCGACTTCTTCACGCCGATCGTTGACGACGCGTACGACTGGGGACGGATCGCAGCGGCGAACGCGCTGAGCGATGTGTACGCGATGGGCGGGCGACCGATCCTCTGCTTGAACCTCGTCGGCTGGCCGCGCGAAGCATTGCCTCTCGAGCTGCTCGGGCGCGTGCTCGAAGGCGGGATGGCCGTCGCGCGCGAAGCCGGCGCGATCGTCGCCGGCGGGCACACGATCGACGATCCCGAACCGAAGTACGGGATGGCCGTCGTCGGCCTGGCCGACCCGACGCGTATCGTCACTAATGCGGCCGCGCGCGCAGGCGATGTGCTGGTGCTCACGAAGCCGCTCGGGCTCGGCGTGATCTCAACGGCGATCAAGAACCAGCAGGCGCCGGCGGATGTGGTTGCGCGCGCGATCGAAACGATGACGACACTGAACGCGGCGGCCTCGCAAGCGATGCTTGCAGTAGGGGTGCGCGCGGCGACCGACGTGACCGGGTTCGGCTTCCTTGGTCACCTGCACCGCATGCTCGAAGCGTCGGGAGTAGGAGCGACGGTTCGCGCGTCTGCAGTTCCCGTCTTGGAGGGCGCGCGCGAGCTGGCCGAGGCCGGCCAGATCCCCGGCGGCAGCAAGCGCAACCGCCGCTACGTCGAGCCGTCGGTGCGCTTCGCGGAAAGCGTCGATGAGGTCACGCGCGCGCTCCTGGCGGACGCGCAGACGTCCGGCGGCATGTTGATCGCGTGTCCGTCCGAGCAGCTTGGCTCGTTGCGCGCGGAGCTGGCGGCGCGCGCCGTCCCCTTCCACGAGGTTGGCGTCGTCACCGAAGGCCGCGCCGGGGAGATCGCGATAGAGGCCTAAGCGGGTCCTCGGAAGCCCTTGCTATCCTGCCCGCGTTCCCATCTCGGAGGCTTGAATGTCGGAGTTTCGCATCCCGGAACCGGTTGCGCGCGCGATGATCGAGCACGCCCAGGCCGAGTATCCGAAGGAGTGCTGCGGCTTCCTGGTCGGGCCTCCGGGGGACGTCCAAGAGCAGGTCAAGCTCACGAACATCGATCCCGATCCGGTCATGCGCTACGAGGCCGATCCGAAAGAGATGAAGCGCGTCTACGACGAGCTCTTCGACCGGGATTGGGAGGTCGTGAGCATCTACCACTCGCACACGCACACGCCGGCGTATCCGTCGCCGACCGACGTGAAGCTGGCGCGCGACCCGAACGCCGTCTACGCCCTCGTGTCGCTCCAGGATCGCGCGCGCCCCGAGATCCGTGCGTTCCGGATCCTCGAGGGAAGGATCGACGAGCTTGGCGTCGTTTCGGAAGAGAAAGCGAGCTGAGGAGTCTGATGGCCGTCGAAGTGCGGATGCCGACGATATTGCGGAAGTACACCGCGGGCGAGAAAGCAGTCCACGGGTCCGGATCGACGGTGCGTGAGGTCATCGAGGATCTCGAGCACAAGCATCCGGGTGTGCGTGGCGCTGTGGTCGCGGATGGCGGCGAGCTTCACCGCTTCATCAACATGTACCTGAACGACGAGGACATCCGATTCCTCGGGTCTCTCGAGACGCCCGTGTCGGACGGCGACGTGATCTCCATCCTTCCGGCCGTCGCCGGCGGCTAGTCCCGTGCGCGCGGACGACATCCTGGGGGCGATCGGCAACACGCCCTTGGTCGGCCTGCCGACGTTCGGGCCGAACCCCGACGTGAGGATCTTCGCGAAGCTCGAAGCTCAAAACCCCACCGGTTCGATGAAGGACCGCATCGCATTGCGCATGATCCAAGAGGCGGAAACATCGGGCGCGCTGACGCACGACAAGATCGTGCTCGAGCCGACGTCGGGGAACACCGGCATCTCGCTGTCGATGATCTGCCGCCGAAAGGGCTACCGCCTCGTGTGCGTGATGCCCGACAACGTGAGCGCTGAGCGCGTGCAACTGCTCGAGATGTTCGGAACCGAGATCGTGTACTCGCCGGGCAATCAAGGGTCGAACGGCGCAGTCGCGCTCGCGAAAGAGATGGCCGCCGACACGAAATACTTCATGCCGTACCAGTACGGCAACGAAGCCAATCCGCGCGCGCACTACGAGGGGACGGCGGCCGAGATCGTGCGCGACTGCCCGGAGGTCGACGCGTTCGTGGCGGGCCTAGGAACCGGCGGCACGCTGATGGGGTGCGGCCGTCGCATCCGCGAGCACAACCCGAACGCGCAGATCGTGGCGGCCGAACCGGAGTACGGCGAGCTCGTCTACGGACTGCGCAACCTCGACGAAGGCTTCATCCCCGAGATCATCGATCTCGGCGTGCTGACCGGACGCATCAAAGTGGGCACCACGGACGCATTGCGGCGGACGAGACAGCTCGCGGAGCAGGAGGGGATCTTCGCCGGCATCTCGAGCGGTGCCGCCCTGCACGTCGCCCTCCGCGTCGCCGACCGTCTGACGAAAGGGACGATCGTCGTGTTGCTGCCCGACGGCGGATGGAAGTACCTCTCGACCGGTGCGTATGGAGGCGACTTCGATGCAGCGGTCAAGCGCCTAGAAGGCATGCTCTGGGCGTAAGAACGCGCCCGTATACTGCGAAGGCGATGGACGACAGGCCTATCGGCGTTTTCGACTCCGGGCTCGGCGGATTGACCGTTGCGCGCGCGCTGCTCGACTACCTCCCCGGCGAGTCGATCATCTACTACGGCGACACCGCGCGCGGTCCGTACGGGCCGCTCGAGCGCGACGAAGTTCGTGGGTACGTGGACGACGTGGCCGGGCTGCTCGTCAATGAAGGCGTGAAGATGCTTGTGGTCGCGTGCAACTCCGCGTCGAGCGCCGGGCTGGATCACATCCGCGACGCGTACCCGGACATCGCGCTCGTCGAAGTGATCGAACCCGCCGTTCGAGCAGCCGTGAAGGCAACGCGCAATCGCCGGATCGGTGTCATCGGAACGGCGCTCACCATCGCGTCCGGCTCGTACGTGCGCGCGATCGCGATGACTCGTGAGAACGTCGGGCTATTCCCGCATGCGTGCCCCCTGTTCGTGGAGCTGGTGGAGCGGGGTGAGACGGCGGGTCCCGAGGTGCAAGCGATCGCAGAGGAGTACCTCGCGCCCCTGATCGAAAGCGACGTCGACACGCTGATCCTCGGTTGCACGCACTACCCCCTTCTGCGTGGCGTGATCCAGTACGTGATGGGCCGGGACGTGGTGCTTATCGAAAGCGACAAGGAGGCCGCGATAGACGTCTTCAGTGAATTGACGCGGCGTGAGATGTTCCGTCCGCACGACCTTCCGCCCCAGCACCGGTTCTTGTCGAGCGGCGACGCGAAGCAGTTCGAAGAGCTCGGACACCGGTTCCTCGGGCCGGAGATCACGAAGGTCGAGGAGCAACCGTGGAGCTGACGGTCCTCGGTGCAGACGGCACGTACCCGCGCGCGCACAGCGCGTGTAGCGGCTTCCTGCTGCAACACGACGGCTTCACGCTGTGGATGGACGCGGGGAACGGAACGCTGAGCTTCCTGCAAGAGCATCTCGACATGGTCGACGTCGACGCGATCTTCCTTTCGCACGCGCACGTCGACCACTGCGCCGATGTCTATCCGTTCTTCTACCAAACGCTGAACACGCGCAAGAAGGTCCCGGTTTACGCGGCCACGTGCGTGCAAGCGAACATGACGCCGCTCATCGGCGACGACTCCAAACGGGAGTTCGGCGAGCTCTTCGAATGGCATCCGCTCGCATCCGGCGACGCAGACGAGGCCGGGCCGTTCCGCTTCGAAGTCTTCAACGCGGCGCACTCGATCGAGAACGCCACGGTTCGCGTGAGCGCCGGTGGGCGGACACTCTGCTACTCGGGCGACACCGGGCCGAACGCGGACCTCTCGAAGGCCGCCCGCGGTGCCGATCTGTTCCTGTGCGAAGCCTCGTGGCTCGAGAAAGACGAAGGCTTGATGGCGCCGATCCATCTGCGCGCGACACAAGCCGGCGAAGCGGCGCGCGAAGCAGGTGTCGAGCGGCTGATGCTAACGCACATCTGGCCGCGGAACCCGCTCGATCAGGTCCGCGAGGAAGCATCGAGCACGTTCGATGGTTCGATCGAGTTCGCGCGCGAGATAAGGAAGACGAACGTATGAAGCGCGCCGATGGAAGAGGGCCTTCCGACCTGCGTCCGGTCAAGATGACGCGGGCATTCCAGCCGAACCCGGAAGGTTCATGCTTGATCGACGTTGGCCAGACGCGCGTCGTGTGCGCGGCGACCGTCGAGAACGGCGTGCCGCAGTTCCTGCGCGGATCCGGCCGCGGCTGGGTCACGGCGGAGTACAGCATGCTTCCGCGCGCGACCGTCGAACGCACACCGCGCGAAGTGAAATCCGGACGGCCGTCGGGGCGCACGCAAGAGATCCAGCGTTTGATCGGGCGATCGTTGCGCGCGGTGACCGACCTCAAGCTGCTCGGCGAACGCAGCATCACGATCGACTGTGACGTGCTGGTCGCGGACGGCGGCACGCGGACGGCATCGATCACGGGCGCCTATATCGCGCTCGCCGATGCCATCGCGTCGTTGATGTCGTTGGGCGAGCTGCCTGTGACGCCGCTCATCAGCGAGGTAGCGGCTATCAGCGTCGGCGTGCTCGAAGACAGACCCGTGCTCGACCTCGATTATTCGGAAGACGTTGCCGTCGAGGTCGACATGAACGTCGTGATGACGGGCAAAGGCGGCTTGGTCGAGGTGCAAGGCACAGCGGAAGGTGAGCCGTTCGACCGGCCGCTGCTCGACGGGATGCTCGATCTCGCGGCGTCAGGTATCGAGCAGCTGATCGCGATGCAGCGCGCGCTCCTGGCCGAGTGAGCAGGGCGCGCGTCGCGCTCGCGACGAAGAACCCCGGCAAGGTGCGCGAGATCGCGCAGATCGTTGTCGATGCGCCGATCGAGCTCGTGGCGCCGGACCCCGCGTGGATCCCGCCGCCGGAGGACGACCCCACGTATCGCGGCAACGCGCTGATCAAAGCGCGCTCACTCGTTTCCTTGTCCTCAGTTCCGGTCCTTGCGGACGACTCTGGGATCGAAGTAGACGCGCTCGACGGCGCACCCGGCCCACGCTCGGCTCGATACGCAGGCGACGGCGCGAGCGACGAAGAGAACCTGCACAAGCTGATCGAAGTGGTCAGGCGCACGCCGGAGCGTGCGCGCGGCGCGCGCTACCGGTGCGTGGCCGTGTTGGTGACGCCGGCAGGCGAGGAGCACGTCGCGCAAGCCACCGTCGAGGGAACCCTGATCACCGAGCCGCGCGGCTCCGGGGGATTCGGCTACGACCCGATCTTCGTTCCCGCAGGAAGTGCGCGCACGATGGCCGAGCTATCGGCGGCAGAAAAGGATGCGATCAGCCATCGTGGGAAAGCGTTCCGAGCCCTGATCCCCGCGCTCAGGTCTCTCGCCGGTTGATTCAGTTGAGGAACATGCTGCCCGATACCCGATCGATGATGACCGGGTGCTGCCGGCCGCTCGTGTAGTACGTGACGTGAGGCTTCGCCCACCAGAACGCCTCTTCCACGGTGACCTTTCCGTCGTGGTTGGTGTCCGCCTTTTTCGCGTACATGCCGAGGTTCACTTCCCACCACGTGAAGACTGAGTGATGAGAGTATGGATCTTCGTATGACAGTTCATTCACGGTGGAGGAGAACGTGAGTATGCGCCCCGCTTTGACCATGCCGTAGTCGTCGAACCCGGCGGCTCTGCACGTGGAGATGTCGATCCACATGTGGTACGCGGCGACACGGTTCAACTCGAGCCCGAGCGTCCCGTCATTGATATAGCGATTGTCGGCCGCCCAGATCATCACATCGCGCGTGTCCCCGTCGCTGTCGACCGATGTCCACCGGAAGTTTTCGTGGCCCGAATAGTGGAACACAACGGTCGAGTTTGACCGGGTCTTGTATGCGAGCCATCGGATTCCGTCCAAGATGTGCTGTGCAGTTCCATCGCGATCCTTTATCACGATGATGTGATCTGTCCTCCAGCCGAGGTGAACCAGTGTGGTGGCCAACCCTTCGGCGTCTTGGCGCGCGCCGATGTTGTCGACGGTCGGCGCCGCGTAGTCGTTCAGACCGATCAGCAATGCCCATTTGCGTGTCGACGCGGCAGTGCCCTGCGTCGCGTGCGCTTGGAGCGGATACTTGGTGAGGATCCACGAGCTGAGGCTCGCGCGCGCGGGTGCGGCGCCTAGCCAAGTCGACGCGAGCGCCAACACGACGACGATCCCTATCGAGCGGCCCGGTATGCGGCGCATGATCCCCCCTCTGGGCCAGCGTACGGAGGGGAGGCCTGCGCGAACATCGGCAGATGTGGCTAGTCCGAGATCGATTCAGGGCGAGATGAGATGGTTCTTGCGAGCCCGACACGGGTGGGTGTGGACTAGGGGAGCCCAGACCTCCGGTTTCCTGGTGTTGACGCGGGATAGCCCGTCTGCCCAGTACGACTGCGTCGAGCCCAGAACTAAGTTGAAGCTTTCACACTTGCACCAACGGTCGAA
>DATGHY010000084.1:0-10074 GCA_035307625.1 Actinomycetota bacterium
GGGCGAGATGTCTCTGAAGGGCCGACCACGGCGATCTCGAGAGAGCCGCCGAGCGCTCGGTCGAGGGCGCTCAGGGCGTTCCCGAAGCCCCCCGGCGCCTGTTCGAGAGCCGGCGCGATCAGCTCGAGGAACCGCGTCGCGGCCGCCTCAAAGGCTCTGTCTCCCGACAGGGCTGCGAGGCGTAGCAAGAGATCAGCCGCCGCTGAATTGCCGGACGGCACTGCGTTGTCGAACAGGTCCTTCGGGCGGACGACGGTCTGCGAAGCATCGGAGCCGGTGTCGTAGAACCCGCCGCGCTCGTCGGCGAAGAGGCGCATGATCTCGCGCCCGAGACGCTTCGCCTCGTGCCACCATCGCGTCTCGAACGTCGTCTCGTACAACGTCAGCAACCCGTCGCCGAGCATCGCGTAATCGTCGAGGAAGCCGGGGCCGCTCGTCTTCCCCTCGCGCCACGAGCGGAGCACGCGGCCGTCCGTGTCGGTGAGGTTTTCGACGACGAAGGTCGCCGCGCGCGCCGCCGCTTCGACGAAGTCCTCGCGCCCTAGCACTCTCCCTGCCTCCGCGAGCGCGGCGATCGCGAGCCCGTTCCAGGACGCGAGCACCTTGTCGTCGGTCGCCGGCCGGATGCGCTTGGACCGCTCGGCCAGCAAGTGCGCGCGCACCCGATCTGCGGCCGCGCGCAGCTGCTCGACGGGAACGCCGATCTCCGCGGCGACTTCCTCGTCGGGGTGCGGCCGCCACAAGACGTTGACGCCTTCCCAGTTCCCGTTGCCGCTGAGCGCGAAGACGGCGATCGCGATCGGCAGGTCGTCGCCTGCGATCGCGATGATCTCTTCGTACGGCCAGACGTAGTACTTGCCTTCGACGCCTTCGGAATCGGCGTCTTGGCTCGACGAGAAGCCACCTTGCGGCTGCTGCATCTCGCGCAAGAGATACTCGCCCGTTGCGATCGCGGTGTTGCGGTAAAGATCGCTCTGCGTGACTTGCCACGCGCGCGTGTACAAGCGCAGCAGCTGCGCGTTGTCGTAGAGCATCTTCTCGAAGTGGGGGACCAGCCAGATCCGGTCCACCGCGTAGCGGTGGAACCCGCCGCCGACCTGATCGAAGATCCCGCCGCGCGCCATCTTGTCGAGCGTCAGCGTCACAGCGTCGCGCGCCGGCACGTCGCCGCTTACGGCACGCCGCAACAGGAACTCCAGGTTCGCCGCTTGCGGGAACTTCATCCCGCCGCCGAAACCGCCCCATTCGTCGTCGAGCGTCTGCACCATCCGGTCCGCTGCGCGCGTCAGGATCCCTTCTTCGAGCTGCCCCGGCTGCGCGAGCGGCTGCGACGAGCGCTCCACGTATTCGATGAGACCGCCCGCTTGCTGCTCGACATCGTCGCGCTTCGTCACCCACGCGTCGTGCACGCCTTCGAGGACTTGGCGGAACGCGGGCATGCCGTGACGTGGCTCCCGCGGGTAGTACGTGCCGCCGTAGAACGGCTTGCCGTCCGGCGTCAGGAACATCGTCATCGGCCAGCCGCCGTGTCCGGTCATCGCCTGGACGGCGCTCATGTAGATCGAGTCGATGTCGGGCCGCTCTTCGCGGTCGACCTTGATCGAGACGAACCATGCATTCATCAGGCCTGCGGTCTCTTCGTCTTCGAACGACTCGCGCTCCATGACGTGACACCAGTGGCACGCCGCGTAGCCGATCGAGAGCAGGATCGGCTTGTCCTCCTGTTTCGCGCGCGCCAGCGCCTCGTTGCCCCACGGATACCAGTCGACGGGGTTATTCGCGTGCTGCAGCAGATAGGGGCTCGTTTCTGCGGCAAGTCTGTTGGGCATCGCGGCCATCCTAGCGAGCAGCGTGTTGCCGCTCCGAGCGCGCGCCCGTAGCCTCTTGGCTCCCATGCCCAACGCCAAAACGCTCGCGCGCGCCGTACGCACGCGCACGCTTCCCATGATCGTCGCGCCGGTGGCAGCCGGAGCTGCATTGGCATACCAGCGCGGGTTCGACTTCGCGTGGGGATGGTTCGCGCTGACGATCGCAGGCGCCGTCGCGCTGCAGTTCGGGTCGAACGCCCTTGGCGACGTGGCCGACGCACGCTCCGGTGCCGACAAGCTCGCGCGCGTCGATCGCGGTGCGATCGCGACCGATCCTGGCCTGATCGAAACGAGGCAGATGAGCCAACGCGCGACGCTGATACTTGCAGCAGCGTTGTACGGAGCCGCGTTCGTCATCGGAGTCGTCCTTGCGATAGCGCGCGGGTGGCTCGTTCTCCCGCTCGGCGCTGCGGGAGGGCTGCTCGCGTGGCAATACTGGTGGCCGCCTGTGAGATACGGCTACCGGGGCTTCGGCGCGTTGGGCACGTTCGCCGCGTTCGGTGTCCTGGCGGTGGTCGGCGCCTATTACGTCCAAGCGCAACGGTTCGACGCCGTTGCGATAGCTGTTGCGATCGTTCCCGGAATGTTCATGAGCGTCGTGCTGTTCACGCACGACCTGCTTCATTTCCGCTCGGATAAGGCGGCCGGCAAGCTGACGCCGGCAGCGCGCTGGGGCGACGAGGTGGGGCTCATCGTCATCGGCGCGTGGATCACGCTGACATACGTGGTCCTTACCTTGGAAGTTGCGTTCAAGGTGTTCCCTGTGTGGACGCTCGCCGCTGTCGTGACGGCGATCCCCGTTGCCGGGAGCTGGGCGCGCGGCTTCCGCGACTCGATCGTCCAGAACTGTCTGAACCTGTTAGGTGCAACGTTGGGCGCAGCCGTCCTCACGACGATGGCGATCGGGCTCTCATTGTTGTTCTGGCGTTGAGGCTCTCAGGGGAATCCCAGGTGAGGCACGATATGTCCTTCGCGCGCGGGACCGAAGTCCCATGAACAAGATGGCCGAACGAGCCGACAAAGAAAGTGGCCCTTCACCCGTGAAAATCGCGGCCCGGGTATGTCCGAACTCTCGGCGCTGCGCTATACATGGGGGACCCCGCAACCGACCCTGTTTCGACGTGGGTGGTCGCGGACCGAATCAGAGCATGACGCAGAGGGGAGTTGGCAATGACCTTCATCGAACCGATCAGGCTCTTCGCTGCAGCGCTAACGGCTCGGCTCCGCATCGGTAGCGAGCGCGGGGCGACGGCAGTGGAGTACGCAGTCATGGTCGCGTTGATCGCAGCGGTGATCATCCTCGCGGTGATCTTCCTCGGACGGACCGCAAGCTCGACGTTCAGCCAGACCGGCACGTGCGTATCTACGAGCGGGGCGTGCTGAGGCGCAACCACTCGAGACAAGATCAAGGAGCCCCCGATCGGGGGCTCCTCTTTTGTATCCGTTCGGGGCTTAGAACCGCGAGCGCGTGATGAAGTATGCGACCGGCACCAGCGTCGCCAGCCACAGCAGCGTGAACCATGGGTGACGGCGGATCCACAGTCGGAACTTGCCGGTGCCGGAGTCGAGCATCTCGTTCGTCCGGTCGGTCCAGTCCTGCATCAGGTCGGCGCTGTGACGGCGCGCGCCTCCGGCGCGCGCCTGCCGCACCTCGGACGTCACCAGCTGCACCAGCTGGCGCAACGTCGTGCGCGAGCGCTGCTTGAACGGCAGGACTTCGATCGGCGCGTTGACGACGATCGTCGGCGCTCCACGCCATGCGGTCTCGACGGTCGTGACTTCCTCGAGCGGGATCCAGCGCACGGTCGGCTTGCGCCGTGAACGCCCGACGATCGCGACGCGGAAGCGCGTGACGAACATCGTCGCGCGCCGCACGCCCGAGCGGCCGTCGGCCATGATCGTCACGGTCTCGTCCTCGACCAATCCGAGCGCTGCGACCTGACGGTCGTAGCGTCGGTCGAGTCTCGTCTTGCGCTGCGGCTTGGGTGCCGTCTGCGTGGCGACGGCCTCGATCTCCTGTTGGCGGTGCTCTTCGGTCTTCTGAGCAGCCTCGCGCGCAGCAGCCGCAGCCGCCTCGGCGACCTTCTTCTGGTCGCGCTTGGACTTCTTGTGCGCTTCCTTCGCCGAGCGCGCGGCTTCTTTCTCGAGCCGCTTGGCTTCCTTCTCGGCCGCTGCCTGCGCCGCCGCCGCTTCCGCTTCGGCTTCGCGCTGCAGCCGCTCGGCCTCGCGCTGGCGCGCTTCGGCTTCCTTCATCGCCTCGCGCGCAGCCTCGAGCCGAGCCTTCTCTTCGGCCTCGGCGTGCGCACGCGCTTCGGCCTCGACGCGCGCCCGCTCGGCGCCCTCGGCCTTCGCTTGCTCGATCTCTTCGGTGCGCGCGCGCTCTTCCGCTTCGTAACGCGCTTGGTCTTCGGCAGCGCGGCGCTTGCGCTCTTCCTCGGCGATCTTCGCTTGCTCTTCTGCTATGCGAGCAGCTTCCTCGGCAGCGCGCGCGCGCTCTTCGGCCTCGCGCGCCTTCCGCTCCGCCTCGACGCGTGCCTGCTCGAGCGCTTCGAGCCTCGCTTTCTCTTCCGCTTCGAAACGCGCGCGCTCTTCCGCTTCCTGGCGCGCACGCTCTTCGGCTTCGGCGATCGCGCGCTCGAGCTGCTCCTGGCGCTGGCGCTCTTCCTCTTCCGCGGCGACCCGAGCCTGCTCTTCCATCTCCGCCGCGAGACGCGCCGCTTCCTCGAGGGCTGCTCGCCTGGCGGCGTGGTCCGCGGTCTGGGGCATGATCGTGTCGCCCGAGGGCGCGGGGGCTTGGCGCGATGGCGCGTGCCGCGGGATGTTGCGGATGATCCGTTGGAGCGTCGCGGACTTGTCGATCGTCCGGCGCTCCGGAGCTTCGGTTACGTGCAGCTCGAGCGCGTGGGCCGTCGACGAGGCGGCTGCGGCGGCCGCGATCTGCGGACCGGCAGGGCGCTTGCCGGCCTCGGTCGGGACCGCGCGCGGTGGCTGCGGCGTCGACGCGGCGGGGCGCTGTTGCTGAGGCTGTGGCTGTACTGAAGGCCGGGGGATCTGCGGGCGCGGTGGCGCCGCAGGCGGCGCGGCCGGCGCGCTCGGGGGAGCCATGCGCGCGGCCGGGTGCTGCTGGATCTGAGGTCTTGGCGGTCCGGGGCGCCGAGCGGGCGCGGCGGGAGGCTCTTCACGCGGCGGTTCGGTTTCCCTCGGTGGCGCGGAGTAGACGACGGGCTCGTCGGCGGGCTTCAGCGGCAGCGAGACTGAGCGGACGGGCTTGCCCTGCTTAGCGCGCGAGCTCTCCCACTGGCCCATCTCCCAGAGGATCCGCTCGTCTGCACTGCAGACGGGCGTCGGCTGCCCGCACTGCTGGCAGAAAGGCTGGATCGGGGTCTTGGCGCCACAAGACGAGCATACGAACCGGTTCCGTGCCACCTGTTCCTCCCCGAACGTTCCGTGCGAGCAGCCCACAGATGCCCGCAGCCCCTGTTTCACCTATTCCATCGGCCGCGCTCCGGGGGGTCTTGAACTTTCGCGCCCGAAATAGGCTGTCTGACCTGCAGTTCCGGCCAACCTACGCCGCGGCCCGGCCACCGCCTATCGGACCGGGGTCCTAACGATGGTCGGAAACTCGATCGGGGTCGTGCTTCCGGCCCGCTCGATCGCCGCCGCTGCCTTGCGTGCGGCGGTTGCCAAGGCCGCAACCGGGACGCCTTTGTAGGCCTCGCCGTACGTCGCGATCTTGCGCGCGCCTCGCTGGAGCAAGGTCACCGAGCCCTTCGGGTTCCCGCGCTGGTAATGCGTGAAACCGACGGCGATCTGCGTCATGCCCTGCCAGAAATCGCGCTCATCTTCGGGTGCGGGATGCCACGCCGTTTCCCACGTTTCGTGCGCCTGGAAGAAGCGTCGCGCGTTGAAGTGCTCGATACCGATGTCGAGCAGCCGTTCGGGATCCGCCGGCAGCTCTTCTTCGAACATCGCGTTCTCGGCGTCGCGCGGGAGCGGCCGGCCGAGCGAGTCGCGCGGGCGCGCGTTCTTCGGGCGGCCGGCGACGTCGCGGTCGCGGCGGGATGCGTCGTCCGCCATGCCGACAATCCTAGCCATCTATCATTGGGCCGTGCGCACGAACACGACCGACGAGCTTTTCATCCACGCATCTGCCGAAGCGGTGCAGCGCAGGCTGCTCGGACTATCGGAAGACGCGATGTGGTGGCCCGGCGCGCGCGCAGGCGGAGGCTACGGCTGGGTGACGCTGGATGTCCCGGTTGGGCAGCGCCGCGGGCGTTTGAAGCTGAAGGCGAGCATCCCGAACTCGCGTGAATGGGAAGGCTTCACCTGGACGCTCGAAGAGGGCGAGCTCGTCGGGCGCGCGGAATGGTGGCTCGAAGCGTTCAAAGACGGCACGATCGTTCACTATTACTTGGACGTCGAGCGCGCGCCGGGCGCGCGCGCGCGCCGGTTGTCGACGTCGGTGAAACGTCACCGCTGGGCGATCCGGCGGGGGTTGAACGCGTTGAAAGACGTGCTGGAATCGCGAGCAGCCGCGGGTTAGAAGCGCGCGAGGCTAGAAACCAGAGAGTATGGCGGGGAGTTCGGTGATGTGCTCGATCACTGCGTCGGGCTCGATCGAGTCGGGCTCTTCCTGACGGTACTGACGCGTCAGAACCGCGCGCATCCCGACCGCCTGCGCGCCGGCGATGTCGTCGACGAGACGGTCGCCGACGAACACTGCCTCGGTTGGCTTCGCTCCGATCAGATCGAGCACGTGCTCGAAGATCTGAGGGCGCGGCTTCCGAACACCGATCTCGCTGGAGAATGCGACCCCGTCGAGGAAGCGCGCGATGCCGAACGTCTTGATATCGCGGTGCAACAGCTCCGGAAGCTGTGACACGTTCGATACCAAGCCGAGCTTCAGGCCGTCGGCCTTCAGCTTCTCGAGGATCTCCACCGTCTCCGGCTCAATGCGAACGGAATTGACGAGCGCCTCGTGATCGAGCTCAACGACTTCGCGGATCAGCTCGGGCGGCAGCTTGTAGCCGATGGCGTCGAACGCCTCCTCGAACTCCTGGATGATGTCCAGCTCTTCGAGGCGACGTTGCATGTAGCTGCGTTCGACGCGGCGGTCGATCTCTTCGGCGACGCGTTCGACGAGCTCTTCGATCTCCGGCGGCGTGCGGTCCTCGACCCAGTTCGCCAGCCTGTCCCTGATCGTGGAATAGGCGCCCCGAAGAGCTTCCTCGGTGCGCCCAAAATCCATAAGGGTGTGGCCGAAATCGAAGAGGACCGCTTGCACGCCCATATGGTCTCGACAGGATAATCCGCGGCCGTGACAGAATGCCACGTCACTGTCGGCGAGCATCGAGCGAACGGGGGAGCCATGGCGGAGCGGACCGAGGGTAAGACGACGATCGCGGCCGATCCGGCCACAGTCATGGCGGTCATCGCCGACTTCGAGGCGTACCCGCAATGGGCGAGCGGCGTGAAGAAGGCCGAGATCAAGAAGAAGGACGGGCAAGGCCGCGGGCAACAGGTCCGTTTCGAAGTTTCTCTCGTAGGCCTGAGCGGCTGGTACGAGCTCACCTACGATTACAAACCGGACGATGCAGGCGTCTCGTGGACGTTCGTCGACGGCGCCCCGATCAAAGATCTCGAGGGCGAGTACTCGCTCAGCGGAAAGGGCGGCTCAACCGAGGTCGTCTACCAAGCGAGCGTCGAACCGGGGATCCCGATGATCGGGTTCATGAAGCGCAAGATCCAAGGGCAAGTCATCGACATCGCGCTGAAGGGCCTGAAGAAAAGGGTCGAGTCCCTGTAGGACGCCCGTTTGGGGGCATCCGTAAACCCCCCACCCATCCCGGTCGATACCTAGACAAACGCGTGGCAACGATCTGCTGCGCCCAAAAAGGGGACTTGGGATGCGAACGATCAAACGGTTCATCCCGCTCGTCGTCAGCATCGCCGTGGTTGTCGCGGTGGCCTTCGTCGGCCTGCTTCAAAGCGCGCGCGCGAACGCGAAAGCGCAGGAGATCCGGCGAGACGATCGCGTCTCGGAGCAGAAGGACCTCGCGGGGCTCACGAATCAATACGTGATGTTCGCGCTGAAGGATGCGTACGACTTCGCGTCGCTCACGCCGCTTTCGTTGAAGCCGGGCGATCCGGCCGACACCGCGGCGATCCGAGCGTACGTGAAGCGCTCAGCGCTGTTGAACTACGGGGGCGCGCTCGTCGGTCTGAACGGGGCTCCGTTGAACGCCTACGACGTCGGACACGGCCTGCCGCCCGTAACCGACCCCGGGTATGTGCCTTTGCGGACCGAATTGCTCGCAGGAAAGCCCGGCGTCTCAACGGTCATGAAGACGCAGGGCGTTCCCGTCGTTGCGCTCGCCGTCCCCGTACAGTCGGGCGGCTCGACGCGCGCGATCTTCGTCGGCTACTTCCGCGCCGACGCGAATCCGCTCGAGACGTATAACTCGCGCCTGCAGTACGGCAAGACCGGTCAAGCGCTCCTCGTCGACGCGTCCGGCGCCGTCGTTGCCTCGAGCAACGGCAAAGAGGTCGGCACGAGATTCGGCGTGGACCCCGTGTTGCGCGCGCTCGGCCAGGGGCAAAGCGGGTTCCTCGAGTACACGAGCAACGGGACGCGCATGGTCGCGTCGTACAGCGCGGTAGGGATCGGCGGCTGGGGAACGTTGACGACACAGACGGCTGCGGAGTTCTTCGGTCCGATCCGCTCCGGCGGCCTGCACGTCGCACTCGCGTTGATCGGTCTGCTGGTGGCCGCCGCCGCGGCGTTGTTCCTCATGAACCACAAGCGACAGATGGCACTCGCGAAGGCGTACGAGTACAAGGGCCAGCTGCTCGCGAACACGACCCACGAATTGAAGACGCCGCTCACGGCGATCCGCGGCGCGGCGGTGACGCTCGGTATGCGGTGGCGAACGATGTCGGCCGAGCAGGTCGACCAGTTCCTCGGCATCATCCACCGGCGTTGCGACGGCCTCAGCAAGCTGATCGAGCGCATCTTGCTCGGCGCGCGCCTCGAGGCCGGGCGCGAGGTCGCCCTCAACCCGGCGCCGACCGATGTGCTTGGCTCGCTTCGTGCGATCACCTCGGAGTTCAAGGACGTGTCGCCGAAGCACCCCGTACTTCTGGCAGCGGCCGACAACGTCTGGGTCAACGCCGACCCCGAGGCGCTCGACCAGATCATGGGACTGCTGCTCGAGAACGCCATCAAGTACTCGCCGGAGGGCGGTGAGGTACGCGTCTCTGCGATCGATGGTCCCCGTTCGGTCGCGATCTCGGTTTCCGACCACGGCGTCGGGATGACCGCGGAGGAGCGCGAGCACATCTTCGAGCCGTACTTCCGGGCCTCGCGTGGCGACGCCAACCGCTTCGGCGGCGTCGGTCTCGGGCTGTCCATCGTCCGTCACCTCGTCGAGCGATCTGGGGGAGCGATCACGGTCGAATCCACACCGGGTCAGGGCTCCACGTTCACGATCACACTTCCGAAGATCGCCTCGCCGATCGAGCGGACGATGTCGCTGGAAGGCGCGGGCCGATGAGCGACCGAGTGCTCCTGCTCGAAGACGACGACGATCTCGCAACGATCACCGACGCGCTCGTCAGCGGCGCCGGCTACGAAGTGGTGCGCGCGTCGTCCGTCGAGGATGCGATCGCGGTGTGCGAGTCGGCGGAGCCAAACGTCGCGCTCGTCGACGTGCAGCTTCCCTCACGCAGCGGGTGGGACTTCGTTCGCGAAGCCGCACGCTGGCCGGACATGCGCGTCGTCGTGTACACGGTGCACCACGACGAGCCCGAAACCGTCGAGCGTGCGGCGCGTTTGAAGGTCGACGCGGTCGTCGGCAAGTCGACCGATCCGATGCGGATCGTGGACGTGATCAGAAGTTTCGACCACGGGCTGCTCAAAAACAAGGCCGAAACACCGTAGAAAAAGCGCGTCGGTTGGTGGGCCCTCCGGGCTCCGGTAGTCTTTAGACTCCGATGCGAATCCTCCTTTTCACGGGCAAGGGCGGCGTCGGCAAGACAACCGTTGCCGCCGCAACCGCGCTGCGCGCCGCGCGCGCGGGACAGCGCGTGCTCGTGATGTCGACCGACCCGGCCCACTCGCTCGCCGACTCGTTCGATCTTCCGATCGGCGGCGAGCCGACGACGTTGGAGAAGAACCTCTTCGGTCAGCAGATCGACGCGCAGAAGC
>DATGHY010000085.1:0-9167 GCA_035307625.1 Actinomycetota bacterium
CCTGGGAGATCAAGAACGGCAAGCTTGGACGGATGCTGCGCAACCCGAACTACGCCGGAAAGACCGTCGAGTTCTGGTCGTCGTGCGACGCGCTGGGCGGCAAGGACGAGTGGAAGGTCTACGGCACGCCGAACTGCGGCAAGGGCCAGCCGGCGCAGGTCGCGCGCGTGGCGCACGGCACCTCGCCGGGGCGATTCCGCGACGTGCAGGTCGGGGTTCGCGGTTGAGCCTGCTCGGCCGGGACCGGTTCGAAGACAGCGCGCGCATCGCGCTCGGCGACGGCGTCGACGCTGCGCTGGTGCTCGCGTTCCACTCCGCCGGCGGCCTGACGCGCTTCGCCTCCTCGCAGATCCACCAGAACACGTGGCGCGAAGCGATCTCGATCCAGATCATGGCCGTCGTCGACGGCAATCGCGTCGGCGTCGCGTCGGGATCATCGCTCGAGCCCGACGCGGTCAAAGCGACCCTCCAGCGCGCGAAGGCGATCGCCGAAGTCACCCCGCCGAACTCCGACTTCCCCGGCCTCGCCTCCCCCGGCATCTACCCAGAAGCGACACTCTGGGACGATGCAACCGCAGCCACGACGCCGGCCGAACGGGCCGACGGCGTCGCGCGCGCGCTCGAGGAGTTCCCCAACAGCATCGAGGCCGCCGGTTACATCGAAACGACCGCGAACGAAGTCTTCATCGCCGGGTCGACGGGTTTGCGCGCGTACTCGACTTCCACCCAGGCGGGCTGCTCGGTTATGGCGATCGCCGAAAACTCATCAGGCTTCGCGGAATCAGTTGAACGGAAGCTCTCGAACCTAGACGTGCCGGCGCTTGCCGAGCGCGCGGTTCGCAAAGCCGAGCTCGGCCGCGATCCGAAGCCGGTCGAGCCCGGTGCGTACACCGTCATCCTCGAGCCGGCGGCAACCTCGACGCTGCTGCAGTTCCTCGCGTTCCTCGGTTTCGGCGGCAAGGCCCTCCTCGAGGGCCGCTCGTTCATGACCGGCAAGATCGGTGAGAAGATCATGGACGACCGCGTCACGATCATCGACGATCCGACGGCGCCCGACGCGCTCGGATTGCCGTTCGACTTCGAAGGCACGCCGAGCAGCCGCGTCGTGCTCATCGAAAGAGGTGTCGCGAAAGACGTGGTGTGGGATCGCGCGACGGCGAAGAAGGCCGGCCGCGAATCGACGGGTCATGGTCTTCCGCCGCCGAACACGATGGGTCCGCTGCCGCTGAACCTCCGCATGGAACCCGGCGATCGATCGCTCGAGCAGCTTGTCGCAAGCACAGAGCGAGGGCTGCTCGTCACGAGGTTCCACTATTCGAACGTCGTCAGTGAGAAGGAGACCGTCCTCACCGGGATGACGCGCGACGGGACGTTCGCGATCGAGGACGGCAAGATCGCGCACGGGGTCAAGAACCTGCGCTTCACCCAGAACGCGGTTGAGGCGTTGAGCAATGTCGAAGGCGTTGGTGACACGACGGAGACCTCGACCGAGCTGTTCTTCGGCGGCTCGCGCGCGCCTGCGCTCAAGGTCAGAGACTTCAAGTTCTCGTCCGCGACCACGCACTAGTTTCGCCCGCGCCACGCATAGGCGAGAATGACTCCAGGAAGAGGTGATCGCATGCTTGTTCGCGACTTGATGATGTCCACAGTATTGACCCCGTCGCCGAACGATCCCGTTGCCGAAGTCGCCCTGTCGTTGCGCGAAGCCGACCAAGTCGTCGCGGTCGTTACGCACAACGAGGAAGTCGTGGGGCTCCTGACAGAGCAGAACCTCACGGATGCGTCCGAAGGCGCCCTGATAAAGGACGTCATGCGCGGAGACGTCGCGGTGATCGCGCCGGGCGCGCAGATGACCGATGCCGCGCACGTCATGACGGAGAGCAACCAGCCCTTCCTTCCCGTCGTCCAAGGCGGGTTCCTCATCGGGATCCTGTCGTTGGACGACGTGAACAGATGGGCCCATTCGGGACAAGAGAGCGAGCATCACGAAGTACAGAAGGTGCTGAAGCTCTCGGTGAAAGGCTACGAGTCAGGCGGTTCGGGTTCCTAAGAGTTCAGCGCGCGCACGACCTCATCGTGAAGGTTCCCGTTCGTCGTGAGCGCGCTCCCACCATCGATCCGATCCTCGCCGATGGCCGACGTCATCTTTCCGCCGGCTTCCTCGACGATGATCTTCAACGCGGCGAGATCCCACACCGCAACTTCCGGATCGAGCATCACGTCCATCGACCCTTGCGCGACGAGGCAGTGGCCCCAGAAATCTCCGAAACCCCGATGACGAGCAGCCTGCTGGCACAGCGCTGCGAACTTCTCTTCTAGACCGCTTTGGGCGATCGTACCGACGCCGCCGGAGGAGATCTCGGCAAGCGCGACCTCCTTCACCTTGGACACTGAAATCTTCGTGCCGTCGCGGAACGCGCCGCCGCCTTTGCGCGCGAACCAACGGCAGTTGATCGCTGGGGCCGACACGACCCCCGCCACGATCGAGCCTTTCTCTTCGAGTGCGATCAATGTGGCGAAGATCGGGATGCCGCGCCGGAAGTTCTTCGTGCCGTCGATCGGGTCGATGATCCAACGGCGGTCGCCCTTCGGATCGCCGGCAGTGCCGCCCTCTTCGCCGACGACCGCGTCTTCGGGATAGGTCTCCTGGATCGCTTTCCGGAGCACCTCTTCGATCGCGACGTCGGCCTCGGTGACCGGCGTTCCGTCGTCCTTGCTCTTGTACGGGACGTCGACTCGGAAGTGGTCCATCGCGATCCTGTCGGTCGCGTCGAGCCACCCCTGCATCGCAGCGAGCTCTTGGTCGTAGGGCATTTGGCGCGGAATCCTATCGTGGTAGCCTCGCGAGCTGTGAGTGAAAACATACCCATGTGCGCCGTGGGGGCAATCGTCCTCGAGAAGGGCGAAGTGCTCCTGGTCAGACGCACCCACGCACCGGCGATGGGTCAGTGGTCGCTTCCGGGGGGCCGGGTCGAGTGGGGCGAGACCCTACGAGAGGCGATCGCGCGCGAGGTGCAGGAGGAGACGGGGATCGACATCGAGGTCGAGGGACTCGCGGGGATCGCCGAGCGCATCGTCCCCGACGACGACGGGAAGGTCGAGTACCACTACGTGATCCTGGATTTCTGGGCGAAGCCGAAGTCTCGGGACCTCCGCGCCGGCGACGACGCGTCCGAGGCGAGGTGGGTCAACGTCTCGGACCTAAACGAATACGAGCTGACGGCGGGTCTGTATGAGTTCCTGCAAGACCGGGGCGCGCTCGAAGGCCGCCGCCCACGCGTTTCCTCGCCGTAAGCCTGGACGAGCCTCGTTGGGTTGTTACCTATACATGCCATACACGCATCACATGACAAACCCGCAGAGAGGACCTTTGTGGTCCGACGGACAACCTAGTACCTGACGATCACATCCAGGTCTCCGTCTTTCCGCATCACCTGCACGCCCGTCGCTCCCCCGCTCTGCACGAACACCAGGTCCACGCGCGCGCTCCCCACCTTCATGCCGATGACCTCCGCGCGCTCGAGCCATGCAGGCAACGCAGGCCGCACGATCGACAACGTCTTGTTCGGCACATCGACCGACATCCCGGCATAAGACCGCATCATCAGCAGCGGCGCGCCCGTCGCCCACGCTTGAGGCCGGCATGCAACTGGATACTCAACCGGCACCGGCACGTCGTCGCGCGCATACCCGCAAAACAGCTCCGGGTAGCGGAAATCGAAGAACGCGCCGGCTAACGCGAGCTCATTGATCACGCGGTTCGACTCCTCGATGAAACCGTATCGCATCAGCCCGTGCGCGATGAGGGAATTGTCATGCGGCCAGATCGTTCCGGTGTGGTAGCCGATCGGGTCGTAGCCGGGGTTCATAGAGGACAAGGTCCGCACGCCCCAACCGCTTAGCATGTCCGGCGCCATCAACCGGCGCGCGAGTCGCTGCGCTTTCGCGTTGTCGACGATCCTCGACCACAGGCCGTGCCCCGGGTTCGACGTCACCGACTTGATCTGTTCTTTGTTCGCATCGAGGCCGACGGCGTAGGTGTTGTGCTCGTTCATCCAGAAGTCGCGGTTGTAGCGCTCCTTCAGATCGGCTGCTTCATGCTCGAGCTGCTTGCCGATGTCCTCGTGTCCGAGGGCGTGCGCAAGCTCGCCGATCCGCCTTTTCGCGTCGTAGACGTAGCCCTGGACTTCGGCGAGCGCGATCGGCGCTTCCGCGATCGAACCGTCTTCGTGCAGGATGCCGTCGAACGAGTCCTTCCACCCTTGGTTGTCGAGCCCTCCGCCCGATTTCCGCTTGTACTCGACGTACCCATCGCCGTCAGCGTCGCCGTATCTCTCGATCCATTCGAGCGCGCGCACGGCATGCGGCCACATCGCTTCAGCGAATTCGCGATCGCCCGTCCAGTTCCACACGTACCCAAGCACGACGAGCCAGAGCGGCGTTGAGTCGATCGATCCGTAGTAGGGCGTGTGCGGGATGTCGCCGACGGCAGCCAGCTCCCCAACGCGTATCTCATGCAAGATCTTGCCGGGCTCCTCGTCGCGCCATTCGTCGACCCTCTCGCCTTGCAATTGGGCCAATTTCGCGAGCGTCCCTTTCGCAAGCTCGGGATTCAGCAGCAATGCTTGGTACGCAGTGATCAACGAGTCGCGCCCGAAAAGCGTCGAGAACCACGGCACGCCTGCGTCGATCGCCGGCAGTCCGTCCTCCGACATCGTTTGCATCATCCGGAGATCGAGCGCGGCGCGATCCATATACCGCTGCAGCTGTGTGTTCGAAAGCCGGAACCGAGTGCACTTCTTCCTCCACGCTTGGTACTCGCGCTCCATCGCGTCGAGCTCGAGGTCGGGCGGAGCGATCTCACCCGCGGAGGGCAGCGCGGCAACGTGCAGCGTCACGTGAGATTTCGGTGGAACGGAAAGACGCCATTGCGCGCGCGCGCCGTCCAAGGCGCTGGGGGGAGGATCGAAAGTCACCCTCGTCGTTCGAACAACTCCGTCGCGTCCGTCGTACGCAAGGATCGCCTCCGCCCCAACGATGTCGGGCTCGCGCGTCTTGCCGCGCACTTCGCGGATCACTCCGCGCACCTCGAAGACGTCCAAGAAATCCGCGCCGAACAAGATCTCGAGGGTGATATCGCGCTCGACACCGCCGTGGTTCAGCAGCTTGATCGTCTCGTGCATCCCGGCCCCGAGACGCCGCTGACGCGATACCTGAAGGTTCTGCGTCTTCCGGCGCCCTTGCGCGTCGACCTCTTCGCGCGGAAGCGTGGTTTCGATGAGCATCGAGTAGTTCCGGTCCGCTGCAGAGTGCAGGTACAAGGGCCGCTGCCCGTCGATCCGCAGTTCCCATCGCGACAAGAAGCGCGTATCGCGGAAGTACAGCCCGAGCGCGGCGGCGCTGTCGTCGACGATGTCGCCGTAGCGGTCGCACAGCAAGAACATCGACTCATGTTTGATCGTTTGGACCGAGCGGATGTCTTGCGGAACGGACGGTTCAGCGTCCGCCGCGGCCTGCGTCTCGTCTGCGGCCATCGTCCGCCACCCTACCCCATGCGTTCGAGCAGCCTGCCGCCGAGGCCCGCTCGCGCCCCCGCTATAATCCCGCGGGTTCCACCACGATCGCAGAAGGAGCAAGCGTGGCCGACGTCACCGTTCACGATTTCCGGATCCTCGATCGCATCCTCGCCGAAACCGACCCCAACGCCGGCGACGTCGTCTACCTCGGCGGCGGAAACGTCGCGTTTCCCTTCCTCGTGATCCGCCGGCTGAGCGGACCTGGCGGCGTTTACATCGACGCGCTCGAAGTCATCGACGCCGACGGCAAGACGCTCGGGTCCTGGGAGCGGCAGTTCGAGCTCGACGGCGAATCGAAGCCGCGTGTCATCGACAACGAGCTCCGCGACGTTCGCTTCCCCGCCGCGGGCACGTACAACCTTCAGTACTCGGTCTTCGACGACGTCGTCGCAACGTTCCCGTTCCAAGTCCTGCAGCAGGAGTCGCCGACCGCGGGCATCGTGCCCGGGCCGCTCGACGCAGCCTTGTCGAAATCGACGATCGCGTGGCTGTCGTTCGCGCCGCCGCTGGAGCGCAGCTCCGAGCGCCCGGCTGCTCCGGTCAAGGTGCCGCGTTACGAGGCGCACAAGGAATGGCCGATCTGGTACGGCTACGAAGACGGCCGCGTATACGTGTTGGTCGGTCCGAGTGAGCAAGAGATCCCGGGCCTTGTCGAGGCGGCGTCGGTGCGGTTGATCGCGCGCTCCAAGGACAAGCGCTCGGAAGTCGCCGACGTTGAGTGCAGCGTCGAGAAGCTGCCGAAGGACGCGCGCTGGGACACGATCGCGCGCGACCTGCTCGTCGGCCGCCGCCTCAACCTGAAGGACGGCGACGCCGCGGTCAATCGTTGGAAGAAGGAATGCGAGATCGTGATGCTTACGCCGCTGCCACCGGTTGCGCCGGTCGAGGATATGGCGGTCGTTACCGCCTAGGCGGTGGGCTCAGCCGGCCGAGCCGGCGCCGGAACGTCCAGCTCGATCACCTTGTTCTCTAGAGCCACCGGCTCCGGATCCGGCATGATCGCGAGCAGCTGCTCGACGGGCTGCGGCGCGCGCGCAATGCGTTCACGCCGGCGATGCGCAGGCGTCGGCGCTTCCGCGATCAACGGCTTCTGCCGCCGTCCGATCGCGTACCACGCGAGCCCCGCGATGATCAGCAGCGCCGGCAATCCGACGAGCAACAGCGATGAGGTTTTGATCGCCGACGCCGATGCTGAGATGTCGACGCGCGACCCGAGCGCCGGACGCCAGATCGCTTCGCCGTTCGAGACCGTGCCGTCGCCCTTGTCGACGGAAACCGAACCGGGAAGCGTCGCGTGGATCTCGAAGTGGAAGTTGTCCGATGCGGAATCGAGAAGGGCCTGCGCTTGCTGCTGGTTGCCCTTCGTTACGGTCGCCGCGAGGATCTGACGCCACTCGCTCGTGTCGACGGTGCCGGAGAACACGGTTTTCGTCTTGAAGAACGACCCAGACGTGGTGTACCCGAGCGAATAGCCGCCGAGTGCGCCGGCGTTGGGGGTCGACCCACCCGACAGGTCGCTCATCGCCTGCTTGAACGTGGCTTGGTCGGTGAACGCCTTGGTCGCTTGGATGTCGAGGCCGCCGCCCGGCTCGCTCCGCGTCACGTTCCAGTTCGCGGCTTGCAACCGGCTGAAGAGATCCTCCAGGACCGTGATCCCCTTGCCGCCGCCGGAGCCGGCCAGACCGTCGCGGACCTCCTTGTCGAGCACCATCCGCAGGCCGAGCGTTCCGCCGCCGTTGCCGTTCAGGTGCGTCGTGATCTGGACGGTCATGTTGCAGGCCGAGAGCAGAAGGATGAACGAGCAAACGACTGCTGCACGTGCGAAGCGTGAAGACATGGGCCTCCCGGCGGGGTTCCCGGCGATTCTACGGTCCTGTAACCCACCAGCCAACATGGGCGGACGGGCACTCTTCAGCCCTGGGACGCCCCGGCGACCCGGTAGGTTCCCTTCGAGGTCTTCTCGATCCGGCCGGTCTTGGCATCGGCCGCGAGCGCCGCGATGAGCTCGTCGCGCGCGCCTGCCTGCGTGAACGGGTCGATGTACCCCGCTTTGAGCGCCCGATCCCAGATCACCGTCCAGTGCAGCTCCGCGCCGGCATCGTCTTCCAGAACCTTTCGAGCAGCCTCGCCCGGCTCCATCAGCCCCGGACCTGCGGGATGAGCGCGCGCGCGGCCTGCTCGAGCTGGTCGTCGTCGCACACCGAGAACGGGAGCGACGCAGCCGACAGGATGATCTCCGAGACGCCGAACGCCTCGAACTCTTTGATTGTGGCGGCGCATTCTTCGATCGTCCCGACGAGCGCGCCGGCCGCGAACTTCGCCAGCGGTACCCCGTCGAGCGCGCCGCCCGGCGTCCAGCGCTGCAGGGCTTCGTAGCGCGCCTGCAGATCGTTCTGGTCCGTTCCGAGCAGCGTGTAGAGGCCGACCGATAGGCCGACCGTCTGCGGATCCCTCTTGGCGCGCGCGCACGCCTGTTGCAATGTCTCGAGGCGCGCGCGGTACTCGTCCGGCGTGATCCGCCAGCACACGTTCCAGGCATCGGCATGCTCGGCCACCACGCGCGCCAGCTTCGGGCCGCCTTTCCCGCCGACGACGATCGGCGGCCGCGGGTCGAGGCGCGCGTCGAGCTGCCCGGCGGCGACGGCGAGCCGCTCGATCCGCTGGGCGGCGGTGCCGAACGGGATCCCGGCGGCGTTGAACTCAGCCTCGTACCAGCCTGCGCCGAGGCCGACCTCCAGCCGGCCGCCGCTCATCTCGTGGATCGTCTGCAGCTGGGCAGCGAGGAAAACCGGATGCCGGAAGGACGCGCACAGCACGAGCGAACCGAAGCGCGCGCGCGACGTGCCGGTCGCCAAGGCGGCGAGCATCGCCGTCGCCTCGGGTGTCTTATAGCGCTGAGGCGGTCCGCCGTACTTCGCCAGATCCAGGAAAAGATGATCGGACACCCAGACCGAGTCGAAGCCCAGGCCCTCCGCGCGCTGCGCGTAGTCCAGGACGCGTTGGACGGTTGCGGGCTGCTCGGACGGATAGGAGAAGTCGTAATGAGGGAGCGCGAGACCGACCTTCATGACGGGTCAGTCTAGGAGCGGCACGGTTCTGGAGCGGAATTGCGTCCGATGCTCGCCGGACCGGCCGATGCTTTCGACGCCGGTCGGCCCGGTGAGGCCCCCGAAGACGGTGGGGGAGCTGGTCGGCTTTGGCCGCCCCGGGGGCCTTACATTCGCTCCGCAAACATTATGCGGCGCGCCCGGCTGGGCTGCACGGGGTTCCAGGTTAGGACCGCGTTCATGGCCCTTCTTCGACCGTGCTAGCCTGGTTCATACCCGGAAACAAGGAGCCCGATGCCCACCGAACAGCAGGTTCACGACGCTCTGACGACGGTCATGGACCCGGAGATCCACAAGCCGATCACCGAGCTGGACATGGTGAAAGGCGTGACGATCGACGGCCCGAACGTGATCGTCGAGGTGCTGCTGACGGTCGCCGGGTGCCCGCTGAAAGACCGTTTGACGAAGGACGTGACCGCGGCAGTGTCGCCTTTGGAAGGGGTCGGTCACGTCGAGGTCGTCCTGGGCGTCATGACCGAGCAGC
>DATGHY010000086.1:0-6940 GCA_035307625.1 Actinomycetota bacterium
CGAGGTGTACGGCCAGGCGCGCGCGCGCGACCTCCGTGTCATCGACGCGACGTGCCCGCTCGTGACGAAGGTTCATAACGAGGCGAAGAAGTTCGCCGCCGACGGCTATCACATCGTGCTGATCGGCCACGAGGGCCATGAAGAAGTCGTCGGCACGATGGGCGAAGCTCCGGCCTCGATCACGCTGATCGGCCAGCCCGATGAAGCGGACGGGTTAGACCTCCCCGAAGGCGACAAGGTCGCTTACCTCTCGCAGACGACGCTGTCGGTCGATGAGACGAACGATGTCATCGAGCGGCTGCGCGCGCGCTTCCCGGTCATCCAAGGCCCGCCGCGCGAAGACATCTGCTACGCGACTCAGAACCGTCAGACGGCGGTCAAGGTGCTCGCGGAGAAAGCCGACGTCGTGCTCGTTATCGGCTCGGACAACTCGTCGAACTCGAACCGGCTCGCAGAGGTTGCGGCCGCGCGCGGAGCGCGCTCGTACCTGATCGACGACGAGACCGAGATCGACGAAGCCTGGCTCGAGGGCGCGCGCACCGTCGGCATCACCTCCGGTGCATCGGCGCCGGAGTGGTTGGTCGACCGGGTCGTCGGGTGGTTCCGCGCGCGCGGCGTCGACGACGTGGAAGAGGTGCGCGTGGTCGAAGAAGACGTGCACTTCGCGTTGCCGAAGGAACTCGAGCAGACCTAGCCTGCGGGCTGCTCGACCTGATACAGACGCAACGGCAAGCTTTTCACGTGTTGGTTGTCGAGCAGCAATTCGATCGAGTAATCGCCCGGCCGTTCGAAGCGGATGTTTGACACCGCGAGGGAGATGTTCATCGGGAGCTCCCGGCCGGGCGGTCCGCCCGCGGCCTGGAAGTTGCCCTCCATGCGCGCGAGCTCATGGCCGTCGTCGTCGATCAGGCGGATCTCCAGCGTGTGCGAGCGCTCGGATTCGGTCGGATGGACGAGCACCCTGATCAGCAGCGCGAGGTGGGGGTGGACGACGGGGAACGCTTGGGCGCCGATCGAGTCCACGCCACCGCCGAGGACGTAGAACTTCCTGCCGGGCTCGGCCTCCGCGGCGTCGGCGAGGAACGCGAAATCAAGCTTCGGCATCAGTCCTCCGTCATCTCGTCGATCGCGCGCGCGAGTCGGAAGTCACGTTCGGTCAGGCCGCCGCTCGCGTGGGTCCAGAGCGTCAATATGAGCTCGTTCCAGTGGATCGAAACGTCCGGGTGATGGTTCTGCTCGTCGGCGATCGGTGTGATGCGGTCAAGGAACGCGATCGTCCCTGCGAAGTCCTCGAGCGTGAACAGCTTCGTGATGCGGTCGCCCTCGAGGGTCCATCCATTGACCTCCTGAAGGCGGCTCGAGACTTCGTCAGGGCTAAGGAGCGGGGCTTTCGGCATGTCCGCTCATCCTATCCACGCGCTTCCTTGTCATGGCCCTTTGCCCATGGGAAACTCCCGCTCGGCGACGCCGGCAGGGGAGCGAGACGTGGTCTATTTCACCATCTTGATCGTCCTGCACATCGGTGGGGCGATCATCGGGATCGGGCCCAGCTTCGCGCTCGGCGTCCTCGGTCCGATGGCCGACAAGGCAGACGACGCGACGAAGTTGACGTTGCTTCGCGCGATGACGGCGATCAATTCACGGCTCGTGACCCCGGTCGCTTTGGTGACCCAGCCCGTCACCGGGGTGCTCCTGATATTCGAGCGGAAGTTCAATCACGACTTCTTCAGCGGGCGCCATGTGTGGCTGATCGTCGCCATCCTCATCTACATCGTCATACTGATCATGGCGTATCTCGTTTCGGGACCGCGCGTTCGGCGCATGACCGCCTTGCTCGAGGCGGGGGAAGGACAGGGAGCAGAATTCAAAGGATTGGAAGCGGCGTCGAAGGTTCTCGGACCGATCTTCGGGGTACTCACCGTCGCGATCGTGATCCTGATGATCTGGAAGCCGGGCTCCGGCTGCGGCGCGTTCATCTGTTGAAGCGGTAGGACGAGAGGGGGACATATGGTCGCAGCATTCGTCGGGAATCAAACGTGGTTCACGGTCTTGCTCGTCACCCACGTATTTGGCGCAATCATGGGGCTCGGACCGACGTTCGCGTTCGCGATCATCGGTCCGGCGATCGGCAAGCAAGAGTCGCCGCAGGCGTCACTCGCGCTCATGGAGATCATGGAGAAGATCGAGAAGGGCATCGTCCTCCCGATCCTTCTCATCTTCCAGCTGGGGTCGGGCATCTTGCTGATCTTCAACCGTGGCTTGAACGTGGGCTTCTTCACCTCCCATCGCGCGTGGCTCCTGGCAGGGATCGGTGTCTACCTCGCCGCGATGGTCATCTCCATGTTCATCGACGTCCCCGCGATGGGGCGGTTGATCCACATGGCGAAGGGCGGTCAAGCCGGAACACCTGAGTTCGCGAAGAACGTCAAGATCACGCAGTCGCTCGGACCGGTGCTCACCGTGATGGCCCTCGCGATCATGCTGCTCATGATCTGGAAGCCGGGCAGTGGGTGTGGTGCATTGCTTCGGTGCTGAGCGTCGACGTCGGCGATCTTCGGATCGCGTATCACGAGTCGGGTTCCGGCGATCCTGTTCTGTTCCTTAACGGGACGGGCGAAAGCGGCAAGACGTGGGCGGGCATGATGCGCGCGCTGCCCGGCTACCACTGCGTCGCGATCGACAGCCGAGACACCGGTGGGTCTTCTTACGTCGAGCAGGCCTACACACCAAAGGACCTCGCGCGCGACGCTGCCAGTGTGATCGAGTCCCTGGGGTTGACCCCGTGCCACATCGTCGGGTTCTCCTTGGGCGGGGCGACGGCGCAGGAGCTCGCGATCGCGCGCCCCGAGCTCGTGCGGTCGCTCGTCTTGCTGTCCACATGGGCGAGATCCGACGGCTACTTCATAGCGGAGATGCACAACTGGCAGGCGATCAGGCGCGCGCACTGGGACGACGAGATCTCGTTCCTGCTCTCACTGGAAGCCTGGTTGTTCTCGCCTGCGACGTACGCGAACGCGGAGCTGCGGCGCTCGATCTACACGATGTGGCACGACGACGCGTCGCAGAAGCCGGAAGGATGGATCAGGCAGACGGAAGCCGATATCGCACACGACGCGCTTGACCGCCTCGGTCACGTCTCGGCGCGATGCCTCGTCATCGTGGGAGAGGACGACATCTGCACGCCGCCGAGATTCTCGGAGGAGCTTGCGCGCGCGCTGCGGCACGCCGATCTCGTCCGCATCCCGGACGCGGGGCACTGCGCGGTGTTCGAGCAACCCGATGCGGTTGCGCGCGCGATCCGAGAGTTCCTCTCGGCTCAGGGATAGCGCTCGCCGGCTTCGACCGGCACCTTGAGCCAATTCGGTGGCGGCGCCAGCGGGCAGTCCCACTGCGGGTCGTACGAGCACGACGGGTTGTACGCGAAGTTGAAGTCGAGCACGAGCTTGCCGTCGATCTCGCCGAGGTCGGAGCCCTTCACCGTGTCGAGCAGGTACCGGCCCGCGCCGTACGTCGTCTTACCGCTCGTCGCGTCGCGGAACGGGACGAAGACGCCGCCGCCGTAGGCCTCGAGCCAGTAGACCTCGAGCTCGACGTCGCCGTCCGGCAGCGAGATCGGCGCGCGCGCGAACCGCGTGAACGAATACGTTCCGTCGCGGCTGGAGGCTATGTCGTACCGCTCCGGCTCGGCATCTACGAGCTCAACCGCGAACCGCATCGATGGGTCGTAGTCGAAGTAGGGGATCGCCGTCATGGCCGCTCGTCGCTCCGGTGGCAGCGGTGACTGCTCGTGGGTGGCGAACATCGCGTCGCGCGTCACGCGCCACAGCTCCCAGGCTGCTCGCGGATCGTCGTGCGTGCGCACGTGGCGGTACAGGTCGAAGACGCGGCGCTTCCAGTCCAGCAGGGTCAGGGTGTCGTGCGGGGTTCGCATGGGCGAACCCTATCCCAGCGTCCCGAGTGAGATAGCGTTAGCGCCATGCGTGCGGTGCTGTTCGAAGACATCGGCTCCATACGCGTGGGCGACTACCCGGACCCGGCGATCACCGATCCCCGCGACGTCATCGTGAAGGTCGACACGACGGCGATCTGCGGCTCCGATCTGCATCTGCTGCACGGGCGCATCCCCGGTATGCGGCCGGACAGCCCGATCGGCCACGAGTTCGTGGGGACGATCAGCGAAGCCGGCCCCAATGTGAAACGCTTCAAGGCCGGCGACCGTGTCGTTGGCTCGTTCCTCATCGCGTGCGGGACATGCTGGTATTGCGCGCGACACGAGTATTCGAACTGCGACCAGCTCTGGGTGCTCGGCTACGGGATGTTCACCGGCGATCTCGACGGCGCGCAGGCGGAGTACGTGCGCGTCCCCGTCGCCGACCTGAACCTCCACGCGGTCGATCCTGCGTTGACGGACGAGCAGGCCGTCTTCGCCGGCGACATCCTGACGACAGGCGTGTACATCTGCGAGCGCGCCGGCATCAAGCCCGGCGACACGGTCGCGATCATCGGCGCGGGCCCGGTCGGGTTGTTCACGCTGATGAATGCGCGCGCATACCAACCCGACCGCATCTTCATGGTCGACATGGAGCCCGAGCGGTTGAAGATGGCGGAGTCGCTCGGCGCGATCCCGCTCGACTCGATGAAGGTCAATCCGGTGGTCGACATCCAGCGCGCGACGGGGGAGCGCGGCGCCGATGTTGTGATCGAGTGCGTAGGCCTCGCGCCCGCGTTCACCACGGCGCTGAACGCGGTGCGCGCTGGGGGGACCGTCGCCGTCATCGGCGTTCACTCGGACTTGTCCTACGACTTCCCACTCGGCGAGGTGTGGCGGCGCGGCGTGACGATCGTGATGGGCGCGACCTGCAACGTGCAGGAGCATTGGGACAAGGCGCTCGCGCTGGTGAAAGAAGGCATCGTCGACCCGACCGTGTTGATCTCTCACCGGATGTCGCTGGAGGACGCGGTCGAGGGTTACAAGCTTTTCGAATCCCACGAAGCCCTGAAGGTCATCCTGAAGCCGTGAAACGCCGCCTCTATAAGCCGCACATGATGGTGGTCGTGTCGATCCTCGCGCTGGTGGTCACGCTGTTCCTCGGGCTGGCGATAGTGCTCGACCAAACGAAACGGATCGACAACCCGGTGAAGTACGCAACGGATCGGTGTAACGGCGCGGCGGCAGGGACCCAAGCGAAGCTCACGCCAGCGCAGCTCCAGCAGTGTGTAAGCAAGGAGGAGAAGAAGTCGACGCTTGTTTCGATCGCGCCCTTACTGGCCGCGGGCATCATCCTCGGTGGGATCGGAGTAGCCGGTCTCTACTTCGGCCGCGAGGAAGTGAGAGAGTACGACGAGACCGTCCGGAAGCTGAAGGGCGAGGATTAGCGCGCGCGCGGCCTAGGCTTCGGGCCCTCAGGCGTGTCTTCGACTTCGAAGCCCAGCGACAAGATCTTGTGGCGCACGCGGTCTGCGGTTGAGTAGTCCTTCTTGGCGCGCGCCTTCTCACGTTGCTCGATCAATTCGAGCACCATCGACGGGACCTCCACGGTGCGTCCCACGTCCCGACCGAGATCCAGGCCGAGGAACCGGTCCCACCTCAGTAAGAGCGCCGCGCGGTCTGCGCGTGACACCTTGTCGTTCCCGCTGACCTCCGACACGAGCGCCATGATCGCCGGTGTATCGAGATCATCGTTCATCGCTTCCACGAATCGCTTTTCGTACGCGTCGACGTCCGAGCCGCCCGTCGCCTCACCGGACCAGTTCGCGATCAGGCGGCGCCAGCGCTCCAGCGTCTTCTCGGCGGCCGTCAAAGCCTCCAGCGTGAAGTTCATCTGCGCGCGCCAGCGCGACTGCAAGAACAGCAAGCGACCGGCCAGCGGTTCGGTGTGCCCGCGCTGTGCCAGGTCGCGGAGCTCGTAATAGTTCCCCGCGCTCTTTGCCATCTTGCGGCCTTCGGACAGCAGATGCGCACCGTGCATCCAATGCGCGACAACCTGATGGCCGACGGCGCCTTCGGACTGTGCGATCTCATCCTCGTGGTGCGGGAAGACGTTGTCTTCACCGCCGGTGTGCAGGTCGAACCGATCGCCGAATGCATTCATCGACATCGCCGAGCATTCGATGTGCCAACCCGGATACCCCTTGCCCCACGGCGAATCGAAGGTGATGAGCCGGTGCGGGCCCGCGTTCATCCACAGGACGAAGTCTGCGTGGAAGCGCTTGTTCTGGTCGCCGATCTCCTTGCGTTGATCGGCGCGCAGCGCATCGAGCGTGTTCCCGGACAGCCGCCCGTACGCGGAGAACGACTGCACGTCGTAGTAGACGGTCCCGTCGACCTCGTAGGCGTGTCCTTGTTCGAGCAGCCTGGCGTTCAGCTCGATCATCTGCTCGATGTACTCGCTGGCTCTCGGATAATCGGCTGCGCGCTGGATGTTGAACGCCTTCGTGTCGTCGAGGAACGCTTGCGTGTAGAAGTCTGCGATCTCATGCGCCGTCCTGCCCTCGTCTTGGACGGCGAGCTCCATCCGGTCGCGGCCGGAGTCGGTGAGCTCGTCGGTCATGTGACCGACGTCGGTGATGTTCTGGACCTGATGTACTTCGATGCCCTGATATTCGAACGCGCGCCGCACCATATCGGCCATCAGGAAGGTGCGGAGGTTGCCGATGTGCGCGTAGCGGTAGACGGTCGGACCGCAGGAGTAGATGGTGAGCGCGCGCTCGGCCGGCTCGATCGGAACGACCGCGCGCGCGAGCGTGTCGTACACGGCAACCATGCCTCGCATGATAGTGCGGGGCACAGAACGGCGAGACGGGCTAGCCGGGTGCTGGGTTCTGCGGGTTCTCGAGTGGCGGGGGTCCGATCACGCGCGCGGCTGCGATATCGCTTCGGTTGATCTCGATCGTTTCGCCCTTGTGGTTGCGTACCGTCACCGATGCATCGTCCACGTGC
>DATGHY010000087.1:0-28400 GCA_035307625.1 Actinomycetota bacterium
CATCACCGACCTGGTCGCGACCGTCCTTCGCTATGAAGGGTTCGAGGTGCAGACCGCGGCCACCGGCCGCGACGCGCTGAAGGCGGTCGGCGCTTTCCGTCCCGCGCTCGTCGTGCTCGACATCATGCTGCCCGATCTCGACGGGTTCGAGGTCCAGCGGCAGCTCGCCGACAACGGCGGGAAGATCCCCGTCGTGTTCCTCACCGCGAAGGATGGCACCGAGGACAAGGTGCGCGGCCTCACGATGGGGGCCGACGATTACGTCACTAAGCCGTTCAGCCTGGAGGAGCTGGTCGCGCGCGTGCGCGCGGTGCTTCGGCGCGCGAATGGCATCGACAAGTCGTCGAGCGGCCGGTTGCAGTTCGCCGATCTCGAGATGGACGAGGAGAGCCACGAGGTCTGGCGCGCGAACGAAGCGATCGAGCTGACGCCGACGGAATTCACGCTGCTGCGGTATCTGCTGCTGAACGCCAAGCGCGTGTTATCGAAGGCGCAGATCCTCGATCACGTGTGGCACTACGACTTCGCCGGCGACGCGAACGTCGTTGAGACGTACATCAGCTACTTGCGCAAGAAGATCGACAAGTTCGACCCGCCGCTGATCCACACGATCCGTGGCGTCGGCTACTGCTTGCGGTTGCCAAAGGCCTGAGTCGATGTCGCTGCGCGGCCGGCTGCTCCTCGCGACCGGGATCCTCGTGGTCCTGGGCTTGCTGGTAGCCGACGGCGCAACCTACGGCTTGCTCCGCGGCTCGTTGATCTCTCGTGTCGATGCACAGCTGGTCTCGTACAGCCGCGATCCGAGAGGTCTTGGTCAACGCGGAGGCTTCAACAACGGTCCCGACCACGGGCTGCCGCAGCAGTACGTCGAGTTCATCGATGGATCGGGGAACAAGCTGATCTCCCAGCCGATCCTGGGTGCGGACTACCCGCCGAGGGTTCCGGCGAATCTCCTCGGATCGCAGACGACCGGATCCGGATACCGCATCGTCACGACGAAGGCGATCGGGTCTCCGGGCCGGTACCGCGTGATCATCTTCCCTGCCCAGCTCGGGGGCCCCGGCTTCACGCAGACGGCGGGGACCGGGATCATCGCGATCTCGCTCGCGGAAGTCGCGGCGACGTTGCATAAGCTTCTCCTCGTCGAGCTGCTCGTCACACTGTCCGTCATCGCTGCCGCAGGCGGAGCGGCCTGGTGGCTCATCCGCAAAGGTCTTCAGCCCCTCACCGAGATCGAGGGTGCCGCTGCCGACATCGCGGCAGGCGATCTCTCCCGCCGTATCGAGATGACCGACGAGAACACGGAGGTGGGGCGCCTGGGCAACGCGCTCAACGTGATGCTCGAGAAGATCGAGCAAGCGTTCGCCGAGCGGCGCGCTTCTGAAGCGCGATTGCGCCGTTTCGTGGCCGACGCTTCGCATGAATTGCGCACGCCGCTGACGTCGATCCGCGGATACGCAGAGCTGTTCCGCAGGGGCGCGCGCTCGCGACCCGACGACCTGGAGAAATCGATGCAGCGTATCGAGGACGAGTCCGCGCGCATGGGGGTGCTCGTCGACGAGCTGCTATTGCTGGCTCGCCTCGACCAAGGGCCGAAGCTCGATCGGGAGCCGATCGATCTCGCCCGCGTGGCGGCCGATGCAGTGCACGACGCGCGCGTGGTGCAGCCGGACCGGCCGATCGATATCTCGGCCGATGAGCCCGTTGTCGTTCAAGGGGATGACACCCGGCTCCGGCAAGTCGCCGCCAACCTCATGTCGAACGCGCTGGAGCACACGCCGCGCGGAACGCCGGTGCACGTGCGCGTGTCGCGTGACGGCGAGCAAGCCGTCCTCGAAGTTGCGGACGAAGGCCCGGGCCTCGACGAGGAGCACGCGGCCAAGGTGTTCGATCGATTCTTCCGCGTCGATCCGTCGCGCGCGCGGGACAACGGCGGCGCAGGCCTCGGCCTTGCGATCGTCGCGGCGATCGCGGGGGTCCACGGCGGCAGCGTCTCGGTCGATACCTCACCGGGTAACGGCGCGCGCTTCACCGTGCGTCTCCCCGTCTCGGCACCAACAGCCGACGCAGAGCCCGAACCAGAGTCCGTAGAACAGCCGGCCGAAGCCACCGAGCAGGCCTGAGCGACTCACACCGCGCGCTTACCTCGCTCCCAGCTTTCTTTGATTCGCAAGGTGTTCCATGGGACGAGGACGAATAGGAGGCGTTGACATGCCGAACAGATTCTTTCCCGGATACCCGGTGCATCGGGTCGATTGGGGCTTCACGATCGCGCACCTGATCTTCTGGGCGCTCCTCGTTGCCGCGCTGGTGTGGCTCGTTGTCTGGCTCGTGCGTTCACCCCATCACGGCCCGTTGCACGACCACCACATGGCCCCGCATCAACCGGCAGATACTGCTTTACAGGAAGCGCGGATGAGATATGCGCGCGGCGAGATGACGCGCGAAGAGTTCCTCCAGATCTCAACCGATCTCGGCGGCCCCGCGACCGTGCCGCCAGCGCCGCCGGCGCCGCCGGCCGCTCCGGATAGCTAGCGCAAAACGTCCGTCATCGGTGCCGCTCGCGCTGCGTTGTTGAGGTACTCGGTGATCCCGAACGAGTCTTCGATCGTACGCAGCAGCGACATGTGGTCGTACTTCGTCGTGACCGTACGTCCGGGCGTCAGCTTCGGCGACAAGGCGAGCAATCCGACGCGTCCGCCGAACCCGGGCAAGAGGCCGAGCAGCCCGCCCGAACAGCATCCGGAAAGGTCGCTAACGCTGCTTTCGTCGCTCGTGATGACGAGCAGCCCGTTGTGCGCCCAGAGGTAATCGAGCAACGCAGGGATGTTCTGTGAGAACCACGCGTCCGCGGAAACGAGTCCACCCGGTTGGCCGTTCGAGCACGGTGAGTCGTGCCCGTCATGACATGTGTCCGGTGTGATGAACGAGAACGCCGGCAACGTGTTCATGGCGATGTCGCTCGCGAGATCAGTGAACGGACGAACGTGCGCAGCGCAACGTGGCGCGTTCTCGATGATGTCCTTGAAGTAGACGAATGGGTTGTGACGATCGGCGTAGTCCTTGGCCGGTGGCTTCTGCGAGTTTCCCTGGTATGGATCGGGGGATAGCGAGGTTGGCGAGTACGGTCCATGGAAGCACGGCGTCGGCGTGCCGTCCGCGTACTCCTTCCACGTGAGACCTTTCGTCTCGAGCTGGTCCCCCAAGTTCCGGCCGCTCGAATAGAGCTGTTGCCCCTGAACGCAGATCCATAAGCTGACCGCCGCGCAGTCGCTTCCCGTCAGCGGCGACGCGGGCTGGCCGCTGACCATCGCGACGTAGTTGTCGAGGCTGACGTGCCCCGTCGCGTAGTACTGCGATGCGAACACGCCGCGCGGAACGAGCGAATTGATGTAATGAGCAGCCGAACCCGCGCCCCACGTGGTCGCCGCGCTTTCGTTCTCGAGCACGACGACGACGACGTGCGAGAAGGCAGGGACGCTTTCTGCTCCGAGCGCCTTGGTTTTGGCGGCGGCGGGCGAGAGCGTGACGGCCAGAGCCATCAACGCGGCGACGGGACCGCGAAGGGACATCGATGTTCACATTCGCCGTTCGGCCCGATGAACCCTCTCGGCGCGACGGCTCGGAGTGGAACGTCTCGTGACGTGGGGGTGAACGCTAGGAGCGGCCCGCGCGCAGCTCGTCGACCGAGCTATCGCCGGCGTCACGCACTTGCTTCAGGAATCCGACGAGTACCGCGAGCTGCTTGTCGTCGTACTGCTCCAAGATGTCGTGCAATCGCGCGAGCATCCCGCCGTAGAGCCGGCCGAGCTCGGGGGCGCGCTTCATCTCGACATCGACCAGCACCTTCCGCCGGTCCCCGATATCGCGCGTCCTCTTGATCCACCCGCCCTCCTCGAGGCGATCGAGGATCCCGGTCACGGTGGCGGGGCTGAGGCCCGTGGTGTTGGCAAGCTCCCCGGGCGTCACCGGAGCGCGACGGGAGATCAGGTCGAGGAAGTCCATCTCGACTGCGCCCAAGTCGACGTGCTCGCCGACGGATTGGAGCACGCCGGCTAAACGGCCTCTGACCTCGCGCAATGCGAGGGTCAGCTCGCCCATCAGCTCGCCGCGGCTTGACAAGTCCTACTCCTTCGGGTTACAAAATATTCGGATTCAGAAAATCTCTGGAACCGAATTATATCTGAGGAGGCGGTCGAAGTGAAGGACGAGACCAGTGGGGTCCGGGTCAGGGGCCTGTCGAAGACGTACCGCGGGGGAGTCGAGGCGCTGAAGGAGGTCTCGTTCTCCGTCGGTGGGGGCGAAGCCTTCGGTCTCCTCGGGCCCAACGGGGCAGGCAAGACGACGACGATCGGCGTTCTGACGACGACGGTCCGCCCGACGGCTGGGGAGATCTCGGTCGGGGGGTTCGACGTCGCACGACAGGCGATCGACGCGCGTCGCGTGTCGGGCATCGTGTTCCAAGACTCGGTCGTGGACCGCGCGTTCTCGGGCCGCGCGAACCTGAACCTGCACGCCCGGCTCTGGAAAGTCCCGCGCGATCGCGCGCGCACCCGCATCGACGAGCTGACCGATGTGATGGGTATCGGCGAAGTGATCGATCGGCCGGTGCGTACGTACAGCGGCGGGCAGCGCCGCCGGCTGGAGATCGCTCGTGCGGTGCTGGCCGAGCCGCGCGTGCTGTTCATGGACGAGCCGACAGTCGGGCTCGACCCGACGATCCGGTACGAGCTCTGGTCGTTGATCGGCGATCTGCGCGCGCAAGACGGCATGACGCTGGTACTGACGACGCACTACCTCGAAGAAGCCGAGCGGCTATGCGAGCGAATCGCGATCATGGATCGCGGACGTGTCGTTGCGATGGACAAACCGGCCGCATTGCTTTCGCGCCTCGGCGAGGAGATGCTCGAGGTCGACGGCGCGAGCGAGCTCGTAGCGCAGCTGCTCGGCGATCGCGGCATCCCGGTCGGCGACGTCTTCCGCATCGGTTCGACGATCACAGTTCCGTTCCGCAACGGCGACGGCGATGCGGCGGTGCGCGCGCTTCGCGACTCGTCGCTCCCTATCCGATCCATTTCCGTGCGCCGCCCAACGCTGGACGACGTCTACCTGCGCCTGACCGGCGCGTCACTGGAAGGGTGATCACGATGCAGCTTCTGACTCTGTACAGGCGGCGGTTGCGGCTGCTCGCAGGGAATCCGCGCGAGCTGATCGTGCCACTGGCTACTCCCGTGTTGTTCGCGATCGTCATCGGGCCGGCGCTGAAGAAGGCGCTCGGATCGTTCAACCCGCACGTCGACTACCTGACATTCGTTTCCATCGCTACCGTCGTGTTGCTTGTGCCGCTGAACGCGATGTTCTCCGGCTTGAGCGTGTTCGCCGATCGCGAGCACGGCGCCTTGCGAGAATTGCTCGCGGCCCCGTTACCTCGGTGGTTCCCGCCGCTGGCGAACGTTATGGCAACCCTGACCATCACCGCGCTACAAGTGACGGTGTTGATCGTTGCCGCGGTCGCGCGCGGTGCGACGTATCACGCGACGGCGAGCGGCGTGCTGTGGTTCGTCGGAGCGGTCGCATTGCTGACGATGATCTACGCATCCCTTGCCGAGGTGATGGCCTATCGGCTCGCGTCGGAGCAGGAGTACATCGGCAACGTTCCCGCGATCGCGATCGTGCCGTGGTTCTTCGCCGGCTCTCTTTTCCCGATCTCGGTGCTGCCGAAAGGGCTTGCGATCTTCGCAAAGATCCTGCCGGGTACGCACGCGCTCGCACTGATGCGCCACGGCCTGACCGGCGGTCCGGCCGACGGGTTGGCCGCGATCTGGGGCGTGCACGCCGGTTCGGCATCCGAGTTCGCGAGCTTCGCGATCGTTGCCGCTTTCACCGCGGGGTTGTTGCTCATGAGCGCGCGCGTGTTCCGACGCTCGGCCGTCGCTTAAACGCCGGTCGCCGGCGTGAGGCCCATCGGGTTGGGGAACGGAACCGCGGCCGCCGCGGTCAGGATCCCGTTGATCTCCACCAGATGGGCCTCGAGCGCCTCGCAATCGCGCGCGCCCGCCGCGGCGAACGGCGGCAGCGCCAGCCGGTCGGTCGCGTCTTCGATCGCCCCGCGAAGCGCGCGCCCGGCGTCGGTGAGGCCGCTCGCATCGAATAACCCACGTTCGAGCAGCCTGTCTTCGGCCTCCGCCCATTCTTCTTCCGACCAGCCGCGGTTCGCGCGCTGAAGCTCCGGTGGCGATTCGTAGTCGGCGACGATAAGAACGTGGGCTTCGAGCCCGTCGATCTCGTTCGCGAGCAGCGTCGCTACGTGCCCGTCACCGCGGTGCTCGCGAAGCAGAGTGGCTGCGTGCCACAGCACCAAGTGCGGATCGTCCGGCCACGGCAGCGCTGCATGTGCGGCGAACAACGGCCGGCCCTGCGGCTCCGCCCCTTCCGCCACACGGCGCGCGATCTCCGCCGCAGCAGCGACGTGCTCGCCCTCGACCTCCTTGCCGAGCAGCCTTCGCAGCCCCGCATCGGCAACGTCCAGCCGCGCGCGCAGCACCTTCTGGGGCGTCGAGAACGTCCACGCGTCGGGGATCGCGCGTCGGACCATCCGTGGATGGAAGTTGTAGAAGGTGGCGATCACCATCTCGGCAGGAACCGTTCCCATCGCTGCGGAACGTGAGGCGAAGTAGCCCATCCAGCCGCCCTTCAAGCCGGCGGCCGCATACATCGGCTTCGCTTCGGGCGCGAAGTACACGACGGCATGGACCGGTTCGAGCAGCCGCCACATCCGTCGAGCAAACGCGTGATCCATATGCTCACTTTCTCCTTGGGGAAGCGGTCGGGTCAATCTGGGCGTTGAGATCACACCGGCATCCAGCGTTCCAAGATCTGTATCCTTCGCGCGTGTCCGAGCAAGAAAGTGCACCGAGCGGCGTCGGGATGACCGCCGTCGGCGTCGCATGCATCCGCGCGCAAGAGAGCCTCCGGCCCGACCGGCTCTTCGAGGATCCGCTCGCGAGCGCCTTCGTCGTCGCATCCGGATGGACGCCGCCGGGAAGCGTGGAGGCCGAGGTAGGCGACGCGCCGGCGGATGTTCGCGCGTTCTGGGGAACGGTCGTGCAGTCGGTGATCGTGCGCACGCGTTTCCTCGACGAGTACGCGATGGACGCCGCGGCGTCCGGCGTCCGTCAGTTCGTGATCTTGGGGGCCGGGCTCGACGCGCGCGCGTTCCGGCTTCCGTGGCCCGAGGGGATGCGTGTCTTCGAGATCGACGTTCCCGACGTGATCGGCTTCAAAGAGCGCGTCCTCGCAGGATCGGGCGCGAGACCGAGTGCGGAGCGGGTCGTCGTGCGCGCCGATCTCACGGAGGATTGGTATCCGAGGCTGCTCCACGCTGGATTCGATGCAGCGCAGCGAAGCGCATGGCTTGCGGAAGGGCTGCTCATCTACCTGACGGCCGAGCAGAACGAAGGCTTGATGTCGACGATCAGCAGCGCCTCGCCGCGGGGTAGCAAGTTGGGTGTAACGCTCGGTGGCAAGGGGAGCCTCGACGTTCCGGGCGACATCGCACCGAATGGCGAAGGCCTCAACTCGGTCGGCTCCGTGCGCGCGATGTGGCGATCGGAGGCGCCCGAGGATCCGGCGGCATGGCTCGCGTCGCACGGATGGAAGGCCGATGTGTTCAGCGCGCGCGAACGAGCCGCCGCGTTCGGGCGGCCACTTCCAGAGGATGCTCCGCAGTCTGCGATGCGCGCGCTCGTGCGCGCGACTCGCGTGTAAACGCTAGGGCTTGTAACCGCCTTCGACCCACGAGCGGAACAGCGCCACCTTGTCTTCGGGCCACGCTCCGCCGCCCCCGCCCCACGTCGGAGGCATCGACCCCTCCTCGAGCGTCCCCAGGACCGCGGCGGCGTTATCGGGGTCCTTCATGTACTCGTAGTCGGCGAGCATCACGCCTTGGTCGTTCATGTGGTCGATGTCTGTCTCTGTGAACAGGGGCAGGATGTCGTTCGCGAAGCTCACGTCTGCCATGGAGTGCTCCTTCCTCGTTGGGGCTATCTCGTCGCAGCTTCGACGCGCGCAGCCGTCGGTATGAGGAGCTCTTCCGCTCCGTGTGGGCCGACCAGCTGGAGGCTGGTGGGAAGACGCGAGCCCTTCATCGGGACCGGTTGCGCCGTGCACGGCGTTCCCGCCGCATTGAAGATCGACGTGTAGCGCGTGATGTCGATCACGAGCGGCGTTGGATCCTCCGGGATCTCGTCGATCCGTGGAGGAAGCATCGGAAGCGTCGGGAGCGCAAGCAGTTCGACCTGGTCGAACAGCGCGAGCAGCTTGGCGCGCCACGAAGTCAGTTGCTTGCGCGCGTCCTCGAGCATGGGCGCGAAGACCGGTGCGAGCGACAACAGCTGTTTGATGTCGCCACCGACGCCGTCTGGGTCTGCCTCCGCGAGCGCGCCGTCCGATTCAAGCGTCTCGCACAAGAAGATCGTTGTGAAGGCTCCGTTGCCTTCTTGCCACTCCGGCATCCCCAGCGGGACTACGTCGAATCCGGCCGCGCGCAGCGCGTCGTCGATCGCTTGCTCGATCTCGGGTGTCGACGTCGTTGCCAATCTCCCGATCCGCTGCGCTGGCGCGTCCTTCGGCTTGAATCCGGGCTCGAGCAGCTGCATGCACTGCGTTACGCCGGCGAAGTCGCGCGCGATCGGGCCGACGCTGTCGAAGCTGGGTGCGAGCGGCCATACGCCTTTCGTCGAGATGCGGCCGAACGTCGTCTTCAGTCCGGAGACGCCGCAGCACGCCGACGGGATCCGGATCGAACCGCCGGTGTCTGTGCCGATGGCGATATCTGCTTCGCCCGTTGCCACAGCGACCGCGGATCCGCTGGACGATCCTCCCGGGATGAGTGCCTTGTCGAGCGGGTTCTCCGGTGTACCGAACCACGGGTTGACGCCGAACGGCAGGACGGCGAGCTCGTGGAGGTTGCTCTTGCCGATGAGGCGCGCGCCGGCCGCTCGGAATCCTGCGAGGCATGCGGCGTCTTCTGCTGCGGGCTTGGCGACGCGCTCGACGGCGCGCGAACCCGCGGTCGTGGGGATGCCTTCGACGTCGAGCAGATCTTTCACGGCGACACGCGGGCCGGTTCCCGAGCCGTCGAGCATCGTGATCCACGTAGACATGCGGGGCAACCTATCGCTTCGATGCCGGCTCTCGCGACTGGGGGCCCAGCTTGGCCCCCGCGAGCGCGCGCAGATCTTCCGGCTTGATCTTCTGATTGCCGGTCAGCTTGAGCTCCGCCTCGTCGACGAACAGCACGCGCCGCGGGATCTTGTACGAGGCGAGCCGCCCGCGAAGGAAGCCACGCACGTTCTCCTCGTCGATGCGCGCGCCGTCCTGGGCAACCGCAACGACGACCACTATCTGGCCGAGCGTGTCGTGTGGAACGCCCACTGCGCCCGCCGCTTTGAGGTGCGGATGATGCAGCAGCTCCATCTCGATCTCGACGGGCGAGACGTTCGCGCCGCCGGTCTTGATCATGTCGCTGGTTCGGCCGGTCCAGTGCAGGAATCCCTCGTCGTCGACGAACCCCGCGTCGCCGGTGTGGAAGAAGCCGTCTGCATCGAACATCTCACTCGGAGGCACCTTGACATACTGCTTCATCAACGTGGCGCCGGCGACGGCGATCTCACCTTCCTGGTTCGCGTCCAGCGGCGCGCCGGTTTCCGGATCGAGGATACGGATCTCGTTCCCCGGAAGGATCAGGCCGGTCGCGCGGTCGCGGATCTCCGGCGGCGCGTCGGCCGGGACCGACGTGATGATCGTGAACGTCTCGGTGAGGCCGAAGGCCGCTCGCGGGCTCCACGCGTTCTCGGCAACGTGCACGCTGGGATGTCTGCCGAACGGGCTGAACGATTCGATATGTCGCATCGCCGAGAGATCGGCATCTCGCCATGCGGGGGACGATTCCAGCTCCGCAAGTTGATGCGGCCACGCGTGGGGCGTGGTCACGCGTTCCCTTTCGAGCAGCCTCACCGCCGCGTTCGGCTCGAACATCTCTTGCAAGATGAGACAGCCTCCGGCTGCAAGCGTCGCGCCCATCACCATCGCGAAGCCGGCCGTCCAGAAGAAGGGGAAGGCACTCCAGGCGCGCGCATTTTCATCGAGGCAGAGGTGCTTCACGAATCTCCGGCTTTGGAGACAGGGTGGTCGGTGTGCGCTCAGAACGCCCTTCGGCACGGCGGTGGTGCCGGACGTGTAGATGATGACGGCGTCGTCATCGGGCGAGATCTCGCTCTCACGTCTTTCCAAGTCTCGCGCTTCTATCTGAGCGCCTGCCTCCAAGAAGTCGTGCCACGTCTCGACCATCCCTTGGGTTGAGTCGAGAGAGATGACTCGCTTCAGAGAAGGGGTTGTGAGATCGGTCAGGGTTTCGACGTAGCGGTGACCCGCGAGCTGTGTCTGCGTTATCAAGATCGTGGCATCGGAATGGTTGAGGACGTATTCCAACTCTCTGGCTTCGAGGTAGGTATTGATCGGGACGAGGACGCCGCCGGCGCGCGCGACGCCGAATGCGCCTGCCACCCATTCGGGGCGGTTGCCCATCAGAAGCGCGACGCGATCTCCCGGTTCGAGACCTCCTGCTATGAGAGAGCTCGCAATGCGCGACGCCTCTCGATCCAGATCTCGATACGTCCACGAGATCCTCTTATTGTCGTCGTAGAAGACGACGGCCTCGCGGGACGTGAACCGGGCCGCGGCCTCTCGGAGGAACTCGCCGAGCGTGTTCGGGCCGAGGTCGTTCTCCGTCGAGAGCGGCGGACCTCGGAAGGTGGTCACTGCCGGCTGCTCGACTTAGGGCTGCGGAAGCTGCACTTCGACGGGGCCCTTCGCAAGCACCGCGGCGTCTTGGTTCGTCATCACAACTTCAAGTGTGACGAGGTGCGCGCCTAAGGTCCGGTCTTCGCGCTTGTCGACGACCTCGGCGTCGAGGATCGATGCGTCGTCGGTGAACGGCGGGAACCGGTACTGGATCTGCGAGTGGCGCACGAACCCGTGATCGCCGGCCCAATGGGCCGCATAGTCGAGAACCCATGCGCCCATCGACGCGCCGTAGCCGTATCCGCGCGGAAGCCCGATGACTTTCGCGAACTCTTGGTCTGTGTGACCGCGAGACGGCCCGTGGTACAGGCCGTCGGCCAGCGCAGGATCCTCTTCCGCCGCCTTGAGATCGCGCGACATCTCCGGCAGCCAGCCGGCTTCTTCGATGTGCGTGTCGGTGTCGTGCGACGTCGCGCCCCAGACCGTCATCGTGAACGCCCGCCACTCGGTCGTGAAGCTCGCGATCGTGTGCGGACCGATCGGGCGAGTCGGAAGCTTCGTGCCGATCGCAACGTCGTCCCACGTCATGCGGCGCGCGCGCGTCCCGGAGCGGATCCACGCGATCTTCTTCGCTTCCAGATCTGCGATGCGTTCGGGCGTCCAGGTCGGAACCGGCGCCGTCTGCTCGAAGAAGCCGCGCGCGCGCGCCTCCTCCGCCAGGTAGCGCACTGCGGTCGAACGCTGCGTTCCGATCGCTTCGCCGCGCTGGTTCGTGTACAGCGTGTCCCCGCGGCTGAACATCGTCGGTCCCGCGAACTTCGTGTCGGCGACCTTGTAGTCGACGAAACGCCGCTCCATGTAGACGTGGTCGCCGGGGAAGATCCGCGGACCGTAGAACCACCATTCGTCGCCCCCGAAGATCATGTGCGAGCCGGGGATCTCCCCGACGATCGCGGGCGTCGCGCCGTGGCCGACGTCCTGGCAGACCGTGAACGACTGCGGTGCGACGATGCGCCCGAACGGGCTCGCCTGAGCGATCGCTTCCTCGTAGTGGAGCGGGTTCGGGTACTGCATCGCCTGGGCCCACCGGCGGATGTCGTTGGTCGCTACGTCCTCCTTCTGCTGGCCTCCGCCGACCGGCTTGCCGACGTATCGGTCGACGTCGGTGGTGTCGAGGGTAGCGGATCGCTCCTGGGTGGTGGCCATCGGATCCTCCTAGGGGGGATTACCTGACGCGCGCGTCAGGACCATAACATCGGGCCATGCTTTTTCTCCACGAGACCCACCGGGTCGCCGGCGACCGTGCCGACGAGTTCGAAGCGTCATGGCACGGGCGGCTCGATCAGATCGCGAAGGGTGACGACGCGCGCCTGTTGTGGTTCTTCCACCAATCGCACGGAACCGGGCCTTCGTACGTCGTCGTGACGATCACGGCGTTGCGCGATGGTGCCTCGTTCGAGCGGCATCTCCAAAGGCTGGAGACCGGCGATCTGCACGACTGGTATCGCGAGCTCGAGTCGGTACGTCACGACGCGTCGTCGAAGGTGCTCGCGCCCGTTTCGTGGTCGGCCCTGCAAGAGGTCTCGTTCGATGTGGTGCCGACGGATGGGTCCGAGAAGGCGCTCGCGCTCTACATGGAAGACACCGTGTTGCCGCGCACAGGCAGGCTGGACGATTACCTGCACGCGGCGAGCACGCTGTACGCGCGTGACACGATCGGCAAACGGATGGCAGAAGGCACGTCGCTGTTGGACTTGCGCGCATGCTTCCGCACGATCGCGGGTCTGCATGCCGGCCGCGAAGTGATCTTGTGGCAGCGTGTCGAGCGGCCCGAGCTTCTGCAGCCGTTGCTGACGCGCGAGGTTCCGGCGGAGCGGCGCGGGCCGGGGACGTGGATGAACGACGCGTTAGAGTTCCGCGACCAGTGGGAGAGCCGCTTGCTACGCACGGTTGCGTGGTCACCGCTGGACTAGCGCGCGCATGAACCTGGCCGATCCGATCGACGAAGCGATCGCTCTGGTTCCTTCGCGCATCGCGTTGTTCGTGGATGAGGACGAAGTCACCTTCGCGGCGCTCGGCGATGCGATCAACCACGTCTCGTCGGCGCTCGTAGCATCGGGCGTCGTGCCGGGAGATCGCGTGCCGCTCGTCGCTTCGTCCGGCCTGTTGGCTACCGCTACGGTTCTCGCATGCGCGCGCATCGGCGCCGCGGCCGCACCGATGAGTGCGCGCGCAACGGCCGGCGAGATCGAGATCATGGCGCGCACCGCCGGCTGCGGAGGCGTTGCGGTCGCGGAACACGAGGCCACCGATCGCGTCGTCGAGGCAATCGGCGCCAAGCCGCTCGGTGAGGAGATCTTGGACGGCGGCGAGATGCCGCGGCGCGCTGCGGTATCGGACGACGACGTCTGCATCGTCTTGTTCACGAGCGGCACGACAGGCGTTCCCAAGCCGGTGCCGTTTTCGCATGGGATCCTCGGCGGGCGCGTGAGGGCGTTCGCGGCGCCGCCAGATCCGGCCGCACCGACCCTCGTCTCCATCTCGTGCGTGCCGTTCCATCACGTCGCCGGTCTCGTCGGTGTGTTCGTCGGCCTCGCGGGAGGGAATACCGTCGTCCTCCAACGCCGTTTCGAGGCGGGCGCATGGCTCGCTCTCGCCGAGAAGCGCCGAGTGCAGCGCGTCTTCCTGGTGCCGACGATGTTGCACCGGATCATCGATCACCCGGGAGCGGCGCGCGCCGATCTGAGCGCGGTGCAGCTCGTCACCTACGGCGCGGCGCCTGCGACGCCCGAGCTGATCGCGCGCGCCCGCACCTTCATGCCCGGCGCCGTGTTCATGCAGGTGTTCGGCCAGACCGAAACGCTCGGTGGCGTCGTCGCGCTAGGACCGGGTGACGAGACTGCCGCGGAGAAGGGGTCGGTCGGGAAGGCGATGGCCGGCGTCGAGGTGCGTGTCGTCGACCCTGCGACCGGCGAGGACGTTCCCGACGGTGAGGTCGGTGAGTTCTGGGCGCGCGCGCCGCACACCGCGACGCCGGGTTGGATCCGAAGCGGCGATCTCGTCCGGCGCGACCCCGACGGTTACCTCTACGCGGTCGGCCGGATGTCCGACGTGATCAACCGCGGCGGCGAGAAGATCGATCCGGCGGAGGTCGAGGAAGCCCTGCGCGCGCACCCCAGCGTGGCGGATGCCGCCGTCGCCGGTTACCCCGATGCCGATCTCGGCGAGAACGTTGGGGCGGTCATCGTTACGAGCGGCGATGTCGATGAGAACGAGCTGCGCGCGCACGTGCGCGCGCGCCTTGCCCCTTACAAGGTCCCAGCGCGCATCGTCTTCGTGGCCGAGATCCCACTCACCGAGCTCGGCAAGGTCTCGCGGCGCGATCTCAGAGATCTGCTCGACCACGGATAGGTTTCCGAACCCCGCCGGTGAGGCCTGCACCATTGCGCGGGGGCTGCTCGAACGGGAACGATAGGGGCAGGACGACCAGGGGGATGACATGTACAAAGCGATCGTTGTTGGGGTGGACGGGTCGGACACCGCGCGCGCTGCGATGCTGAAAGCTGCGGATCTGGCGAAACTTACCGGCGCGCGCGTGCACATCGTGACGGCGTCAGCGAAGGGCTACCTTGCCGAGCTCGTTGCGATGGAGCCGATGGCCGCCGGTGTGCTCGAGGCGCTGAAGACAGCGGAGTCACAGGTCGAGTCGGCGTCCGAGAAGATGCTTGCACGCGCCGCTGAAGAAGTCGCCAGTCGCGGGGTCGAAGTCGAAACGCACGTCGTCGATTCTCCGCCGGCCGATGCCATCGTCGACGTTGCTCAGTCGGTCGGCGCCGATCTGATCGTCGTCGGGAACAAGGGGATGCACGGAGCGAAGCGGTACGTATTGGGAAGTGTGCCGAACGCCGTTGCACACCACGCCCCATGCGACGTGACGATCGTCAGCACGACCTGATCGAGCTTACGCGCGCGTGATGGTGATCGTGACTAGGCCGCTCGACACCGTGTTGCGGAAGCAGATCACGTGGGGACGCGCGCTGGGGCAACGCACCAAAACGGCTCCGTTCGCGTTCGTCGTGTAATTGGCCGCGTCCACGTAGATCTCCGTCACCGCAGGGAACGTTCGAGCCGCTTCATACGTCAGCGTGAACGCGGCGCCGGACGTGTGCCAGGACGGCGTGACGCCCGCGAGCGCTTGCGGATAGGTCTCGGTCAACAATGCGAGCTTCGCGAGCTTCATCGTCGCGAACCGTTGCTGATCGTCCTTCGCGGACATGCCTTCCCCGGTCGGATTGCCGGTTGGGTCGCTCCATCCTTGGTACTGCCAGAAGAACCAGCTGATCGCCGACTCGTCCGCGAGCGCCTTCACCCTGCCGATGTCGACGAGATCGTCCGATGCGCCGAACTCCGTCAATCCGAGCGCGGCGCCGTTGCGCGCGCCGGCGCTCTTCTGGTTCGTGAACACCATCGGCTCGGTCTGCTGGCACTCCGGGTCTTGCGCGCGCGAGATCTGCTGCACGAACTGGCCGCCGATCAAGCAGTAGTCGTGGAAGGACAAGCCGTTGTTGGGATCGGCGAATGGACGCACGAGTCCGACGGTGTTCTGCGTTCCGAAGTCGTTCATGACCACCGGCTCCCAGAACACGATGCCTGCCGGCTGCACGGCGCGGATCGCGCGCGCGACCTGCTCGAAGAACGGCTGCAGGAACAGATCCTCGAACGCGGGGCACCCGGTGGGAACGACACAGGTCGGCCACTGGGTCCCCGGCCACGGCTCGTTCATGACGTCGTAGCCGATCACGTTCGGCTTGCCGCCGAGCCGCGCGGCGACGTGCGCCCACGCATCCGCATAGGCAGACCACAGGCCGAACGCGTTGTTCCAGATGTTGTCGAACACGCGGCCGACCGCCGGTGTGAAGTAGTTGCCGGGGAAGCCGCAGCAGTTGGTCGCAGGGATGCTCGCGGCCTCACCCGCGGGTGTGTCGACGCCCGTGTGGGTCGCCCAGTCGGGGAAGCCTTCCCCCTGGAACTGCTCGTTCGCCATGTCTTGATGGAAGTCGAGCAGCACGTTGATCCCGTATCGCCGCAAGAGACCGATCAGGTCGGACATGCGATCGAGGTATGCGTCGTCGAAGACGCCGCGCTTCGGCTCGAGGCCCTTCCAGATCAGCCCCAGGCGCACGACGTTGAACCCGTGGTCTGCGAGCAGCTGCGCGTCGCGCTCGTCGAAGTAGCTCTTGCTCTGCGGGACGCCGAACGGCGTCGGGTAGATGCTGGACGGCGGGTAGTACGGCGCCGTCTTCCACACCATGTTGAACCCGTGCAGGACGACGGTGCGTCCGCCGGGGTCTGCGATCGCCGGACTTGCCGCGCGGAACGACCGTACGCGCGCGGGTGCAGGCGTCGCGACGAGGCCGACCAGCACGACCAGCGTCGAGAGGATGAGCGCGCGCCGAGAAGTCATCGCCGCTGCATGTTCTCGTCGTCCGCAGCCATCTCCTTCTTCACACCGACGCGGCGGCGTTTGGTCGGGGTTTCCAGAGGCGTCTAGGCTCGTGCCTGTGAGCGAGCCTCCCATCCCAACTCCGACCGGGGAAGAGCAGGCCGCCGTCCAGCGGATCATGGACGAGCTGCGAGCGGCCGGGGTCGACGACCAGGTTCTTGCCGAAGCTGCCGCGGAGGGAGTCAGCGCGATCAGGCGAGTTGTCGCGCGCTACCTCACGTTCCCCGGAACGAGGACATACACGAAGGCCGAGGTGTACCAGCTCTCCGGCGTAGACGACGACTATGCGCGCGCGCTCTGGCGCGCGATGGGGTTCGCCGAACCGCCGGACGATCAGAAGGCGTTCACCGATCAAGATGTCGAAGCGCTAAAGACCGCAGCGCGCGTGTTCGATCGTGCGGGCCTCGACCGGCCGACCTCGCTGCAGCAGGCGCGCACGATGGGATTGTCCGTCGCGCGCGTCGCGTTCGCGAACCAAGACGTCATCGAGAACTTCATCGCGGAGCCCGATCCCATCGAGCGTGCAGAAGAGGCCATCGCGCTCGCGAAGGACACGTTGCCGTCGCTCGATGCGTTGCTCGTCTACATGTACCGGCGTCACCTCGCCGCGGCGACCGAGCAGCAGCTGCTCATAACCGGCGGGGAGGAAGGCGCGGTCAACATGTCGGTCGGCTTCGCGGACCTGTCGCGCTTCACGTCCGTCTCGCGCGAGCTCGAGCCGGGTCAGCTCGCGGCCCTAGTGGAAGGGTTCAACGCGGAGGCCTCGGACGTGATCGTTCAGCACGGGGGACGGCTCGTGAAAACGATAGGCGACGAGGTGATGTTCGCGTCGATCGAACCGGCTCAGGCTGCATCGATCGGGCTCAAGCTGCTCGATGAGGTGACGCCCGACAAGGGCTATACGCCGTTGCGCGTCGGTCTCGCGACCGGCGATGTGATCGCGCGCGAAGGCGATCTATTCGGGCCGACCGTCAACCTTGCGAACCGTCTGGTTGTGGTTGCGCGGCCGGGGACGGCGCTGATCGATCGCGCGACGCGCGACGCGTTGAGGGACGACCCCAGCTTCGATGCGACGCCGATCGCACAACAGCACCTCAAGGGCCTCGGCAGAGTGCGTCCATATCGATTGCGAGCAGCCTCCGAAACACGCGTGTGACGGGACGTCGCGAGGCGCCGGCTCTTCGGTAGAGTGCGACACGGAGCCGAGTAAAGGGGGAGCGATGCCTGCGCGCGCGACCAAGTTCACGCTTCGTGACAACCAGATCCCGACGGCCTGGTTCAACGTCGTCCCGTCGATGCCGAACCCACCGTCACCGCCGTTGCATCCGGGAACGAAGCAGCCGATCGGACCCGCAGATCTCGCGCCGTTATTCCCCATGGCACTGATCGAGCAAGAAGTGTCGACGGCGGAATGGATCGATATCCCCGGCCAAGTGCTCGACGTATATCGCATGTACCGGCCGACGCCTCTCGTGCGCGCGAAGCGGCTTGAGAAAGCCCTCAAGACGCCCGCGCGCATCTACTATAAATACGAAGGCGTTTCTCCGGCCGGCTCGCACAAACCGAACACCGCGATCGCGCAGGCGTACTACAACAAGAAGGAGAAGACCAAGCGGCTCGCCACCGAAACCGGGGCGGGCCAATGGGGGAGCGCGCTCGCGATGTCGGCTGCGTTCTTCGGGTTGGACTGCAAGGTCTACATGGTGAAGGCTTCGTATCAGCAGAAGCCCGGCCGCCGCGTGATGATGGAGACGTGGGGCGCGAAGGTCGTCGCGTCGCCGTCGACCGACACCCAGGCGGGCCGGTCGATACTCGAAGCCGATCCGGATTCGCCGGGTTCGCTCGGGATCGCGATCTCCGAGGCGGTCGAAGACGCGGCCACGCGCGCCGACACGAAGTATTCGCTCGGGAGCGTGCTGAATCACGTGCTGCTGCATCAGACCGTGATCGGGCTGGAAGCGAAGCTCCAGATGGAGAAGGCCAAGGACTTCCCCGACGTGATCGTCGGCTGCGTCGGCGGCGGCTCGAACTTCTCCGGTCTCGCGTTCCCATTCGTGCCGGACAAGACGAAGCAGGGCAAGAACATCAAGTTCATCGCCGCGGAGCCGACGGCTTGCCCGACGCTCACCGAAGGCAAATTCGAGTACGACTTCGGCGACACCGCGGAGATGACGCCGTTGGTCGAGATGTACACGCTCGGTCACAAGTTCGTGCCGCCGCCGATCCACGCCGGCGGGCTGCGCTATCACGGCGATGCCCCTGCGCTGTGCAGGCTCGTGCAGGATGGGATCATCGAAGCGGTCGCCTACCCGCAGACGAAGGTCTTCGAATCGGCGATCCAGTTCGCGCGCGCGGAGGGCATCATCCCGGCGCCGGAGTCGGCCCACGCGGTGCGCGCGGTGATCGACGAAGCGCTGGCGTGCAAGGAAACCAAGGAATCCAAGGCGATCCTCTTCGGTTTGTCGGGCCACGGACTGCTCGACCTGCAGGCATACGAACAGTTCCTAGCCGGCGATATGATCGACGCCTAACCGCGTCTCCATAACCGGGCGGCCCGGTCCACCGGTCGTCCGTAGGGAGAACTCCTCATTCCTTTTCGGGCGCGCGCGCCTAGCCTGAGGCATATCGAGAGAGGGAGGACCCATGAAGCCCGAGCTGAAGAGCTTAGACACGCCCGACGAGAGCCCCGACATGCCTCGATCGCGAACGGACGTTGTGACCGTCGACGGCCACTCGATCACGCGACTGACGCTGGACACGGGGTGGCGTTGGTCGAACGACTGGCGTCCTTTGCTGAAGACGACGAGCTGTCCGATCCATCACGACGGTGTGATCGTGTCCGGCACGCTGCATTTCGAGATGGACGATGGCTCTTCATTCGATTGCCCACCCGGCACGGTCTACTCGATCCCTCCCGGACACGACGCATGGGTCGTCGGCGAGGCACCCGTCCACGCGATCCATTGGAGCCACCCGAAAGAGAAGTGATCCAGCCCGGCCCTTAGCCCGGCTGGGCGGAACGGAGGACGCGATGGGGACGTACGTCGAGTTGGGTGCGGTAAAGACGTGGTACGACGAGGCAGGGGCAGGCGAGCCGCTCGTATTGCTTCACGGTGGTCTCGTCACGAACGAAACGTGGGGGCCACAGCTGGCAGAGCTGCCCGCACGCTTCCATGTGTTCGCGCCGGAGCGGCGTGGGCACGGCCACACGCCCGACGTCGAGGGCCCCTTCCACTACGCGACGATGGCCGACGACACGATCGCGTTCATCGAAACGGTCGTGAAGGAACCGGCTCATCTCGTCGGGTGGAGCGACGGCGGCATCATCGGATTGCTCGTTGCAAGCAAGCGGCCGGATCTCGTGAGGAAGTTCGTGGCGATCGGCGCCCAGTACGACAAGGATGACGTTCCTGAGGAGCTGTTCAAACGCTTGACCTCAGCTCCGGCGGACGCCGACGACGTCGCGATGATGCGTCAGCTGTACGTCGGGGCGTCACCAGACGGTTCCGAGCATTGGCCGGTCGTCTACGGCAAGTTCATCGAGATGGCGAAGAGCGAGCCGCACATCCCCGTCGAAGATCTGGCGAAGATCAGCGCGCCGACTCTGGTCGCCGTCGGCGACGACGATATCGTCACGCTGGAGCACGCACTGTCGACCTATCGAGCGATCCCGCGGGCCGAGCTCGCAGTCGTCCCGGGAACCTCGCACCTGTTGGCGATGGAAAAGCCCGACCTCGTGAACAAGCTGATCATCGATTTCCTTTCGAACGAGCCGGTGTCGGAGATGATGCCCGTTAGGCGCGCGCCCGTAGGCGCTCACCACTAACGGAAGTCAGTGCCCGAACAACCGGCAGCTGAACACCCAGAGTTGCTGGGCGTGATGAGGTGAGACGGCGGCGAAGATGCCGCTGGCTGCGAACGGCGCCATCGACGCAACCAGGACCACCGGGCGGCGCGCGCGCGCCCGAGGTGCGTCACCGATCTCGCCAACACCTGCCGCGGGCGCGAAGCCGAATGCCGTCCGATACATCGCATCTCGTTCCTGCGGCGAAGCGAGGGCTGCTCGCCGCCCGCGCTTCGCAAGGATGAGCCCCAGGGCGACCGGTACCGAAAGCAAGAGAACGAGGGCGCCGGTCAATGCGCCCTCCCGTTCGACGATGTCTCTCTCAACGCGGTCAGCTCCGCTTCGCGCGTTTGCGCGCGCGCGTCGAGTGGCCGGCCGGCGACGCTTCGAACCAGCTCGACCAGCTCGCCGATGTCGAACGGCTTCGACAGGTAGCCGTCGCATCCGAGCTCCCAGCCGCGAAGGCGATCCTCCGGCCGACTTTTGACGGTACACATGATGACGGGCAGCGCCGCCGTCGATGGAGAGCTCCGGATCTGCGAGAGCGTTTGCCAGCCGTCCATCACCGGCATCTGAACGTCGAGCAGAACCAGGTCGGGCGTCGGCTGGGTTGCAAGCAGGTGCAAGGCTGCAGGACCTTCGCTCGCCTCCATCGTCTCGAAGCCGGCGACGCTCAGCGCAACGCGCAACAAACTGCGCACGTCGTCCGTGTCGTCCACGATGAGTACGCGCATATCAGCCGACCAGGATCGGGGTCCGTTGGACGGTTCGGTTCCAATCCCTGAGTGCGTCCTGATACAAGCCGTGCACGACCCACAGGAAGTACAGCGCCGCCGGAACAGCGAGCCAGTCGATCACGAAGCCGTTGACATCGAACCCGTAGAGTCCGGAGAGGCCGTACACGGCCACCGCGGCATGCATGACGGCACACGTCGGGAACACGACGCCGAGAGATATCCCCGACACCGACCAGCCGCCGAGAGCGTCGCGGTTCCGCAGCTGCGTGCGGATCAAGAAGTAGCCGATCGTGATGTAGATCCCCACGAGCAGCATGTTGGGCGCAACCATCGACGACAGCCGCACGCCGCCAGAGGACGCGATCCTCGTGGCAAGGACGACGAACGTCGCCCCGTACACGATCGTGACGGCAGGAGAGGTCGCCAGCCATCGCGGGGTTCCGGAGATGAACCGATCGCCACGGCCGCCGCCGAACGCCTCGACGCGCAGCAAGAACCAGATGGCGCCGGCCGGAAGCCCGATAAGCACGTACGCGAGGTCGAGACCCCCTGCGTGGCCGCCGCCGATCAAAAGATGCAAGCCGTGCGCGAGGTGGTGCGGGCCGCACGTGAACGCCATAGCGATCCACGCTGCTCCGAAGTGTGAGAAGCCGAGCGTCTTCCATCCTCGCTTCATCTCGACGGCGGTCATGATCCCGTAGCTCGTGTACACGATCCCGAGCAGGACGTTGAGACCTCCAACGGCGACGTTCATTTCTTGTGCCCTCCGGGTACGCCGATCTGTCGCATGAACTCTCGGATCGAGTCGCGCTCGCCGCGTCCGGGCTGAGGCTGGCCGTCCTCTCCACCTTTCGTCGCGACCGCGTCGAGACGTCGCACCGAGAAGGAGAACGTGCTCCCCTCGTCCGGCACGCTCTCGATCGTGACCCCGCCACCCATCGCTTCAACGAGAGAGCGGACGATGAACAACCCGATGCCCGTGCCACCGAAGCGGCGGATGTCGCTCGACTCCGCCTGCCAGAACTTCTCCAAGCAATGAGCCGTCTGCTCGGGCGTCATCCCGATGCCCTGGTCCGAGACGTCAACCCAGATCACGCCCTTGTCGACACGCGTGCGCACGGTGATCGGGCCGCCGTCCGGCGAATACTTCACGGCGTTATCGAGCAGGTGATCGATGACGGTGGTGGTCGCGTTCCCGTCGGCCCAGGCGGACGGCAGCTCGCTGCGCGTGAACGTAACCTCTCGCCGCGTTGCTGCATGCAGGGCCGTGACGCTGTCATCGAGGATCGACGCGAGGTCCACCTCACCGAGCGTGACTTGCGTGCGACCGGTCTCGATCCGGCTGGACAGCAGGATGCGGTCGAGGATCGTGTTGAGCTGGCGCGCGCGCCGCTCGATCGCATCCGCAGCTTCGCGCTCCGTTTCGCTCGAGTTCACGTCGGTCTTTCCCATGAGCTGCGCGAAGCCGTGGATCACCGTAAGAGGTGTCTTCAGCTCGTGCGACGCCGTCGCGAGGAACATCGTCTTCGCATCCTCAGCCTCCTTGCGTGTCGTGAAGTCCTGCGCGGCGCCGACGACGCCGGTCACGCGATGGTGCTCGTCATCCCAGATCGGTCGCGAGAAGACCGAGAGCCAGCGCACGTCTCCGCTCTTCGTGATGATGCGGAACTCGGACGAGACCTCCTCGCCGCGCAGCAAACGGGGGAGCCTTTGCTCGAACGCCAGCAGATCGTCGGGGTGGAGCAGCCCGCGCCAGGCGCCGCGGTTCTCCCACTCCTCGAGGTCGTAGCCGGTGATCCGCGTGAATGCTTCGGTGATCCAGTCGATCTTCGCGGATCCGTCCTCTTCGAACGAGAACGCGTACGCGAAGTCAGACGTCAGCTCGGAGAGGGTGCGGTACCGACCTTCGGTCGTGCGGCGCAGCTGCTCGGCGCGGTCGCGTTCGATCGCGATCCCCGCGAGGTGTGTCGCACGCTGCACGAGCGTCAGGTCATCGTCGAGAGGCGCGCGCGGCTCGCGGTAGTACAGAGCGAACGTGCCGAGCACGGAGCCGTCGGCAGAGATGATCGGGTTCGACCAGCAGGCGCGCAGATCGTGGCTGAGCGCTAGATCCTTGAAGTCCTTCCACCGTACGTCGTTCTCGATATCGCGGACGACCACGAGCTGCCTGCTGTGCGCTGCGGTGCCGCACGATCCAACGTTGGGTCCCACCGGTACGAGGCCGAGCTCGTCGAGATAGCCCGTGGGAAGGCTCGGCGCGGCGCCGTGTGCAAGGTTCCGGCCGTCGGGCTGCATGAGCAAGATCGAAACGAGCATGTTCTCGGACACGGACTCGATCGTCAGCGCCAGCGTCGTCAAGATCTTTTCGAGCGGCTGCCCCGCGGCGATCATCTCGAGGATGATCTTCTCCGCCGTTTTTAGCGAATCTGCTTTCGCCGCCGCGCTCGTGTCGCGCAGAACCACGATGTATGCCGTGCCCCACGGACCAGTCACTTCTTTGAGGGATGCTTCGACGGGGAACGTAGACCCGTCCGCGCGACGCGCGCGCAGGTGTTGGCGCGCGCGGAATCTCGAAAGGCCTCGCGACTGTTCTTCTCTGCCGCCGGAGTCGACGAAGTGCGACTGCGCGATGGTGCCGATGAGCTCGCCCGTTGCGCAGCCGAACATCACTGCAGCAGGGTCGTTGGCTCCCGCGATGGCGCCATCATCGGCGAGCGCGAGGGCGGCCTCTGGGATCAGCTCGAGCAAGCTCCAATCAGCCGCGGTTACCGCAGACGAGAGAGCGCCCTTACGCACCTTCGCGCGCGCACGCCGGTCCAAGCCGAACGTGCCTAGGACGCGACGGGAACCCATCGGCTCTCCCCTTCGAGAAATGCCCGAGGCTCGACATCGAGCCCATTTCTTTCCATTTAGGTTTTCGACAACGGACGTATCGACATTAAAGCCTTGGCACAGTGACGCCCATAGTCCGAAGGAGCGATTCGCGGGCGGTAGCCGATGAGGAGAACCTGATGCCGTTTGTCATGGTTTGTCGTCGGTCTCTCGAGGTCGGTGCATCACGGGTCGTGCACAAAGCAGACCTGCGATCGGCCTGTGGCGCGATCGCAGGTCTGGGCTTCCGAGCAGTTGTTCACATGACGTCGAACGTCTCGCACACCTCGATGCTGCCGCCGCTCTTCAAAACCGGGCAACCCTTGGAGAGCCTAGCCGCCGTGTCGAGGTCCTTCGCCTTGATGATCGTGTAGCCGGTGATGGGGTTCTTGCCCCCGCCCCGGGTGATCCGGCCGGTGCTCGCGATCGTCTTCGCCTGGCCGACCGGGTTCCCGCCGTCGACGACCGCTTTCCCCAGCTTCTGATACCACTTGCCCCAAGCCGCCATGACGCGAGCTTGCTCGGCTTCGCTCTCGGGCATGCCGCCGCCGTGATACGCCAGCAGGTACGTGGCCATGTTCCCCTCCTTCTCGAACTCCAATATAAGGACGAACCGGGGCCGATGAAATCGACCCGGCCGCCTCGTCAACAGAAAAAAGACAAGAACAAATGTCGAACGAGCAGCCTGTCGCCAGTCGCCTGTATGAAAGAAGCTCGAGAGAACTACGAGAGAGGATGCACCATGGATTGGAAGCTCGAAGTCGTGGTCGTGCCCGTCTCGGACGTGGATCGCGCGAAGAAGTTCTACAGCGAGCAAGTCGGCTTCAACGTGGACGTCGACCGATCGATGGGCGATGGGTTCCGCATCGTCCAGCTAACCCCGCCGGGATCGGGCTGCTCGATATCGATCGGCGTCGGGCTGTCTGGAGGAGAACCCGGATCGCTGAAGGGTCTGCAGTTGGTCGTCGCTGATGTTGACGTCGCGCGCAAGCAGCTGGCGGATAACAGCGTCGACGTCAGCGAGGTGCGTCACGTCGAGGATGGCGGCTGGGCCCCCGGTCATGGGGGCGATTGGAACTCGTTCATCTTCTTCGACGACCCAGATGGGAACAGCTGGACCGTTCAACAAGCGCCGGCGAATCGATAGACGGAGGGTGCCGTGAGAAAACTAGTGGTTTCGCAGTTCATAACCCTCGATGGGGTCGTGGAGGATCCGGGCGGCTCCGAGAAGATGCCCGGCGGCGGATGGGCGTTCGCATACGACCGCGGCCCCGCGGGCGACAAGTTCAAGCTCGACGAAGTGATGGCGAGCGACGCGCTGCTGCTCGGCAAGAAAACGTACGAGGGCTTCGCTGCAGCGTGGCCGTCTCGGACCGACGAGGTTGGGTTCGCGGACAAGTTCAACGGCATGAAGAAGTACGTCGTGTCTTCGACGCTCAAGGATCCATCGTGGAACAACTCGACCGTGCTTACCGGTGATGTCTCACAGGAAGTGGCCGCCCTGAAGGATCAAGGCGACGGCGACCTCTTGGTGAACGGCAGTGTCCGACTGTGTCACGCTTTGTTCGACGGAGATCTCGTCGACGAGCTCAGGCTGATGGTGTTCCCCGTTGTGCTCGGCTCCGGCAAGAGGCTGTTCGCAGAGGGCGCCTCTCCGAATCACCTGCAGCTCGTCCAGGTGCAACAGGCGTCTGAGGTCGCGATACTGACGCTGCAACGGAAGTGATCATGGGGGGAGGGCCTGCGTCGGGGTCCGAAAGGAGGGGGCGGGATGTCATCGCGAGTCGCTCGAACGCGGGTCCTGCCGCGCTGGGTCACATTTCCACCCGAACTTCGGTCATAGTTGTGTGTGAAGGGCGCGCCGAACGGCGCGAGACGGATAGGGGCATGAGATGACGGCAACGATCGAGGCATCCGGAGTTGTGAAGCGGTTCGGGAAGACGCTTGCTCTGAACGGCTTGGACCTGGTTGCGGAACAGGGAGAGATCCTGGCCGTGATCGGTCCCAACGGTGCGGGCAAGACCACATTCGTGCGCTCCGTTGCGACGTTGATCCGTCCCGACGAGGGGACGCTCCGTGTGTTCGGGCACGACGTTCTTCGCGACCCCGGTGCGGTGCGGCAGACGATCGGATTGGCGGGACAGTTCGCAGCGATCGAGCCGGCGATGACCGGCCGGGAGAACCTCGAGATGGTCGCGCGACTCTTCGGCCAAAACAAAGGAACCGCGCGCGCAAGCACCACGAAGGTTCTCGAGCAGATGGGATTGACTGATGCCGCGGACCGGCTCGCGCGGACGTATTCGGGCGGGATGAGAAGGAAGCTCGACCTGGGTGCGAGCCTCGTTGGTTCGCCGAGGCTGCTGCTCCTCGATGAGCCGACCACGGGTCTCGATCCGCAGAGCCGGCTCGACCTGTGGGACGCGATCCGGTCGCTCGTGGACGAGGGAACCGATGTACTGCTCACGACCCAGTACCTCGATGAGGCCGATCGTCTCGCGAGTCAGATGGTCGTGATCAACCACGGCAAGGCGATCGCGGCGGGGACGCCGGCGCAGCTGAAGCAGAGCGCGGGACGAAGCGTGATCGAAGTCGCGGTACGCGAACGCGACGACCTCGCTCAGGTGGCCAAGGTTCTCGCGCAAGTCGACGGCAGCGAGCCGCAGGTCGACGACTCGACGCGACGCGTCACGCTCAGCGTAGAAGGTGGCCTCGAGCTGCTCCAAGATGCGCTCAAGCATTTGGAGTCCTTGAACATCGTCTTGGACGACGTCGCATTGCGCCAGCCGAAGCTCGATGAGGTCTTCCTCGCGCTTACGGGCCAGGCGCTTGAAGAAGAGGAAGAGCCCAAGGGCCGTAAATCCCGCGGTGCATGAGATCGGAGACTGTGATGGCAACCGCAACCGCAACGATCAGTGGTAACAAGGCCTCATTGCTGTCGAGCACGACAGTCATCGCGCGCCGCACGTTCCTCAAGTTCATCCGTACGCCTCAGCTCGTCGTCGTCGGAACGGTCCAGGGCGCGATGTTCCTGCTCATCTTCCGTTACGTGTTCGGCGGCGCTATCCAGGCCGGCGGCGTCAGCTATGTGAACTTCCTCGTTCCCGGTTTCATCACGACCGGGATCATCTGGCAAGGCATGATGTCGGCCGGAGCCATCGCAGAGGATCTCGATCAGGGATTCTTCGACCGGCTTCGTTCGCTCCCGATCCCGCGCGCAGCGGTCCTGACGGGACGCGCGCTGGCCGACACGGGAACCCAGCTCTGGGGTCTCACGATCATGACGATCATCGGTTTCGGGATCGGGTTCCGACTGGGTGGGTCGGTCGCGAACGGCATCTTCGCGTTCGCTCTGATCGTCGTGTTCTCGTTCGCGTTCGAATGGGTCTTCATAACGCTGGGGATGTATGCGGGGAACGCACAAGCGGCGCAGGGGATGTCGTTGATGCTCGTCCCCTTCACCTTCGTGTCGAGCGCGTTCGTGCCGGTCAGCTCGATGCCGGGCCCCCTCCGTGCCGTCGCTGCGCATCAGCCGGTGACGTACATGGTGGACGCGGTGCGCACGCTGGTGCTCGGTTCGCACAGCTCCGCCGCGTTAGGGCATACGTCCGGTTTCTACATCGCGCGCGCGCTGCTGTGGTCGGCGGCCATCGTGGCCGTATTCGGATCGATCGCGGTCAACCGCTACCGCAAGGGCTAGCTCAGAGGATGGCCGCCCCGGCATAGGTCCTCGAGGCTGAGGTCCGGGATACCCTTCTGCGCTCCCGCCGCTCCCTTGATGCTGGAGGCGACGAGGAGGGTGGTCATCATGATGGGCGTCACTGAAGATAAGGAGCTGCGGAGCCGAGCGCTTGCAGCATTGAAGAAGAAGCACGATTTCCGATCACACGTCGTTGCATATGTCGTGATCAATGCCATGGTCATCGGGATCTGGGCCGTGACGGGTGCAGGTTTCTTCTGGCCGGTGTTTCCGATCCTGGGCTGGGGAGTCGGTGTGATCCTGAACGGGTGGGACGTCTACAGCAAGCAGCCGAGCGAGCAGCAAGTTCAGCGCGAGATCGACCGGCTGCGTTGAGAGCGGACGCTCGTACCCGTGATGGACCTTCTAGGCTGAGGCGGTTTGAGAGGCGTGCTCCGACCGCCTCTTCAACATGTAGATGAAACCAACGGGCGCAGTTCCCGCGGCTGCGACCAGGAGCCACTCCTTCGGAGACAACCAGACGGTTGAGAAGATCCTCTGAAGGACGGGAACCGACACGACCGCGCACTGCAGAGCGATCCCGCCGGCGACTGCGGCCCACAACCATCTATTTGGCCGGCCCGCGTGCGCGTGGGGTCGCCGAACGGCGAACGCGTAGAAGAGATGCGCGACTATGAGGGAACAGAACATGGACGAGCGAGCATGCGTCCACGGTTGATGCCAAACGAAATGCGCGACTGCGAGACTTCCAAGAGCTGCGCTTGAGATGAGAAACGCGCGCACCAGCAAGGTGCGCAGGCGAGGGCCGGATAGAAGATGGTCCGACTTCCGCCTGGGTGGCCTCTTCATGAGGTCGGGATCTGGAGGATCGACCGCCAACGCTAGAGCCGGGAGCGCGTCGGGTAGCAGGTTCAGCCACAGCATCTGAAGCGGAAGGAGCGGCAC
>DATGHY010000088.1:0-18595 GCA_035307625.1 Actinomycetota bacterium
GCAACGCCGGCACCGAAGATCGTGACGGCGCCGAGCGTCGACGGGACGCCGATGAGTAGCGCGCGCCGCCGCGTCCGCAGGTCTTGGATCGGCCAGCCGCGCGCGCGCGCGATGCGCTTCAGCTCTGGATCGGGGTTGACCGCGTGCGGGTGGCCGACCGACTCGAGCAGCGGCAGGTCGTTCTTCGAATCCGAATACGCGTCGCTGATCGACAGGTCGAGATCGCGTTCACGGGAAAGCCGCTCGACTGCTTTCGCCTTTTCGGGGCCGTGCAGCAACGGGCCTGCGAGCTGGCCGGTGTAGATGCCTGCGTCGTCCAACTCGGAGACGGTTCCCATCGCGCCGGTCATCCCTAGCCCTTGCGCGATCACGTCTGCGATTTCCTGAGGAGCAGCCGTCAGCAGCCACGTCTCGGTGCCTTCGGCCATGTGCTGCTCGATGACGCGCGCGATGTCTTCGTATACGCGGGGGAGGATGCGCTCCTCCGCGATCTCCCGGCCGAGCGAACGAAGCTCGTCCTGGTGGCGTCCCTTCACGAACTGCAACGCCGACTCCTGGATGTCGCCGACCTTGTTCATCAGCTCCTTGCCGAAGAGCTGGTAACGAAGCTGGCCCCATGCGAAGCCGGCGATCTGACGAACCCGGATGAAGTCGCGCTCGTACATCCCGCGCGCGAGCAGGTAAAGGCTCGACCCGGGGATCAGAGTCTTGTCACAGTCGAAGAAAGCCGCCCGTTGGCCCACGCGTTGAGTCTACCGAGGTGGCTCGCCCCGGTCGTTCCGGGGAATGATGGGGGCGGCGGGGCTGTTCGAGCGGGAAATAGGGAGGGTGCGATGAAGAAGCAGAAGCTCGGAAAGAACGGACCCGAGATCTCAGTCGTGGGCTTCGGCGCATGGGAAGCCGGCGGCCAGTTCTGGGGCCCCGGCCCGGAAGATGAGCACGTCATCAAGGCTATGCAGGCCGGTTTCGAGGCAGGGATGACTTGGATCGACACGGCGGAGGTGTACGGGCGCGGGCGCTCGGAGGAGCTCGTCGGGGAGGCCGTGCGCGACCACCCCGACGTGTTGGTGTTCACGAAGCTCGCGCCGACGCCGAACGGAACCGGGTTCGATGCCGCGAGCGTGCGCGCGGGCGCTGAGAAGAGCTTGAAACGCTTGGGTCGCGACGTGATCGACCTGTACCAGCTGCATTGGCCCGACTCGAACACGCCGATTGAGGAGACATGGCAGGCGATGGCACAGCTCGTCGACGACGGACTTGTTCGGTGGATCGGCGTGTCGAACTTCAACATGGATCTGTTGCAGCGATGCGAGAAGATCCGCCACGTCGACTCATTGCAGCCGCATTTCTCGATGCTGCACCGAGGACCTCTCGACGATCTGCTGCCGTGGTGTGAGAAGAATGGGACCGGTTCGATCGCCTACGGACCGCTGGGGTTCGGGTTGCTGACCGGCGCGATCACGAAGGATACGAAGTTCGCCGACGACGATTGGCGGAGCGGCAAGATCGGGATGGGGAACTACGAAGCGATGTTCGCGCCCAAGGCGTTGAAGAAGAACCTCGATCTGGTCGAACAGCTGAAGCGCCTCGCTGCAGACCGAGCGATCACGGTCGCACAGCTGGCTCTTGCCTGGACGTTCGAGCAGCCCGGTGTCACGGCCGCGATCGCTGGTTCCCGCTCTGTCGGCCACACCGGAGAGAACGCCAAAGCCGGCGACGTCACACTGACCGACGAGGACCTCGACGAGATCGAATCACTGCTCTGAGCTGCACCATTGACAATGTGACACTTTCCGTTCTAGTGTCACATCCCCATGGAGGAGACCCCTCTCTACGAGGTCGAAGCACCGGCCCCTGAAGACGCGACGCGCGCGCGCATCCTCGACGCCGTCTTCGCCTGTGCGGAGCGCTTCGGTCTCGGACGCACGACTATCGCCGACGTCGCGAGAGAAGCGCGCCTCTCTCGGCAGACCCTGTACCGCTACTTCCCGAGCCGACACGATCTCCTCGCGGCGCTCGTCCTTCGCGAAGAGGAGCGCCTCGTCGCGCGCGTCCGCACGGCGATCGAACCGCACGCGGAACTGCGGCCGGCGCTCGAAGCCGCGTTCACGATGAGCCTGAAGACGTTCCGTGAGCACCCGCTGCTCGACAAAGTCATGGCAACCGAGCCCCAAGAGCTGCTTCCCTTCCTGACCGTCGAAGCGAACCCGGTCATGAGCATGGGGATGAAGCTGACCGAGCAGGTGCTGGCGACGCGCGCAGCGCACGTGCCGGAGCGTCTGCGTCACCGCGCCGCCGAGATCTGCGCGCGCGTGTTCATCTCGTATGCGATCTCGCCGCCCGACGAAGCGAACGAAGTCGTTGCTGCAAGCCTTGCAGAGCTCGTCTGCAACGGTCTGTCCGATCATCCCGGAGGCCAGTCATGAGCACGGACTACTACGCGCAAGCGCTTAGCGAGACGAGCTGGGAGGTCCCGGGACACCTCAGCACCGCGTTCCAGTGGGAGTACGACCAAACGCGCGACCGGCTGCTCACGCTGTACAGCAAGGGAAAACAGAAGCAGTGGGACGCGGCTGAGCGGCTGGACTGGTCGATCGAAGTGGATCCGCGCGGTGAAAAGAACGCCCCCGACTACTACATCCCGATCTTCGGGTCGCCCACGTGGGAGCGCCTGAACGAAGACGAGAGAGCAACTGTTCGACACCACACCGGTGCATGGCTGAACTCGCAGTTCCTACACGGCGAGCAGGGCGCTCTCGTTTGTACGGCGAAGATCGTCATGTCGGTGCCGGACATCGACTCGAAGTTCTACGCCGCGACACAGGTGATGGACGAGGCCCGTCATGTCGAGGTGTACGACCGCTACCTGCGTACGAAGATCGAGCTGGCCTACCCGATCAACCCGCACCTGAAGACGCTGCTCAATCAGATCCTCAGTGACTCGCGATGGGACTTCACGTACCTCGGCATGCAGATTATGATCGAGGGACTGGCACTGGCAGCATTCTCGCTGATCCGTGACTACTCCGAAGAGCCTCTCGCGAAAGCGCTCAACACATACGTGATGCAGGACGAGGCGCGTCACGTGGCGTTCGGGCGTTTGGCACTTCGCGACGTGTACCCGCAGATGACGCAAGCCGAGCGAGACGAGCGCGAAGACTTCGTGTGTGAAGCCTCACGGCTGATGTACGCACGTTTCCTCGCGCAGGAAGTGTGGGAGAACCTCGGCTTCGACACCGAAGAGTGCCTCGACTACGTCCGCAACGCCGAGATGACGCGAGTCTTCCGGCAGATGCTATTCAGCCGGATCGTGCCTACGGTCAAGGACATCGGCTTGTGGGGCCCCAAGGTGCGCGCCCTTTATGAAGAGATGGGCGTGATCGGGTTCCAGGACGTGGTACCGGACGAGCTGTCGGCGGCCGACGAGCAGATCGCGGAGGAGCTCGACGCCCGGCGCGCGCAGATCGATGCGACCATCGCGGCGGGAGCCGAAAGATAGAGATCAGCAGCCCGTACAAGCGCTCCGGATCTTCGGAGCAACCGTCGAGGACGTCTGGCCACTCTCGTACCCAACGGTAACGAATTCGGCACGCGTCTTGCCGCTCGCGAGGTGGATCGTGACATCGAAGCCCATCGATGCAGGTGCGGCAACCGGCCGGGAGTCGACATGAGCCTCGTACGACACGATGTCGTCCCCCTTTAGATCGTAAAGCCCTCCGATCGACTGGTAGTTCTTCGGCGCGGAGCAGCACATGAATGGTTCGGCGCCGATGCCCTCGGCGCGCGCATCCAGGAAGCGCGTCAGGGCTCGTATGTATGAGTTGCTCTTGCTGCCGCCGGTCACGAGGCCATGTGCAGGGTCGGATCCGTCATACCCGTGCACCGTAAGTGCTGCTCGAGTCCCGAGCATCTTGTACGCGTCCCATAGTTGCTGCGTCGACGCGAACAACCGGATGATCAAACGTTGGATGGTGGGGCTCGAACACGATGTCGCATAGTTCGAGCAGCCGGTCCATTCGATCGCATAGAGCGTGTGCAACGCGTCGGGAGACGTCGTCACCGCGTTACGGCCCTCGATCGTGATCGGACTCGTCTGTTTCCCAACGAACGCGTCTTGGTATCTCCCCGGCTCAAGCGTCACGGTGAGAGCGAATGTGTTTCCGCCCTCGGAAGTCGATGGGAACCCCTTCGGCTCGAAGTCCCATACCCCTTCGAACCAACCGCCCTTCCAATCCTTCGGCACGTCTATCGCGAACGCCGCCTGGGCGCCGGCGCGCTGCACGTAACCCGAAGGCACCGAGTCGGGCCAAGTGGGTCCGCCGGCAGGGATGTCGACTCTGACGTAGTCGGCGAGGATCGCGTAGTTGTCGAGCCGCATCTTCGGAACGCTGACGGCGAACGCCGGCCCGGTGAAGATGGTGCCACTCCCGTCGATCTTGAAGTCCAATTGCCAGGGTTGCTGACTGCCCGGGCCGCTGCGGTCGATCGGGGTCCAGGTTCCCTGGTGATCGAACCCGGTTTCGCGCGTGAACCCCGTGCCGAGAGTTCCGTCGAGCTTGTACCAGTGACCGTCGGCCGTGAATTCGATTCCAGCATCTTTGGTGCCGAAGATTGACTTGCTCGAGCACAGTTGCCACTTTCCAACGAGGCGCGCGAGGAAGGCTTGCTTCGAAAGCAAGCTCATCTCGCCTCCATCGGGTGCAGTGCACGCCGCTGCCAGCGGCGCAGAGGATCCTGTCGGGCTCGTCGAAGGAGACGTTATTGCGGTTGCCGACGGCGTGGGCTTGTCCGAGAGCGAGGCTTCGGGTCCGTTTCTCCCGATGCGGCCGACGAAGAACCCCCAAACGCCGACCGCAAGGATCGCGATGGCAGCGGTAGGCCATCGCAACCGCGCCCACGTGGTGCGAGATTGCTCGTTCATCGTCCGTCCCTTCGATCCCCCAGTTGCCTTGCTCTATTGAGCCGGGTTCTTGGCACGCTCGACAGGCCCGAACGGGCAGAGTTGTCGGAAGGCTACCCGCGCGCCAGCGCGGTGATGAGCCCGGCCACCATCGCGAAGAAGCAGTACACCCCGAAGGGCCGAAGGCCCTTCAGCCGGATCATCCGCAAGAACCACTTCACCGCCACGAAGCCGGACAGCGCCGACATCAAGATCCCGACGATGAACGGCCCGACCCCGGTCGCTCCGGCCTTGTGGACCATGTCCGGCAGCTTGAACAGGATCGCGCCTGCGATGACCGGGATCGACAATAGGAACGAGTAACGGGCGGCCGCTTGGCGCGAGATCCCGAGCCGCATCGCCCCGCCGATCGTGGCGCCCGAGCGCGACACTCCCGGCAAGATCGAGAACGCTTGCCACCCGCCGACGATCGCGCCATCGCGGTTCGTCAGCTCGTCGATCGCGCGCGCAGGCTCCGTGCGAGCTTCGGCCTTCGTCTCGGCCGACAGCAGCAGGTACCCGGTAACGCCGAGCAGCAGTGAGATCACGACCGGCCGCTGGAACACACTCTCGACCCAGTGGTTCAGCGCCGCGCCGACGATGACCGCGGGGATCGTTCCGATAACGATCAGACGCAGCAGCATCCGGTCGGCGTCGCCCGCATCACGCCAATGAATCACCGTGCGGATCAGTCGCATCACTTCTTCACGGAACACATAGACGACGGCGAGCAGCGTGCCGAAATGCACCGCGACATCGAACGCAACGCTCGGGGTCTTCCAACCGAAGATGAACGGCACCAGTTGCAGGTGGCCGCTCGACGAAACGGGGATGAACTCCGTCAGTCCTTGGACGAGGCCGAGGACGAGCGCATGCAGAAGGCTCACGTTCCGCTAGTGGCCGACGCGCGCGCCGTCAAGCGCGGTGGCGCAGGGACAGGCCCGCTCGACGGGAAGGAGCGGGATGATCGCGAACAGCAGGTCGCGCAGACGCGCGTTGTTGTCGTTGAAGACCCCGATGACTTCGGGCACGGAAACGGGCGGCATACCTTCCACGCCGACGTCGTAGTCCGTGATCAGCGAGATGTTGCAATAACAGATCTGCATTTCGCGCGCGAGCGCCGCTTCGGGGTATTGCGTCATGTTGATCACGTGCCAGCCGTTCTGCGAGTACCAGCGCGACTCCGCGCGCGTCGAGAAGCGCGGACCCTCGATCACCACAACGGTTCCGGTTTCGTGGACCGAGATGTCTTGCGCGCGCGCACACTCGATCGCGATCGCGCGCATCTCCGGGCAGTAGGGGTCGGCCAGCGAGATGTGCGTCGTTTCGGGGCCGTCGTAGAACGTCGACGGACGGCCCGACGTGCGGTCGACCAGCTGATCGCAGACCACGAAGTCGCCGCGCTTCACGTGCGGCTGCAGCGATCCGGCGGCCGTCGGCGCGAGCAAACGCGTCACCCCGAGTTCGTGCATCGCCCAAAGGTTGGCGCGCGCAGGCAGCTTGTGCGGCGGGTATTCGTGCTTCAGCCCGTGGCGGGGCATGAATGCAACGCGACGGTCGGCGATGGTTCCGATCACGATCGGTGCCGAGGGGTCACCGTAGGGCGTTGCGACGGCGTGCTTGGTCGCGTCGGTGAGGAATGAGTAGAAGCCGGACCCGCCGAAGACGCCGATCTCTGCGCGCGCAGCCACTACGACGCTTGTGACCCGGCGCCGCCGCCCGAGTCCTTCTTCTTCGCGGCCGGCTTCGCCTCCGATTTCTCAGCGGGCTTCGACTCGGATTTATCCGACTTCTCGGACGACGAGCCGCCCTCCTTGTCCTTGGACGACGGGCTCAGGGCCTTCCGGGAGCGGTTATCGGTCGAGTAGAAGCCGGAGCCTTTCAGGACGACTCCGACGGGGTGGTAGATGCGCTTGAGCTTGCCGCCGCAGGCTTCACAGGTCTCGAGCGGGGGATCGGTGAACCGCTGAACGACCTCGTAGCGACGATGGCAATTGGTGCATTCGTACTCGTAGGTGGGCACGAGGCCAGTGTACAAGGGAGAAACGGGTGCCTACCCGAGCCGCTTGCGGCGGATGGTGCGCTCTTCCGTGACGACGACGTCCACCGCTTCGTCGTGGTCGTCGAGGGGGATCGCATCGACGACCTGCACTTCGAAGCAGATCCCGACGCGGGGGACGTCGCCGGCTGCTCGAAGGAAGACGTCGTAGAAGCCGCCGCCGTAACCGAGGCGGTTGCCGTGCTCGTCGAACGCGACGCCGGGCACGATCACCACGCCGGCCGAGTCGGGGGAGACCGGCAGGCGCGCGCGCGGCTCGGGGATGCCGCGGTAGCCGGGCTCGAGCTCGTCGAGCGACGTGATGGCCGCCGCGCGCAGCGCACCGTCGTCCGCGACATAGGGAAGGAGCAGCCGTTTGCCCGTCTTCAGGACCGCGTCGAGCAGCATGGCGGTCGGCACTTCCGAGGTGATCGATACGAAGGCGAGCACGGGATCGGCTTCGGACACTTCGGGCAGATCGAGCAGCCGCTCGATCAAAGCAGCTCCACGTTGCGCCCGGTCGGCGGGGTCGAGCTGCCCGCGGCGAGACAGGACCAGCCGGCGGATCGTTGCTTTTCTAACGGCTGTTTCCATGCCGGGTCAGTAAGCCATAAATCGGCGGCCGGGTACAGTTCGCGCCGTCGAGGTCCGAGATTTCTGTTAGATGCCCAATTTTGACCCTAGAACCCCGATGCCTTCTCATATGTCCATCCGTTCCCTAGGGCGGCGATGAAATTAAGAGCAAGGTTGCTCGCGGCCTTCGCGGTCGTGCTGGCCGTGTCGGCCGGAGTCGCGCTGCTCGTCGTTCCCATACCCACGCGCGACCGGTTGCTCGCCTTTGGGATCATCATCGTCGTGGGTTTGGTCGTCGCCTTCGCGGTTGCGGAGGTGCTTGCCCGCCCTCTCGGTGACTTGAGCGATGCGGCTTCGCGGGTCGCACGGGGAGATCTCTCGGCGCGCGCGCACGCGCGAACCGACGATGAGGTCGGGGCGCTCGCAAGCTCGCTGAACCAGATCGTCGAGAACCTGCGCGCGCAAACCACCGAAGCGGATACGTCGCGTGACGAAGTGCGCCGCTCGGTTCGGCGGCTCGGTGAAGCGTTGCGCGTCACGCACGTGGACATGCGCAAGATGCTTTCGGTCGTGCTGGAAACCGCGTTGGTCGCGGTCGAGGGGAAGGCCGGCGCCGTGTTCCTGTTGAGCGCGCGCCGCAACGAGCTGTACGTAAAGGTCGGCCGCCACCTGGCGCCGCAGATCGCAGAGCAACGCATCGCGCTTGGACGCGGTTTGGTCGGTTGGGCGGCCGAGCACCGCAAAGCGGTCGTGATCCCATCCGCCGACGCGCCGGTTCCGGAAGACCCGGAGCCGACCGAAGCGACGGCGCTTGCTGTTCCATTGGAGAGCCAGTCGCAGCTGCTCGGCGTGTTGGTCATATACGGACGGCAGAACAACGAGCCGTTCCGCGACGAAGACCTAGACACGATAACGTCGCTCGCACGACAAGCAGGCGTCGGCATCGAGAACGTGTTGCTGCACCAAGAGGCGCAGCGCTTGTCGATCACCGACGGGCTGACCGGCATCTGGAACTACCGCTATTTCCAGATGCAGATGGCGCAGCACTTCGCAGCGGCCGTTCGGTTCGAGCACCGTCTTTCGTTGTTGATGATCGACATCGACCGTTTCAAAGATGTGAACGACCGGTTCGGCCACCAACGCGGCGATACAACCTTGATCGAGCTTGCGCGCCGTGTCGTCATGCACACGCGGCTGAACATCGACACGCTCGCGCGCTACGGCGGCGAGGAGTTCGTGCTGATCCTGCCGGAGACCGGCTTGCAGGGGGCGCGGATCGTGGCGGAGAAGATCCGCGAGGAGGTTGCCTCGACGCCCTTCGGCGAAGACGACGATGAGCCGATCGAGGTCACCGTGTCTATCGGGTATGCCTCGTACCCAGAGCATGGTTTAACCCAGCAAGCTTTGGTCGATGCTGCCGACAAAGCGATGTACGAAGCGAAGGCGCGCGGCAGGGACCGCGTGGTCGGAGCAGACGAGCTCGGTTTCTAGGGATTGCCCGCGCGCCGGGGCGCTCCGTACACTGCGGCAACCTTCGGGCCATGACCGTAACCAAGGCAGTTATCCCCGCAGCCGGGCTCGGCACCCGGTTCCTTCCGGCTACCAAAGCGCAGCCGAAGGAGATGTTGCCCGTCGTCGACAAGCCGACCATCCAGTACGTGGTCGAGGAAGCGGTCGGCGCGGGCATCACCGACATCTTGATCGTGACCGGCCGTGGGAAGCGCTCGCTCGAAGATCACTTCGACCGTTCGATGGAGCTCGAGCGGATGCTCGAAGGCAAGGGGAACACCGACCAGGCCGAAGCGATGCGCGCGATCAGCGACATGGCCGACATCCACTACATCCGCCAGAAGGAACCGAAAGGCTTGGGGCATGCGGTCTTGGTTGCCGAGCGGCATGTGGGCGGCGAGCCGTTCGCGGTGTTGCTCGGAGACAACATCATGGTCGATCCGCTGCTCGAGCCGATGGTGAAGGTGTACGAGCAGTACGGTCGGAGCGTCGTCGCGCTGCAAGAGGTCGCGCGCGATCAGGTATCCGCGTACGGGATCGCAGCGTTCGAGCCGATCGACGACCAGCTGGTGAAGGTCGTCGACATCGTCGAGAAGCCCGCAGTCGATGTTGCGCCGTCCAATTTGGGGGCGATCGGGCGTTACGTGCTCACGCCGGAGATCTTCGACGCATTGCGCGCGACGCCGCCGGGCGTCGGCGGTGAGATCCAGCTGACGGACGCGATCCGCAACCTTGCGTTGGCGCAGGCCGTCTACGGCTACATCTTCGACGGCACGTTCTACGACATCGGGCGCAAGCTGGACTACTTGCGCGCGACGGTCGAGCTTGCAGCCGAGCGTGAAGATCTGCGCGCGGAGTTCCTCGACTTCCTTGCGGATTTCGCTATCCGTAAGAAGTTGGTGTAGACCTGCGGCAGCACCGCCGCCCTGCTTGAGGTTTTTCCCCGCTTTCCCCGCTTCAGCTTCAGCGATGCGCGATTCGAGGGTCCTTGAATCGGAAAATGAGGGGGTTATGCTCGCCGTGAAGGTAGCCATCCGATCAACAGGGAGGCTCGCGGCTGAGCATCTGGGTGATCCTCCTTTTGGCCCTCGCGTGGGCCGTCGTTCTAGTCCCCTCCCTGCTCAAGCCACGATTCGAATCCTCGCCGCTCGACGGCGTCCGTAACTTCGAGCGATCGATGGGCATCCTCGCGAGCGCGCGCCACGGCCGGACGGAGATCCCGGGCCGATGGGTGATGGTGCCGAAGGACATGCCGCAAGGACCGAAGCGCCGGCGCAACCTCGTGATCCAACGACGCCGACGGAACTTCCTCCGGTTGCTCATCGTCGTCTTCGCGTCGTTGATCCTCGGCGTGATCCCAGGGTTGCATTACTTCCTTTGGGTGAACCTGGCGGCCGATCTCGGATTGGCCGCGTACGTATGGCAATTGCGCCGCTGGCACACCTCCGAACAGAGGGTGGTGCCACTTCCGGCACCGGTTCCTTCTGGCGAGCAGCCCGCGCGCGACGCCGGCATCTCCAGCTAAGCGGGTTACGATACGGCCGTGGACCTCTCTGAGATCTCTGCCAACATCCGTAAACGTCTCGACGCGAAGAGCGCTGCGCGCGAGAAAGGCCTAGCCGCGTCGCGTCACGCGATCCGCTTCTGCGCCAATTCCATACGAGCGGTGCATCGCGGCGAGATGGATCTCGCGCGCGAGCTTCAAGGCCAGGCGCGCGAGCAGCTTGATGCTGCGCGCGCGGCGATGAAGCCGTACCCCGACATCTATCACGCGGGTTTCTTGCACGACGCCGAGAAGGAGTACGCGGAGTCGCTTGCGACCTACGCGTTCATCAACAACGAGAAGTTGCCGACGCCCGAGGAAGCGGCCGTAGGCGACGCCGCGTATCTCAACGGGTTGTCCGAAGCGATCGGCGAGATCCGCCGGCACTTGCTCGACATCATCCGACACGGCGATCTCGCGCGAGGCGAAGAGCTTCTCGCCGCCATGGACGACATCTACTACGTGCTTGTCTCGATGGACTACCCGGACGCGATCACCGGAGGATTGCGGCGGTCGACCGACGTGGCCCGGTCGATCATGGAGCGCTCGCGGGGCGACTTGTCCATCACCATCGTGCAGCGCGGCGTGCAAGAGGCGATCGAGCGCGCGCGCAAAGACATCAGCGGTTAGGCGCGCGGCTCACCGAGGCCTCAGGCTCCCTGGTACCATCCCGTACTTCCGGGGGTGTAGCTCAGTTGGTAGAGCACTACGTTCGCAACGTAGGGGTCGTCGGTTCGAGTCCGATCACCTCCACAAGTACAGCTTCCGCGGGTTAAGAGCGAACCGCGAAGACCCTCCATTCATCCTGAACGCCCTTGAGAGCGTGCACGCCTCGGTCGTCGAACTCGATCCCTGCCCCCGCGACGAGGTCCTTGACGGTGCTCGACACGACGATGTCGCCGGTGCCCGCTAGGGCGGCGACGCGCGCGCCTATGTGGACGGCGATGCCGCCGATGCCGTTGTCTAGCACCTCGATCTCTCCAGTGTGAATTCCGGCACGGATCGCCACGTCGATCGACGTCAATGCTTCGCGGATCGATTGTGCGCAGCGGATCGCGCGCGCAGGACCGTCGAACGTCGCAAGGAACCCGTCGCCTGCGGTATCGACCTCGTGACCGTGGAAGATCGCAAGCTCTCGCCTCACCAAGGCGTGATGACGTTCGAGCAGGTCGCGCCAGGCTCGATCACCGATGGAGGATGCGCGCTCGGTCGAACCGACGATGTCCGTGAACAGGACCGTTGCCAGGACACGATCTTGGCGGGGCGGGGGACGACTGCCGGTGAGAAACTCTTCGATCTCGTCGACGATGAGGTCCGAATCGCCGAGGAAAGGGATGTGGTCGTTGCCGGGCAGCTCGACGAATCGAGCATTGGTGATCCGTTCCGCGACTGCACGGCCTTGCGCGACGTTCACGATCCGATCGCCGGTTCGTTGCAGGACGAGGGTGGGAGCTTGGACGAGTGGCAACACCTGCCGTATGTCGAGATCCCTGAAGATATTCTGGAGCTCTCGGTAAGCACCGGGCGTGGCGACAAGCCGCTCGAATCTCGCCCACCATTTCTTGAAAGCAGGATCGAACGACGGACCTTGGAGATCGAGGTTCTCCCCGGTTCCCATCTCCGCGGTGAAGCGCTCTATGAAGTGTCCCTGCTCTTCTGCCGTCTTGCCCGACGGCCAATCGTCCGCGCGAAGCGTCCTCGCCACCGGTGCATACAAGATGAGCGCTCTTGTCCGCTCGGGCCGCGTCGCTGCGAACAAGAGCGCCATCGCACTCCCGCGGGCGCCGCCGAAAACCACCGGTGCCGCCGCCCCCGCGGCGTCGACGACCGCGTTCATGTCATCCGCTTGAAGCTCGAGGATGGGAGGCTGATTGCCGCGGTCCGATAATCCCATCCCGCGCATGTCGAAAAGGATCAGGCGTGCGAATGACGCCAGCCGGTTGAGGTATCGCGACCAAGCAGGCCATTCCCACATGATCTCGAGGTTGGACCAGATACCCGGCGTGTACACTAGGTCGAGCGGCCCGTCACCGAGCACCTGGTACGCGATATGGACATCGCCGGATTCCGCATATCTCGTCTCGGGGACTTCCACGGAGGCAAGGTTGGGGTCCCCGGGCCCCTAGGTCAAGGACGGGTCTCTTTAGCGGCATCACCGCCACCACGTCGAGTTCGTCTCCGGATCTCAAGTACAGACTTCGAGCAGCAGCTCCGCCAGTTCTTCCGGCTGCGTGATGAAGGGGATGTGCGACCACGGTCGTTCGCGATACGTCCAATCCGGGCTGCTCTCTGCGATAGCTGCCGGCTTGTCGAAGGGCGCCGGAGAGGTTCGGCATCTGATGTAGGCGCGGTGCGCGTGCAAACGATCTGTATTCACCAGAGAAACCGCATCCGTGAAGTGGGTGAGCGGGGTTGGGCGAAGCTCCGAGACAACCCACTGAAACTTCGTCTCGTCGTGCACGCGCCAGATGTCTCGCACGATGTTCTCCCAGGGCATCGGAGCCCATCGGGGCAACAGCCATCCGTCGCCCTCGGCATCGGCAAACTGTTTGAGCTGCTCCCACCGATCGGGCGGGATGAGGCTGCTCGTGCTTTCGCCGTCGGCGGGGACGAATGCGTCGAGATAGATGAGGCCCCCGATGAGATCGGGGACTCGATCGGCGACGGCCGTGATGACTGTTCCGCCGGAACTGTTGCCGACCAAGATGATGTCGTGGAGGTCGTTCGAGGCGATCTGATCGACCACATCTTGCACGTGCGTGGCGAGCGTGATGTCTCTGTTGAGGAGGTGCGCGCGCTCACCGAGACCGGTCAATGCCGGCGCATAGACGTCGTGACCCGCCGCGTTGAGGGCGGCGGTTACGTCTCTCCAGCACCAACTCCCGAACCATGCTGGATGCACAAGCACGAACGTGGCCATAGATCACCTCCGGTGCATCCAGTGCGGGCGCAGGATGCTACGGATCAGATTCCGTTCAGCGCGCCGCTTTCTTCACCAGCGCGCTGATCTTTTTCTCTTCGGCCGGAGTCAACCCCGTTAGCGCGAACGAAGTGACCCACATGTTGCCCTCGTCGAGTTTCGCCTTCTCTTCGAAACCGAAAGTCGAGTACCTCTGCTTGAACTTCGACGCGGGCTTGAAGAAGCAAACGACCTTGTCATCCTTGGCGTAGGCCGGCATCCCGTACCAGGTCTTCGAGGTGAGCTCGGGGGCAGCGGCCTTGATGATCGTGTGGAGCCTCTTGGCCATACCGCGATCGGGTTCGGGCAGCTTGGCGATGGCCGCGAGCACTTCCTTTTCCAGTTCCGCCTCGGTGGCCACTCTCTTTCTCTCTCGCGCGAGGTCCTTCATCGCCGCTCGTTCCTCGGCGCTGAACGCGCCCTTGGGAGACTTCTTCGCTGCCTTCTCAGCCATTGCGGTGCACCTCCATGTCATGAGCGGGCCCGGCTGCTCGAGCTGGGATCGCCGGGGTCCTGGTCTCTTTTTACCCGAACAGCCGCATAGCGAGGTTTGTAGCAGCTCCAGGTGATCCACCCCCATCCCTGGACGACCCCCACAGGAGTTGACGGCCCGACCGTCGAACCAACCTGGAAGGAAGTCGGGGGTTTCCAACGACCTTTTCCCCCGGTTGCCCACCCAAACACGGAAGGCCCAACCCGGAAGGCGGAGTCAGATGTCCTACGGCACTGGAAAGAGAAAGAGCTCGACGCTGATGCGCGCCGGACGGGTGATGACGATCATATTGGTGCTCGCGAGCACGCTCGCTGGTGCAACAGCGTCGACGCCGGCGTTCACTGCGGCCGGCAGCGCCGAGCAGGTGTACGCGACGGGCCTCGCTCCGAACGCACAAGTCTCGCTCATCTCACCTAGCGGAGAGACCCTCTCCACACAGAAGGCCACGCCGCTCGGCGGTGCGCTCTTCCGGAACGTGCAGCCCGGGACCGGCTATCGCGTGAAGTCTGGCGGGGTCACGTCACGGCCGCTCGTCGTTCATACCAACGCCGCGGCTCCGTGGGATCCAGGCATCTACAACCAGACGATCAAGCCGGGCGGCTATCAGTACCTGACGACGCGCGATGGGACGACACTCGCGCTTACCGTGCATCCGCCGACGAGTCCCGCCGGCGAACCGGGCCTGCCGTCGAACACGCCTCTGCCCAACGGGCCCGATTTCCTTCCGCCGTATCCGACGCTGATCGAGTACTCGGGCTACGCGTACGCCGATCCGGCCGGGCCGGAAAGCGGGATCGCAGTTCTCGCGAACCTCATGGGCTTCGCGGTTGTGGACATCAGCATGCGCGGCATGGGCTGCTCGGGCGGAGCATTCGACTTCTTTGAGCCGCTACAGAACCTCGACGGATACGACATCATCGAAACGATCGCTCACCAGCCGTGGGTCCTCGATCACAAAGTCGGGATGATGGGCATCTCGTACGGCGGGATCAGCCAGCTCTTCACCGCGCAGCTGCAACCGCCAGACCTCGAAGCGATCTCTCCGCTCTCGGTCATCGACGCGACGGCCACGACCTTGTATCCGGGCGGCGATCTCAACGACGGCTTCGCGGTCGCATGGTCGAACGAGCGCCAGGCAAACGCCCGCCCCTCCGGGCCGAAGGTGGGTCAGCCGTATGCCTGGAAACAGATCCAAGCGGGCGATGCGATGTGTAAGGCGAACCAGGCGCTCCACGGCGACGCAGCCGATCTGCAAGCGAAGATCAAAGCGAACGACCACTACAACCCGGCGGTCGCCGACGCGCTCGATCCGGTGACGTTCGTTCACAAGATCAACGTGCCGACGTTCTTGGTTTGCCAGTTCGAAGATGAGCAGACCGGTGGGCACTGCCCGGAGCTTGTCTCGCACTTCACCGGCACGAACAAGAAGTGGTTCACGTTCACCAACGGCGCGCACATCGACTCGTTGGATCCGGACACGTACAACCGGTGGTACGACTTCCTGTCGTTGTATGTGGCGCACCGCGCGCCGATAGTCAATGCGGAACTCTCGCACGCCGCCGCGCCCGTCGTCTATCAGGCCGCGATGGGATTGCCTCAGAACGACATCGTCAACCTGCCGTTCGATCCCGTCCAAGCTCTGCCGACGTACGACTTGGCTCTCCAGGCGTTCGAGCGGCAGCCGGCGGTGCGGGTCCTTTTCGACAACGGTGCGGGCGCGTCGCCTCTCGGCGATTCGACTCCTGGGAACCCCTACGCCGGCTACTTCGGAAACTTCGAGACGCTGCCGGTCCCTTCGACGGCCCCGGAGTTCTGGTACCTCGGACCGGGAGGGACGCTCTCAGACGAGGCCCCGGCACACGGAGGCATCGATCAGTTCACTTGGAACTCGCATGCGCTCCCGCCCACGGACTTCACCGGCAGCACGGGTGGCGGTGGCTTGTGGGGGAACGCGTCCCAGTGGAAGTGGAACTGGAAGCAGAACCCGACGGGAACGGCGCTCTCGTATCTGACTCCGCCGCTGAAGACCGACACCACCGTACTCGGCGCCGGGGCGGTCTACGTCTGGGTGCGATCGTCGACCCCCGATGTCGATCTTCTGGCGACGATCAGCGAGGTGCGTCCCGACGGGAAGGAAACGTTCGTCCAGAACGGCTACATGCGCGCGAGCATCCGCACGCTTTCGACGGATGCCAACAACATCTTCAAGCAGCGCAGCACGCTGCTGGATCCGATCTCGAGTTTCCGGTTCGGCGATGCCCAGCCGATGCCGGCTGGGAAGTTCGTGCGGATCGCGATCCCCTTGTATTACGAGGGACACGGGTATCGGGCAGGGTCGCGCATCCGGGTGACCATCGCGGCGCCGAACGGGACGCAGCCGATCTGGTCCTTCGAACACACTGTGCCCAATGGGACCGCGAACGTCTCCATCGCGTACTCGGCCAGCCGGCCCTCGTTCCTGGTGCTGCCGGTGATCCCGGGGTTCGATATACCCACGCCTCTTCCGCCCTGCCCGAGCTTGCGGAACGAGCCGTGCCGCCCGTACGTGAAGCTCGCGAACCAGCGCGCTTTCGGGTAGCCGGTTAGCTCCACCAAACAGAAGGACGCCGACGTCCAGCAGGTCCCCGAGCCTTCGGGGGCCTGCTGCGTTGCAGGTTTGGCTGGTCCACAAGGAGGTAACCGACCTAGTGGCGAACCCCACGGTGGGGGTGAGAACGCTGGATCGTCGAAGTTTCCTCAAGATGATGGCCGCGGTGACCGGCGGCCTCGCCATCAAACCCGCCCTCGGCCGGACGCTCGGCGGACTCGTCGGTTCGAGCGGCGCTTCTCGTTCCTCCCGCCTGGGTGGGTCGCTGTCCCTCGTCCATTCCGACCTGCACAACCACAGCCTCATCTCCGGGGATGCGCTCGGGGCTGCGCACGACGCGCTCGCGCACATCAGAGCGCGGGGCATCGACGTGGCCTGCATGACGGAGCACGCGGTGTCGGGCCTCGGGCACGGGCAGGTCGATTGCCCCGATTGGAAGATGGGCGGCTGCCGCTTCATCGAAGGGATCAACGAGAACGACTGGAAGTCGATGGCGGAGATCGCCGACGCGGCCTATCACCCCGGGTCGTTCGTGTCGTTCCGTGGTTTCGAGTACAGCACGCCGACCGTCGGCCACATCAACGTCTGGTTCAGCAAAGACTTCACGGATCCGGCGCACGAGTTCGCGCTCGCAACCCCGCGCGCCGTGTCCGAAGCGTGGCGCGTGTTCCCGCAATCGAAACCGGTCGCGGATCAGTTCAAGAACGCACCCGACACCGCACTGATCACGCCGTTCTACGACTGGCTCGCATCGAAGCCGGGGAGTTTCCCTCTGGGCGGCGGCGGCGACTCGATAGCGGCGTTCAACCATCCCGGGTACTTCGGCAACTTCCAGAACTACCTCTTCAATGAGCGCGCCGCGCGCCAGATGGTGCTCATGGAAGCCTTCAATCCCATCAACAGCGACCCCGACTATTTCTGGTACGGCGCGGATAGCGGGCTGCCGAATCCGTTCAACGCCTGTCTTAACGCTGGATGGCGCGTCGGTTTCCACGGCGTGAGCGACGAGCACTCAGGTGTGTACGGGCAGAAGGGCAAGGGTCGCGGCGGCCTGTGGGTTACGTCGATGACGCGTGAAGGTATCCGTCATGCGATCGAATCGAAGCGTACGTTCGCGACGCTAGAGCCTGGTCTTCGCGTGGATGCGACGGCGAACGGTGTCCCCATGGGATCGGCGATGCCCGCGACACGGCACCTCAACGTGAAGCTCGACATCGATCGTGGCTCTTCATGGGTGGGCAAGGAGCTGCGCGTCGAAGTCATCGGTCCGGGCAAGGACGGGCCGAGGCTGCTCGATCTGCTTTCGATACGAATGCCGTCCGCGCACCAGCCTGTGAATTCGTTCACGGTGAAACCGGACGGGCCCTGGGTGTTCCTTCGGATCATCGATCCGGACCGACCGAACCATCCGCTGGCGAAAGCGCCGTTCAAGAACGGTGGTGCGTTCGCTTACGTGAGCCCCTGGTTCTTCAACGGTTAGAGCAGCTCGACCGTCGTGTATCTGATCGTCGTGTCGCCGACGTTCTCGAGATCGTGGATGCCGGGGCTGGAAGCGGAGTGTTCCATGAAAGCGACACCGCCCACTTCTTCATCGCCTTCGACGTAGTAGCCGTTGGGGAAGCGCGTCCGCACGCGGCCGGGATCGACGCAAACGTAGAAGTAGGGGTGCGTGTGCCGATGGAAGGGCGCGCGCTCACCGGGTTTCAGCGCGATCTCCCACACCTTGACCCGGTCGTTCTCGAAGAGCAGCTTCGTCCCGACGTTGTCTGTCGGGCCGTCGAGCTCGCGAGCGAATCCGGCCGGATCGAAGGTTCCCGATTCGTCGCTCACCGATAGTCGGGGTTCGGGAAGTCCGGGCGGCAGCCCGCGTCCCATTCCGACCGCTGGTTCCCGTGCGCCGGGATCCCACCTCTGTCCTTCAGCATGCGCGCGAGGTGCATCAGGTTCCACGACA
>DATGHY010000089.1:0-2426 GCA_035307625.1 Actinomycetota bacterium
CCTCACCCACGGGATGTCCTTGAGCCCGATGGGCGTGTCGCTCTCGCTCATCCGTGTCGTTTGATCGAGCCCTCGAAGCTGTGCGAGCCGCTCGGCGACAACCTCTCGATACTCGGCAAGCACCTCAGGACCAGACCGGCTGCGGCGCCATTCCACCTCGCGTTCGTTGCCGGCTTGGATCTCGTCTTTGACCCACGGGAACCGCGCGCGGTCGGTAAGGGCGGGCGCCGGCGGACGGCCGAGGGCAGCCGCTTCGTAGCTGACGAGATGGGACAGGTTGTCCTTCACCGACCAGCCGGGACAGTCGGTGGGTAGGTCCCAGTCTCCGTCGTCGAGCATGCCGCAGAGCTCGTCGACGCTTGAGAACGCCTGCTCCATCAGCGCGATGCGATCTTGGTCGGTCAGCGAATCGAGGTTCAAGGAGGATCCTTTCGGTGAAAAGCTGATTGTAGCGGCGACCTGCGCGTTCCCGGTTCGGTTATCGTCTGTCAACAGACGCTCGTACGTGATAGCATACAGAACCCATGGCGGCCAGGACCCGTTCCGTCGAGCGCGACCCCGTCCATCAGGCCGGACGCCGAGTGCGCGCGTTGCGCGAGGCGCGCGGCCTTTCGCTGCGGGACCTCGCCGACCGCAGCGGCGTCAGCGCGCCCATGCTGTCTCAGGTCGAGCGCGGGGACACGTCCCCCACGCTGGCCGTCGCGGGCAAGATCGCGGCCGGGCTCGGTCTCTCGCTTTCGCAACTGCTGCGCCTCGATGAGGGCAAGCACGTGGTGGTCGCGCGCGCGAAAGAGCGGCGGCCGACCCGCCGCAACGGACACCGCATCGAGCGGATCACACCCGACCTTCCCGGCGAGCGCGCGTCCGTCACGGTCCACGCGCTTCGTGGTGGCGGCCGCACCGGCGGCACTGGAGACGCTCCACTGCACGCGCCGGGAAGCCGGGAGACGGTGCTCGTCGGATCGGGCACCCTGGCCGTGCTGATCGACGACGAGCGCTACGACCTCGACCCCGGCGATGCGATCACGTTCGATGCCGATCTCCCACACCACTTCGAGAACCCCGGTAGCGCAGAAACCACCTTCACGGCCGTCGTGACCGCCGGCCTGCGGAACACGTAAGGAGCACGATGACGAAGACCCTGTTCGACAAGATCTGGGATGCGCATCAGGTCCGAGACGACCTTCTGTACATCGACCTGCACCTCGTGCACGAAGTGACGTCGCCGCAAGCGTTCGATGGGCTTCGCATGAGCGGCCGGCCGGTCCGCCGCCCCGACAAGACAATCGCGACCGCAGACCACAACGTGCCGACCGACGGCACCAAGGTCGCGCGCTTGATCGCCGACGAGCTGTCCCGCCGGCAAGTCGAGACGCTCGAGCGGAACTGCGCGGAGTTCGGCGTCCCGATCTATTCCCTGGGCTCGGACCGCCAAGGCATCGTGCACGTCATCGGCCCGGAGCTCGGTCTGTCCCAGCCCGGGATGACCATCGTGTGCGGCGACAGCCACACGTCCACGCACGGCGCGTTCGGCGCGCTCGCCTTCGGGATCGGCACGAGCGAGGTCGAGCACGTGCTGGCGACACAGACGTTGGTGCAGCGCAAGCCGAAGACGATGCGGATCACCTACGAAGGAACGTTGGGGCGCGGCGTAACGGCGAAGGACCTGATCCTCGCGACGATCGGGCGCCTCGGGACGTCGGGCGCGCAGGGCTACGTCGTCGAGTACGCGGGACCCGCCATCGAAGCTTTGTCGATGGAGAACCGCATGACGGTCTGCAACATGACGATCGAGGGCGGCGGGCGCGCGGGTCTCGTAGCGCCGGACGACACAACGTTCGGCTACATCGAGGGCCGGCTGGCCGCACCCAAGGATTGGAACGAGGCGATCTCGAGATGGCGGACGCTGCCCACCGATGCGGGCGCGCGCTTCGATAAGGAAGTGTCCATCGACGCCTCGGCGCTCTCCCCCGTCGTCACCTGGGGAACGACGCCGGGAATGGTCGTCGAAGTGACCGGGCGCGTGCCGTCGCCCGAGGATGCCGGCACCGTCGCGGCCGAGACCGCGGAGCGCGCGCTCGCCTACATGGGCCTCCAGCCGGGCATCGCGATCACCGACATCGCGCTGGACCGCGTCTTCATCGGGTCGTGCACCAATTCACGCATCGAAGACCTGCGTGAGGCCGCGCGCGTCGTGGAAGGGCGTCACGTTGCAGGAACGGTGCGCGCGATGGTCGTGCCGGGCTCGCAGCAGGTGAAAGCGCAAGCCGAGCGCGAGGGGCTTCACAAGATCTTCAGCGCCGCCGGCTTCGAATGGCGCGAGGCAGGCTGCTCGATGTGCTTGGGGATGAACCCCGACATCCTGCAGCCGCAAGAGCGGTGCGCGTCCACGTCCAACCGCAACTTCGAAGGGCGTCAGGGCGCCG
>DATGHY010000090.1:0-4060 GCA_035307625.1 Actinomycetota bacterium
GACCTGCCCGCGGTGCTGCACACGATCGGTCGCACGAAGCCGACGATCTTCCCAGGCGTGCCCACGCTGTACGCGAACCTGCTCGCGCACCCGAAGCTCAAGGAGACGGACATGAGCTCGATCCGCTTGTGCTTCAGCGGAGCCGCGCCGCTGCCCGTCGAGGTGCAAGAGCAGTGGGAGAAGGCCACGGGAGGGCGGCTCGTCGAGGGCTACGGCTTATCGGAGACGTCGCCGATCGCGACCGGCAACCCGCTGTACGGCAAGCGCAAGGTCGGCACGATCGGGCTGCCGGTGCCGGAGACCGATATCAAGCTCGTCGACATCGACGATCCGTCGAAAGAAGTGCCCGCGCCGGGACCCGGCGAGCTCTGCATCAAGGGACCGCAAGTGATGCAGGGGTACTGGAACCGGCCCGACGAAACGCAGGAAGTCCTCCGCGACGGGTGGCTGTACAGCGGGGACATCGCTGAGGTCGACGAGGACGGCTTCTTCAAGATCGTCGATCGCAAGAAAGACATGATCATCGTCGGGGGCTTCAACGTGTACCCGCGCGACGTCGAAGAGATCCTCTATCAGAACCAGAAGGTGCTCGAGGCCGCGGTCATCGGGAAACCGAATCCGCGCTCGGGGGAAACGGTGAAGGCGTTCATCGTCTTGAAGCCCGGCCAGACGATGGACAAGGAAGAGATCGACAAGTTCATGCGCGAGAACCTGACGGCGTACAAGGTGCCCAAGGAATACGAGTTCGTGGCCGACCTCCCGAAGACGATGGTCGGCAAGGTGCTTCGGCGCGCGCTGGTCGAGCAGGAGAAAGCGAAACAGGCGAAGGCCTAATGCGCGCAGTGGTACGCTCGGCGCATGCCGCGCGTGCTGGTGATCGATAACTACGACTCGTTCACGTACAACCTCGTCCAGGAGCTGGCTGAGCTCGGCGCCGAGCCGACCGTCGCGCGCAACGACGCGTGGACCCTCGAGCAGGTCCGCGACTTCGCACCGGACGGCATCGTGATCTCACCGGGGCCCGGCTCACCCGAGAATGCGCGCGATATCGGGATCTCGAACGACGTCATCCGCGAGCTTGGGCCGCACATCCCGTTGCTCGGTGTCTGCCTCGGCCATCAGTGCATCGGTTTCGTGTTCGGCGCGCGCATCAAGAGGGCGCCGGAGCTGCTGCACGGCAAGACGTCGCAGATCTATCACCGTGGGGAAGGGATCCTCGACGGGCTACCCATCCCCTTCGAAGCGACGCGGTACCACTCGTTGATCGTCGAGCGGGCCTCACTCCCGCACGAATTGAAGGTCACCGCCGAAACGCACGACGAGATAGTGATGGCCGTGCGGCATCGCGAGTTCCCGATCGAAGGCGTTCAGTTCCATCCCGAGAGCGTGCTGACGACTGAAGGCATGCGCCTGCTGCGCAATTTCTTGAAGCGGACAGCGGAGCCTGCGCGCGTCTAGATGCTGGGCGAGGGCGACGGCGACGGCGACTCGCTCGGCGTTTCCGACGGAGATCCGGTGACCGGAACGAAGATGGTCACCGTCGAACCCTCAACGACTTGCTGACCGGCTTGCGGGTCTTGACGGCAAACGTTGCCCGACGGGTCCAGGCACGTTGGATCTTGGACGACGCTGAAGGTGAGGTTCGCGCGCGTCAGCGCGTCCTCCGCGTCTGCTTGGGATAGCCCGACGACGCTCGGAATGGTGACGAGCGGCTTGCCCGATGAGATGACGAGGTCGACCGACTTGCCCGCCTGAAGCTGGGAGTTCGCCGGCGGGTTCGTGCTGATGACACGGTCTTTCGCGACGAGTTCGCTTGATTGTCTCGTCACCTTGCCGACTTTGAGCCCGACAGCCTGAAGGAGCTGCGTCGCTTGCGCTTGCGTCTTCCCGCTGACGTCCGGAATCGTGACCACCTTCGGACCGCCCGATGGATAGACGTTAACGACCGTGTTCGTCTTCGCCTTCGTATTGGCGGGCGGATCGGTACGAACGACGAGGCCGGGATCGAGCGGGCTATTGACCGCGTCCTGGATCCGGGTTTGGAAACCTGCTTTTTGCAACATGTCGAGCGCCTGCTGCGTGGTCTTGCCTGTGACGTCGGGGATCGTTGCCGTCTTCGGTCCGGTCGTCAGTCCCAGGATCGCCCACGCCGCAACCCCGAGGATCGCGAGCACGATGAACGTGAGCAAGATCCAACCCGTTCGGCGGCGCTTCCTCTCCGGTGCGTACTCCTGTCGGACCACACTCCGGCCGCCACGTTCCAGCACCACTGTCTCGTCGCTCAGCGGGCTGATCATCCCCGTCTGATCGGAGAGCACCGGCGTCGCTTGCACCGGCCTGCCGTGCAGTGCCCGCATCAAGTCTTCGCGCATCTCTTCCGCGCTCTGGTAGCGGTTGTCCGGGTTCTTCGCCATCGCCTTCATGACGATCGCTTCGAGCGCAGGCGGCACATCGGGGTTCAGGCGGCTCGGCAGGACGGGCGCTTCCTTCACGTGCTTGTAGGCGATCGCGACCGGCGACGACCCGGTGAAGGGAACTTGGCGCGTCAGCATCTCGTACAGGACGACACCGAGGGAGTAGATGTCACTGCGCGCGTCCACGGGCGCCGACTGCGCCTGCTCGGGGGAGAAGTACTGCGCGGTGCCGAGCACCATCGCCGTCTGCGTCACCGTGTCGCCGGACACCGCGCGCGCGATGCCGAAGTCCGTGACCTTCACCGCGCCGGCCGTTGTGATCATGATGTTCGCGGGCTTGACGTCACGGTGGACGATCCCGTGGGAATGTGCGAACGCGAGACCGGCACACACGTCGGCGCCGATCTCCGCGACGCGCTCGGGGAGGAGTGGCCCTTCCTCGCGGATCACGTCGCGGAGCGTCTTGCCCTCGACGTACTCCATCACGATGTAGTGCGTCCCGTCGTCGGATCCGGTGTCGTAGACGCTGACGACGTTGGGGTGATTGAGCGCTGCGGCGTGCTGCGCCTCTCGCCGGAAACGCTCGATGAAATGCGGGTCTCCGCCGTACTGCGCGAGCAGCGTCTTGACCGCGACCGTGCGTCCGAGCACGCGGTCTTTGCCGAGGTAGACCTCGGCCATACCACCCGCGCCGAGCTGTTCTTTCAGCTCATAGCGGTTAGAGAGGACGCTGATGTTGTTCGAGCGAGGACTCACGTTTCCCCTTGGACGGATCGTCGCCATCCACCGTTCGACCCGGCGACGGGGCGAAACGGTAGCACCCCAGCCGAGGTCATGTTTTCGCGATAGAAGCTCATTGAGCCTTCTTCTTCTCGTCGGCGAGCACCTGGAGGATGAGCGCCTTCGTGATCGGGCCGGCGACCATCCCACCGGTCGCGCGGCTGCCCAGCCGGCCGCCGTTCTCGACGATCGCCGCGACCGCGATATGCGGCGCCCACGCGACGAACCACACGTCCGGAGCCTCGCCCTTGATGCCGACCTCGGCGGTTCCGGTCTTGCCGCCGATGACAACGTTGCGTGGGAATCCGACCACTGTGCCGGTGCCGTTCTTGACGACCCCGATCATCATCGCCCGCAACGCATCGGCCGTGGCCGGTGAGTAGATAGAGTCCGACAAGGACGGATGCGTGTTGCGGATCAGCTGGTTGTTCGGGTCGAGGATCTTCTGCACGAGGTACGGGTGTGGGACGCGGCCGCTGTTCTCGACCGTCGCCCCGATGACCGCCATCTGCAAGGCCGTCATCCGTACGTTGAACTGACCGATCCCGCTGTACGCCGTCTGCGGGCGAGGCACCTGTGGCGGCACGTTGCAGGCACCTCCCGGCACCGCGTCCATGCAGCTCTGGGCGGTCGCGATATCGAAGTCCAGACTCTTGTCGATGCCGAACCGATCCGCGACCGACGTGAACTTGTCGATCCCGATCTGAAGAGCTACTTGCGCGAAGGTTGTGTCGCACGAGACCTCGAACGCGTTCAACATCGTGATCGGGTTCCCGCGCGGGCAGACGCCGCCGGTGAAGTTGCGCAGCACCTGGTTCGTCTGCGGCAAGGTGAGGACGCGCGGATTCGGGAACGTCGTGAAGCGC
>DATGHY010000091.1:0-3247 GCA_035307625.1 Actinomycetota bacterium
TCCCGGTACGAGTTCTTCTCCAGCATGTCGGCGGTGCACGACAGCAGCTTTTCGCGCGTCGCGCGCCCACGACGTCCGGGAACGCGCCCGTCCGACGCGCGCAGATCCTCAACCGCTCGAGCAGCCCTCGCGCGCGCCATCACGCCGCCTCCCACGCGGCGACGACATCGTCGGTCGAGACGACGGTCGCCAAGAGAGAAAGCGTGTTGTCGATGACGGCGTCGGCGTACGACGCGGGAACGCCGGCGACCGCATCCCGCGGCAAGACGAACTGATAGCCCGCGTTCACGGCGTCCATGGTGAAGTTCGTCATGCCGACGTTGACCGAGACGCCGACGCCGACAACGGTGGTAACGCCCAAAGACCGCAGCACCGCATCGAGGTCGGTTCCACCCATCGGCCCGAGTCCGTGGTACCGCGTCAACACGATGTCCGTGTCTTCGACGCCGATCTCGGGCACAACCTCCGCCGCGGGAGAGCCGGGCAACAGCACTACGCCGGACTTGCGGGCTGCTCCGAATATGCGCGCGTTATCGCTTGATCCGAGCCCGTCCGCGCGCCGCAGGGCCAGACAATGCACCACCGGGATCCCAGACGCGCGCGCAGCCTTCGCGAGTCGCGCGACGTTGCCGATCATGCCTGCGCGCGCAGCGGCAGCCAGCTCAGGGAACACAGCCTGCTCGCCGATCACTCCGTTCTGGCACTCCTGCGTGACGAGCGCCGTGTGGCCGCGCGCAACGAGCGCTGCAAGATCCATCACGCGGGACGGATCCTCGGCAGCACCTTGGTGCGGAACAGCTCGAGACTCTCCCACCCGAGCTCCGCAGGCATCCCGCTCATCAACGGCCGCATGATGATCGTCCCGGCCGGGCCCAATTCATCGGCAAGCGCCACGCACTCATCAGGCGACACGATCCGGTACAGGCCTTCGCGACGCAGCTCGTCCGTATCGGTTGCGGCGGAAGCGTTCAACGAGCGATTCCCTGCCGTCTGCACACGCGCGTAGCTTTCGGCGTCGTACATCGCGTACTTCTTGATCTCATCCCACGCTTTTTCGGGGTCCTCGGCGACGTGAACCATGGCCGGACCGAACGGCAACACGCACATCCCCTGGTAGCCGACTTTCTCGGACTCCTCGTCGTAGACGCGCTTCAGCTCGGGATCGCCGATCGTCGGAAGGAACGCCATGTGCATCCGTGCCGCGCGTCGAGCCGACGCCTCGGCTCCACCTCCCATGAACATCGGCGGGTGCGGCCGGCTGAACGGCTTCGGCCGTACGCGGAGCGTTCGCCCGCGCCACTCGAACTCCTCGCCCGTCCATGCTTTCCGCATCACGTCGATGTATTCCTCGAGCAGCTTGGCCCGCTGCTTCCTCTCGACGCCGGCCATATCGAACTCATGCTCCGCGTATCCGATGCCAACGACGAAGCTGACGCGCCCGCGCGCGATGAGATCGACGGTCGCGATCTGCTCGGCGAGACGGATCGGGTCGTGCAACGGCAGCACGATCGCGGCGATGTTGACCGGCATATGGTCGGTACGCGCTGCCAGTGCCGCAGCAAGCGTCAGCGGCGACGGCATGAAGCCGTCTTCCCACCCATGGTGCTCGGACAGAACTGCGATGTCGGCAACGGCGTTCTTCTCGGCCCACGGCACCTGCTCGAGGCACGCTGCGTATAGGTCGGGGTGCTGCATCGCGGCCCACTCAGGCGCGCGCAAGTCATACCAAAGCGTGATGGCGACCATCGGCCTCCAAAATCTGACGGTGTATCAGGAATCGTCGTTGCCCGGTGCTGGCTGTGTCAACCACGGCGGAGATAGGTCGCTGAGCCCATCCCCTTTGTCCGACCGCGACGTAGTGTCGATAGAGAGCGCGCCGCCGGCGCGCGAAGGGAGAACCTGATGGCAGACCAAAAGGATCTCGTTCGTCGCTTCTACAAGGAAGTGTTCGAGAACCACAATCTGGCCGCGGTCGACGACCTGCTTACCGAGGGCGCGATCGACCACCAGAACCCACCGCCGGGCCTCAAAGTGAAGCCCGGGCGCGAAGGCGTCAAAGAGGTCATCAGCGTGTACCTGGAAGCCTTCAACCCACTGAGCGTGCAGATCCTCGATCAGTACCAGGACGGTGACACGGTCATCACGCGCGCGCAGTACACCGGCACGCACTCGGGGAGCTTCGCAGGCATCCCCGCGACCGGGAAGGTCTCCACGGTCGAAGGGATCGACATCACCCGCTTCGAGGGCGACCGCCAGGCGGAGCATTGGGGCCAGTTCGACGTTGTCGGCATGCTCACGCAACTCGGCGTGATCCCGCCGATGGGCTAAGCCGCCTCATTTCTGGGGAGACCCCGCTTCGGCGGGGTCTTTCTCTTTTCCTGCGTAAGGCCGGATACGCTTGCGCGACCATGCCGAGCTGGGAGGAAGCGGTCGACCTTTTCGAGCAGCGCCGCAAGGCGTGGCTCGCAGAGGATCTCGACACGTATCTCGCGCTGTGGGACGACGATATGACGTTCCAGTCGCCGGTTCACGACGAGCCGCTGGTGGGCAAGCCCGCGTACGAGGAGCTTGTTCGGCACTCGGCGAACTTCGTCAAGCCGCTCGCGTTCGACGTGGTGAGCTTGGCGGTGAACGGGGAGCTCGTCCTCGCGGAGTGGAAGATCATGATCGAGTGGCGGATGCAGGACACGAAGGTCAGCTACTCGGGCATGAGCCGCGCGCGCATCCGGAACGGCCTGATCACGGAATGGCGGGAGTACTGGAACGCCGGCGACATGCAGATGCACTGACCCGTATCAAATAGCTACCGGATACGGTAGCTGGATTACACGAGCTACTTGATCGCGACGGGCGCAACAGGACCTCCCAAGCCGTGCGCGAACGGCTCCGGAGTCGCCGACAGGAAGAACTCGTAGACGCCATCGTCCGCGCAACTGGCGGCCAGCTCCTCCAAGTTGAAGTTCTGTCCCTGCAGCATCCCCATCTCAACCAGATCCAGCAGATGCACGGGAAACAGCACGTCTTTCCGTTCGAGCGGCCATACCTCGAACGCCAACGTATCCGTCGCCACCGCGGCCACGTCCCGCTCGTGGAACCACAGCGCGCACTCGGTCCCGAGGCCGGGCATGTTCCCCGCGCCGTACTGCGCGCGTGCACCGCTCAGGAAGAGCTGGATGAAACCGGTTCGCACCAAGACGATGTCGCCTGCGCCGACGTCCGTCCCGGCCACGGCCAACGCAGCATCGAG
>DATGHY010000092.1:0-11272 GCA_035307625.1 Actinomycetota bacterium
CCGGGCGCGCCGCTGAAGATCGTGCGGAACGAGCTGAACGTGCTTCTGTTGTAGTTGGCGAAGCTTCGGATGAGGTCGAAGCGGCCGATCCCCGTGTTGTCGTCCGACGCCGTCCATCCGAACGAGAAGGCGGTGTTGGTCTGATAGCGCACGAGGCCGGTCACCACGCCCGCGGTCGGCGGCATCGCGTCTCCGATGAAGCGCGCGATGCCGAAGTCGTCGGTTGCATTGTGCACGTATCCGACGACGACCGGCTTCCCGTTCGCGGCCATCGCTTGGCCGACGCCGACGTTGTCGACGTTGGATGTGATCTGCGTCGTCGCCTTGCCGTCGCCGCTGAAGTTGTTGTCGAGCGCCCCTCCGGTGAGGTAGCGCGCGATCGCGAAGCTGTCGTGCGTCCCATCGCTCGTCGTCCCCGAGACGACGATCTTCCCGTCCGGTTGGATGTTGACGCCACGCGCGACGTCGTTCCCGGTCCCGATGACCGTGATCACCCAGCCCGGACCGGAGAGGCTCGCGTCCGGCGTCCCGTTACTCGTGAAGCGCGCGACGGCGAAGTTGCTCTTCGTGCCGTTGCTCGACGAGCCGGCGATCGTGATCGAGCCGTTCGACTGCAGCGCAACCGCGTACGCGACCCCCGTCGTCTGCGGCTGCACGGTTGCTGCGCCGTCGCTGCTGAATCCGGTGTCGGGCGAACCGTTGCTGTTCAATCGCACGGCGAGCAGCCCGTTCGGGCTCCCGCCCGCGATGACGATCTTGCCGTTGGACTCCACCGCAACCGCGTTCCCGACGGCCGCTCCGGATTCGACGTTCGGCTCGGCCTTCCCACCGGAGCCGAATGAAGAGTCCGGCGTGCCGTTCGAGTTCAAGCGAGCAACCGCAAGGTGCGTGCCCCCGGACACGCTGTTACCGACCAGCACGATCTTGCCGTCCGGCTGTACCGCCACGCCCGTCGCCGAGTCGGCTCCTGCGTGGAATGAGATCTGTGCGATCCCCGAGCCGTTGAACGTTGAGTCGAGCGTTCCATCGCTGTTGTAGCGCGCGACGGCGAAGTGCGCAGTCGCCAGCGGCGTGCCGTACCCAGCGACGAGGATCTTGCCGTCGGGCTGGATCGCAACGGCGTTCGCCAGCGCGCCCGAACCGATAGGAGTCGTGACCTTCCCGCCGCTGCCGAAGGATGGGTCGAGCGTGCCGTCGTCCAGGTATCGGACGACGGCGATCTCGTTCGTCGTCCCGATGTGGGCGAGGCCGGCGACGACGATCTTGCCGTCTTTCTGGATCGCCACCGAGGACGCGCGGTCGGTGGTGTTCGTTCCGATCGGCGTGGAGGTCTGGCCCGTGCTCGCGAACGACGGGTCGAGCGACCCTTCGCTCACGGTTGCCGACGCCGGCAGTTGGATCCATGCAAGTGCAAGACAAGCGACCACGAGAGCCGCCAGCGGACGACGAGAAGCACGCTTCGAGCGATCGATCGACATGTGGCCCCCCTAGGCGCCGGTCCCCTCCCCAGGCGAACGATGCACGCCGCGCGCGGCTGCTCGCAAGGGCTGACTCACCCATTCATAACTGCGGACCCGATCCTGTCAAGCGCGCGCTTCGCCGCGGAGGTGGGAGGCCTTCATCGGGCCCAGCGTACGGAGGCCGGGCTAGTGGAAGGACGATGTGCGCGAGCGCCGCTCTTCGGTGTCGCGGAGATCGAGTGTGCGCGGCGCGCTCATGCGTTGCGAGTACCTCGCTTCGATCTGCTTCCGCGTCACCTCGATGCGCGCCCGCCGTCGTTCACGTATGGCGCGGCGCCGAAGGACTTTGCGCCGCCTGATCTGGACCACCCGCGCGACGTAAGCGATCACGAGCAGATAAACGAAGATCTTGAAGAGCGAGTGACTGTGCGGCTTGGGCTTCGACGTCGCAACCGCCGCTGAAGGGGTGTCGTTTATCACGGATCTGCCGACGGAGGCACTCGGCGTCACCAGATCCGCGACGGACGGCAAGGGGTCGGGATGCCACGTTCCGATCGTCGCCGTGGCGAACCCGGCGTCCATCAGCTGCGATGCGGTGTCGTAGATGCGCGGCCCGTTCAGCGCCACGACGATCAACGTCTTACCGTTCCGCGTCGCGGCCGCCGCGACGCAGTTGCCCGCGACGGACGTGTATCCGTTCTTCACGCCGACCGCGCCCGGATAACGGTTCACGAATCGATCGAGGTTGACGAACGTAGCCGTCGCTCCCTCCGGCCATGGCACGTCGAACTTCTTCGTCACCGCGATGTGCGCGAGCCATGGGATCTTCAAGAACGCGGCCGCGATGAGCGCGAGGTCGCGCGCGCTCGCGTGCTGGCCAACTGCGTCCAAGCCGCTCGGATCGACGAGCACCGTGTGCGTCGCGCCGAGCTCTCGCGTGCGCGCCGTGGCCATGCGCGCGAAGGCGGGCAACGATCCGGCAACGCGTTGCGCCAGCGCGATCGCAGCACCGTTCGACGATTCCATCAGCATGCCGTGCAAGACCTGATCGACCGTGTACTGCGCGTGTTCGCGCCACGCGATCTGATCGTCGCGTGCATGCCCGGCGGCGTACGAGATGGTGAGCGTGTCATCAGGCTTCAGGTGCTCGGCGACGACGATCGCCGTGATCATCTTCAGCAGACTGGCCGCCGGGAGCGGCGTATCCGCGCGCTTCCCGTAGAGAAGCTTCCCGGTCGTCGGATCCAGGATCGCAACCGCGTTCGCCGGTAGCGTCGTCAGTATCTTGTCCGCGCGGACGTGTAGCGCATCGGGTGCCGGTGCGGCCGATGCTGGGGGGGTACCGGCTGAGAGGACGACGCAGATGGCTGCGGCGGCGCACCACGAGCGGCCCGGCATGCTTGAACATTAAGAGAGGTCTGCACTGATCTCCGGGAGCCGGGAAGGCCTCGGGGAACTGCGCGACCGCAGGCGGCGTCCGACTCTCGGTTCCACGAGTCGAGCACCGGAGCGAGGACCGGCGCGCCCGAGGTTCAGCCCGTTGCCGCAGACGCGTCGCGCGCTACCGCTTCACAGCTTGATCGCGATCACGTAGACGCACTCGGGCGTCCATCGGAACGCCGCGTCGGGCAGCATCGATAGCTCAGTGGTGAGGTCTTCGACGAGATGCGCGCGCACCGCCTCGGGCGCGGTCATCAAGCGCCGTCCGTACGGGCCCATCGTCGTCACCCATCCGAAGAAGCTCTTCCGCGGCCACTCGTACGTCGAGCGGGCCGCCCACGAACGCTCCACGGTAAGCCGGGCCCCGCGCGCATACCGCTCGAGCTTCGCCGGCTCGTCGACGTGGTCGTGCCACGTCTTGAAGGCCTGCGTCTCGGCGGGGATCCGGTGGCGCGCGAACATATCGTCCACCACCGCGTAGCATCCGCCCTCCTCGGCGTGATCGGTTCCCCACGTCGCGGTGCCGAGGAAACCGCCGGACCGCAAAGCACGCGCCGCTTCTTTGAACGCTCGTCCGGTGCGCGCCACGTGCTGAAGCGCGAACGTGCTGATCGCGCCGTCGAGCGTGTCATCGCCGAACGGTGTGGTCGCGATGTCCCCCGCCACGCGATGCACCGGATCCGGCACGCGCCTGAGCATCCCTTCCGCCACGTCGATACCCACGACCGTGCGTGCGCGCTTCGCGAGGCGCGCGCCGATCACCCCGACGCCGCACCCGAGATCGGCAATCGTGTCGCTACGCTCGAGCGGAAGGGCGCCGAGCATCGGTCTGGAATGCGCGACCATCACCGGCGCCCAGAAGCGGCGGTAGGCCTGCGCAACCGAGCCGTAGCGCTGCGCGGCGCCGCGGATCGATGGGCTGCTCATCCGCCCGGTGGGCGAGGTGGCTCGGGCCTATCTCCCGTTGCGAATCGCTCGAGGCCCGCGGCCATCTCCGGGTCGAGCAGCGTCGCGCGACCGATCTCCGCTTCGCGGCGCAGTCCGTCCGCGAGCGACGATCCGAATGTCGAGATCGCTCCGGCGCGATCCGCACGGATGCTCGACTGCGGATACCCGGCGATCCGTGTTGCCAGCTCGAGCGCGCGGTTCAGCGCTTCGCCGGCCGGCACGATCTCTTGCACGAAACCCATCATCAGCGCGCGCTGTGCGTTGATTCGCACACCCGTTTCAGTCAGGTATAAGGCGTTCGCCTGACCGACGATGCGCGGCAGCCGCTGCGTGCCGCCGTCCACGAGCGGCACGCCCCACCGCCGGTTCAGCACGCCGAACTCAGCGTTCGCCGCGGCGATGCGGAAGTCGCACCACGCCGCGAGCTCCATCCCGCCCGCGAAGCAGTAGCCGTTGATCGCGCCGATCGTGGGCTTGCCGGTCTCCAAGGCCGCGAACCCCATCGGTCCGGCCTTGTCGGTATACGCGTGTTGTAGCAGCGTCTCCCCGTGCTCAAGGTCCGCGCCCGAGCAGAACGACAGCGGGCCTGCGCCGGTCACTACGAGCACGCGCGCGTCGTCGTCGGCCGCGAACGCTTCCACGGCGGTACCGATCGCTTCCGCGGTCTCACCGTCGACGCAGTTGTGGACCTCGGGACGATTCAAAGTGATGACGGTCACACCGTCATGTGTCGAGACGAGGACCTTGTCGCTCATGCCGTCTCAACGGTCTCGAGGAAACCCCGAACGAGCCTCACGAGACCGCGAACCTCCTCGTCACGCGGGAGCGAGTCAAACGGCTCGGCGAGTGTTGCACCCGGGATCAGCTCCGCGATCTCGATGCCAGCTTCCGTCGGGTGTATCACATCGTTGCCGGGGATCACGAGAACCGGACACCGGATCATGTCGCTCGTGAGCCCGCCTTCGAGTGGCGCCGTCGGCGGCACACCTTCGAGCGCCGCTGCGATCGACAGGGGATCGTGCCGGGTCCAGTCGCGGCGCAAGTCGACGAGCCGCCTTGGGTTCGCATCGAGCTCCGCGCGAGCGAGCGGGATAGACATCAAGAACTCGATGGCGCCGTCGATGCCGCCCGTGCGGATCGCGTGCGCACCGCCGGCGAACAGCATCTGCAACCACGCCGGCGCTTTCCCGTCGTCACCCATCGCAGCCGGCCGCGCCATGACGAGCGCGCGCGCGCGTTCGGGCGCGATGCACGCCACGCGCGCGAGCGTCGCCGCACCCATCGATGCCCCGGTGAAGATCGCTGCCTGCCAGCCGACGTGATCGAGCATCCCGAGCACGTCCTCTGCGAGCTGCCGGTAGCTGAAGTCGCGCGCGTCGTGCGACGGCGAAGACCGGCCGTGCCCGCGCGCGTCGTAGGACAGAACGGTGAAAGTCTCACTGAATGCATCGATAACGTCGCGATCACCGTCGCGGCAGCTCGCCAGCCCATGACACCAGATCAATGGCGGTCCGTCCCCAATGATCTCGTATGCGAGCTCAACGTCGCCGACGCGCGCGCGCTGTTCCATGAGCCGGAGGCTATCAGGGCGCCACAAGTGCGGCCGCTCGCTCAAGCGAACCCGGTCGTGCTCCGACTCAACGGAGGGAGGTTCTTGCGATGCAGCCAACAGCCGAAGCCAGAGTCATCGCGTTTGGTCCGAAGCGACGGGCCGCGCGCGCCTCCGGACGCCGCCGTACCGTAGCCCGTGGGATCGTGTCCTTATGGCTCGGCATGGCCGCCCTGGCCGTCCTGCTGTTGGTGGGCCAGATCGTGGCGCTCCTGCTGCGGCATGGGCTCGCCGGGATCGGGATCGGGCTCGTCGTTGTCTCGGCAGCCGGATGGCCCCTGGCCGGCCGGCTGATCAAGAACGGCTCCGCGGCATACCGCAAACAGCCCATTTCTAGGCGCCCACGGCAACTGGGACTCAAATTTCCGCCCCGAACAGCCGAAGCAAGAGACACAGACATCTGACCGTGGGGGTCGCCATGTCGAGGGAAGTAACAGCTACGATCCAAGGGAAGCCCTGTCGCTCCTGCGGCACCCTGCTTCCGCTCGAGGCCACCGCATGCACATGCGGCACGCTGACCGACAACGCGACGTTCAAAGAGCGCGCGGAGTTCGAAGTGAAGCAGTGGCGTGCGTACAAGGCGCGCGCCGCCGAAACGGCCTAAGCCCTTACAGGTACTGACCCGGGTTCGGATCGATCGTCCTGACGTCGGGACGTTGATCACCCGATGGATCACCCGACGCCTGATAGCCGGGGGGCAGTGCCGGCCGGCGCATCTCCTGAAGCTGCGAAGCCATCTGCATCTGTTGCGATGCGATCGCAGCCTGGATCCCCTGGAACAATCCTTCTAACCATCCGAGCAGCTGGGCGTGCGCGATCCGCAGCTCCGCCTCCGACGGGATCTCGTTCTTGCCGAAGGGCAGCGTGATCCGATCGAGCTCCTCGGCGAGCGGCCCCGACAGGGCGCCCTTCAGCTCCGAGATCACGCGCGCATGGATGTCGGCGAGGTGCTCGCGCGCGTTCTCGTCGAGCGGCGCGCGCCGGACCTCTTCGAGCATCTCACGCACCATCATCGCGATGCGGAGCAGCTTGCCGGGCTGCTCGACCGCGACGTTGGCATCGCCGTCTTGCTGCGGCGTCCCTTGCTCTGCGACGGCTGAAGCTTCAGTTTGATCCATCGGTCGCATTCTGTCCGGGTTCCGCACCCTGAGCAAACAGGCCGTATCGCGATAGCAGGGCGAACGCCCGGAAGTGCTATGGCAGACCACCCGGCTTAGCCATACAAAGACCGGGTTTTAGCGTCGACCATTCACAAGGTGAGACGGATGCCCTCTTTCCGAATGGTGCGCCGGTTGGCCCTCGCCACGTGGGCCGCATGCGCGCTGTTCATCGTCCCGGTTACCAATGCGCACGCCGGTTTGCTTCCGGTTCCATTGCCTTCGGTGTCTTTGCCCCCACTTCCCCTTCCGACGACGACGCCGCTTCCGTTGCCGAGCGTCCCGATCGTCGGGGATCTCCTGAACCCGACGCCGACGGTCACGGGCGTGCCTGCCATCCCGCTCCCCGGCCAGCTGAACGACACGGTCGGCGGGATCACGGGTCTGCTCGGCTTGAACGGCTCCAACGGTCCGGTTCAGAACCCGACCGGCGGGAGCACCGGCGGCACGAAGGGTGGATCGACCGGCGGACACACCACCGGCGGCTCGAAGTCGTCGACGACGAGCACCACGTCGCGCTCGCACATCGGATCCTCGGGCTTAACTGTGCTCGACGGGATCGGCGTCATCACGCCGGGCGAGTCGTTCGACGCGCCGTACGCGACGATCACTGGCCAGGCGGCCAAGAAGGCTGCGGGGCGCGCCCTCGATCTGGCGGCTCCGCTCGCACCGCCTCTGGTACTCGGTCTCATCGCGCTGGCCGTGCTGGCGATGCTCAGCCGCGGCTCCACGAAGCTCGTGAAGCTCGACGTCGCCGGGCTCGCTCGGCGGACGTGGCGGATCTGAGGGATGAGCACGCAGCCGCACGTCGATAGCGCGCGCACCGAACGGCCGCTCCCATCGGGTGGCCGGGTTTCCGTTTACTTCTCGATCCGCTACTTCACACCGGTCCTGGTGCTGCTCGCGATCGCCGCGTCGACGACCCACCCAAACCTCGACCGGCTGACAGGTCTCCTGACCGCACAGATCGCGTTCGCGGTTGCGACGCACGCGCTGGCTGCGCGCGGCCGATCCTTCGTGGGGCCTGCGATCTGGATCGGCGTGATCACCGACGTCGTCGCGATAACGGCCCTGGTTGCGATCACCGGCGGCGCTAACGGGCCGCTCGTCTTCTTGTACACACTGAGCGCGCTGGCGGCGGGCATCCTGCTGTCGTCGCGCGCGGGGTTCCGCGTCATCCTTCTGTCGACGATCGCGATCGTCGTCATGGACACGATGACGCACACGCACACGTTCGGACAGACCACGTTCTTCCCCGGCGGCTTGGCCGCCGTCGCTGCCCTGTGGATCATCGGCGGCGCCGGCACGATGTTCAGCATCTACAACGAGCGCGAGCTCAAGCGCCGCAACGCCGAGCTGGCGACGATCCGTCAGGTCACGCTCGACATCGAGGACTCGCTGACGCTGGAAGAGATCTTCAGCGACCTCTGCCGGGGCGTGGTCCAAGGTTTCCGTTTCGACGCGGCGGCCGTGCTGCTGTGGGACGGCCAGATGATGCGCATCGCCGCTTCGCAGGGAACGACCGGATCGAGCGATATGCGACTCAACCTCCACGGCCGGATCGCGAGCGCGCTGCGCTTGAAGGACGCACTCGTCACAAGTCGCGATGAAGCAGTGTCTGATGGCGCGCTCATCCCGCTGCTCGGCCCGCGTGGCTATCTCGCCGTTCCGATCGCAGAAGATGGGCTGTTGATCGTGACGCGAGACGGTCGCAAGGGCCGGCCGGGAACGCTTCGCGAGAACGAGGTCGAAGCGCTGGACCGCCTCGCGCACCACGCGCGCTTGGCGATCGCGAACGCACGCCTGCACGCGCACATGTCCGAGATGGCGATCACCGACCCGCTGACGGGCCTTGCGAACCACGGCGAGATGCAGGCACGTCTGTCCTTCGAGTCTGGGCGCCTGGGCCGATACGCCACGCTGCGCGCGGCGGGGCACCACCTGTCGATGATCTTGCTCGACATCGACCACTTCAAGAAGTTCAACGACCGCTTCGGCCACCAGGCCGGCGACGCGGTACTGAAGGGCGTGGCCGCAGCGCTGAAGGGCGCGGTCCGCTCGTTCGACATCGCGGCGCGCTACGGCGGCGAAGAGTTCGCGGTGATCCTCCCGGAGACCACGGAAGAGGCCGCGCGCGAGGTGGCCGAGCGGATCCGCCGCTCCGTCTCGATGTATCCCTTCGCGAGCGAAGACGGGAAGTCGGTTCGGGTAACAGTCAGTGTGGGCGTGGCGACTGCCCCGGAGAACGGCTCAACGCCGGCGGCGCTGATCAAGCAGGCGGATGCAGCCTTGTATCACTCGAAGGAAGAAGGCCGGAACCGCGTGACGCACGCGCTCGACACCGAAGTGCCGGTTGCGAGGGTTCTAACGATGGACGCTACGCGACGCCGGCGGGAACAAGGCGCAGCCCGCGCTCGCGCCGGAGCGAGGCGCGCTCCCGCGCGGTCGTCCCACCCCAAACGCCGAACTCCTCCCGTTTGATCGCCCACTCGAGACACTTCTCTCGCACGGGACACGCAGCACAGAGGGACTTCGCTTTCATGATCGCCGCGCCCGACTCTGCGTAGAAGAGCTCGGGGTCCAATCCTCGACAAGTTGCGTCGTCGAGATATGGGAACATGCGACCGCGTCTAGTCTCCCCCTGAAACACCCGTGACCTCCTTGCTACGCGCGCGAACAAAGGCTCGCGATACCGGCTGGACGACAGCATCCTCGGGAAAGGAGGGAAGATGGGGAGTAGTGATACGCCATCGTTGCGCGTTAGGTCAAGAATGAGAAAAACATTTTTAGAACGTTCGGCGCGCCTCACGCGCGAGTTATTCGACGCGCGCGCGTTATCTATAGGCCGGATGCACGCGCGCGCATGAGATCGAAGGCCTGCGAGCCACCGTTCGCAAGCGTTTCACGCAATTTCGAGCCCGCCGGCGTCGCCGACAACGCCGTTGTTACGAGTTCATGAAGATCGGCGCTGTTCGATTCGGGACCGCGCGCGCGCCACAACATCTCGATGATCTTGGTACGTATCCCGTACGCATCGACTTCTTCATCTTTGATCACGATCGGCGGTGCGAACGCGCGCATCGCGGTCAGCAACTCGGCCACGCGAGGAGGCACAAGGCCTGAAGGCTCGGCGCCGGAGCGCAGCATGCCGCGTACGCGTGTCGACGAGAGGTCGCTCACCGCGGGATGCAGCCGCAAGATCGACACTCGGTCCGCGAAACGACGGTTCTGCGGCGCGTCGAGCACCGAGCGCAGCAATTCGTCTTGGTCCGCGCGGGGGGCAACCACCAGACGCGCCGAACCGAACAGCCGCTCGAGCGCGCGATCCGGATCGTTGTACCACCGCGGGTCGAAGATCTGTTCGACTTTGTCAGAACCAACCAGGAACGTGATCTCCGCTTCCGGATAGAGCGCCTGCGCAGCCTCGGCCTGGTCGGCGTAGAGACCGTGCGAGCTGGCGCCGACGCCGAACGAGCCTCCCGTGAGCGCGCGCATCGCGAGCAGCCGGTCTTCCGGGATGAGGCCGCTCGGCTGCTTCCCCACCGTGTTGCGCGCGAGCAGCAGGATGACGCAATCGAAGCCTTCTTGGAGCGCGCGCTCTGCCAACAGCATGTGCGCGGCGGTCGGCGGATTGAACGAGCCCGGAAGCAACGCGACGTTGCGCCTCGCTGCGGGAGGCTTCAGGGTCGCGATCGCCGGCGCGGCGGCGGGATCGAGCTTTTCCCACAGTGCGCGCATCGAGAAGATCGACTGGAGGTTGTGCGCATCCACCATCATGTGCCCTTGTGATGGTACTCGCCTCCCCCACGTGCCGCGCGCATATCGTTTGGCGCCGTCACATACAGCGGCGAGGATGTGCGCATGGACCCGTGGGATCACATCAGGCGCGCGGTAGCGGACACGCGTTCGGGCTCGGCTCAGATCGCTGCGCGCGCCGCGGTCGGGTTCGAGGGGCTGTCCACGCGAAGGGACGTGATGCGAGCGTCGCGCGCGTTGCTGCGCGCGCACCCCGCGATGGCTGCGTTGTGGCGGCTGTGCGCGGCGGCGCTTGAGGGCCCCGACGAAGCCGCGTCCTTTGCCGAGCAGCTTGCATCGGCCACCACCGCAGCAGCCGACGCAACCAGGTGGGTGATCACGAAACGGAAGACGACGGTGCTGACTCACTCGGCCTCGGGAAGCGTGGTGCGCGCGCTCGAGCGCGTGCGGGGCAAGATCGAGCTGGTGATGTGCACCGCGTCGATCCCGGGCGGTGAAGGGCGCGCGCTGGCGCGCCGGCTCCAGACACTCGGGTTCGAGACCGAGGTCGTGCCCGACGCGGGCATCGCGCGCGCCTGCGAAGAAGCCGACGTGTGCTTGGTCGGCGCCGACGCCGTCACCGAGGATGGGATCGTGAACAAGGTCGGAACCGCGCTCGTTGCATTGAGCGCGCGCGAAGCTGAGATCGGCTGCTACGCGATCTGCGCGACCGGGAAGATGGTGCCGTCGGAGTTCTGGCGCCCCGAGGCCGCGCCCACTTACGAGTCGACGCCCCTGGAATTGTTCGACGCCGTCGTGACCGAACGCGGGGCGAAGCGACCCGGATACCTCCGTCGAGCAGCCGCGCGCGTCGAGCTCCCCGACGCGCTGCTGGCCATCTCGATATGAAGGGCTCGATTTGA
>DATGHY010000093.1:0-3644 GCA_035307625.1 Actinomycetota bacterium
TGCAGTACGACCGAGAGAACGGTCGCAAGGGCGGCAACAACTGCGGCGACGAGGAGGGCAACAGCCAGAGCATGGCTGTGCCACCCTTTCGGAGCGAAGATTGCGGCGAAGAAGAGCAGGGTCGTCACTACGGTGAACCCCGCCGACGCCTTGCCGAATCTGTTGAGTTCCATAGTGTTACCTTCTGGCGTCGGGAAACCTCACACAAGGCTATCACCGCCCTGCGTGAAGTAGATAATCCCGACGTCCATCGATATAGGAGGCGGCATGTCCCGGATCCAGCTGGCACTCAACGTCTCAGATCTCGAGCAGGCCGTCGGGTTCTACTCGAAGCTGTTCGGAGCCGAGCCGGCCAAGCGCAGGCCGGGGTACGCGAACTTCGCGATCGACGAGCCGCCGTTGAAGCTCGTGCTGTTCGAGAGCGCCGGCGAGGGTGGGACGCTCAATCATCTCGGCGTCGAAGTGCCGACGCCGGCAGACGTGAAGACCGCGACGAGCCGCCTTTCGGATGAAGGCTTGCCCACGCTGATCGAAGACGAGGTCGCGTGTTGCTACGCGGTTCAAGACAAGGTGTGGGTTTCCGATCCCGACGGCGCGCGCTGGGAGGTCTACACGGTGCTCGGCGATTCGCCGTCGGCGGGCCCCACAGAAGAAGGTGCGTGCAATTGCTGCTGATCGATACGTCCGCGGAATTGTTCGGACGAGGGTGCCTGGATCAACCCATCAGGGCCCGCTCCGCAAGCCCGATGGGAAGCGCGCCGCTGCCGGCAAGGCGGTCGTGGAAGCTCCGCAGGTCGCCACGTCCCTCGTCCAAGTAGCGCTTCCGCATCCGTTCGATCTCGAGCGAGCCGGTCAGGTAGCTGGACGCCTGCGTCGGCCACGAGCAATAACGGCCGACCTCCGCGCGCGCGGTCGGTTCGGTGAACCCGGTCGCCTCCATCATGAACTGCACTGCTTCTTCGATCGTCATGTCGCCGATGTGCAATGACGTGTCAACGACGATGCGCGCAGCGCGGAAGATGCGCGCGTCGGACACGCCGATCTCGTGCTTGGGATCGTCGTAGAAGCCTTCCTCACGCATCATCAGCTCGGTGTACAGCCCCCAGCCCTCGGTGAAGTAGGACGTTGAGAGCACCTTGCGCACCGGCCGCTCGTTCGCCTGCATCGTGATCAGGTGCCAGTGGTGTCCCGGGTACGCCTCGTGGACGGCGATCGTCGGGATGATCGTGTAGCTGTTCGTCTGCAGGCGCTTCTGGATGTCGGCCTCGGACGTTCCTTCGGGCGGGAACGGCACGAAGAAGTGCCCGGTCAATGAGGGCTTGAACGCCGGTGGTGAGCTGTACGACGCCACTGCAAGAACGGGTCGCTGGAACGGCGGCGATGCCTCGACCAGACAGTTCTCGCCGTCGGGCATCGTCACGAGGTTCCGATCGAGCGTGAACTGCCGCGCGCGCTCCGTCCAGTCCTCGTACGCGACGCGCATCGCTTCCGGCGTGGTCGGGTGGTCGGCGTGCAGCTCCTCGAGCACTGCGCGCCAGTCTTTCGTGCCTTTCATGTCGAGCGCGCGCTGCGCCATCTCGGCGTCGAGATCGGCGAACGCCTCGCGTCCGCGCTCACGCATCTCGCGCGCGCCGTAGCTCAGCTTCTCTTTCTCGAGCAGCATGGCGCTGTAGCGCTCATCACCGATCGCGAACGGGCCCGACGCAGCCGACAGCAGCGCGGTCAGGAACTCGAGGAAGCTCTCGTATGCGCGCGCAGCCACCTCACCGGCTTCGGCGAGCCGCGCGCGATCTGTTGGGTCCGATACTTCGGCCGGAACGAGAGTGCGCGCGTAGGTGATGCCCGCCCGGCACTGTCCGATCGCGCGCTCGACGAAGATCGGACTGGCGAGCGACGCGTCGAGGTGGGCTTTCCCTTGTTCCAGCAACGCAGGGACGGCGCGCAACCGCGCGACGGCGGCGTCGGCGAGCTCGCGCTCGGGCTTGATGCGGTGCAGGAACAGGACGAACACACCGGTGAGCCCCGGACCGAGGTACGTCGCAGGATCGCGTTTCCAGACCTCCCAGTCGCGCATGATCTGCATCCCGCGCAGCGTCGACATGATGAGGTCGCGATCGATCTGCTGATCGAGCGTGAGAACGTCGTCGCCGATGGCAGCCAACCGCGAGAACCACTCGTCTTCGAGCCCATACCGGCGATGGATCGCGTCGAGGGAGTAGTCGGTCAGCTTGTCGTCGAAACCGTCGATGCCGACGCTCGTCGCAGCGACCGGGTACTCGCGCCAGCGCTCGACGAGGTATCGATCGATCAGATCGTCGAACGATTCGGTCATGCGCGGGAGTCTATCGGCCGCGCGGCGGCATCAGTACAGAGCGTTCGCCAGCTCGCGACGCGCGCGCGAAGCGCGCGCGTCGTCCACGGGAAGCGTCTCGAGGAGCTCAACCAGTCTGGCGCGCGACCGCTCCCGATCGTCACCGGACGTGGATCTGATAACGGCGAGCAGCCGGTCGATCGCCGAATCGACGTCCCCGCGCGCGAACTCGAGGTCGGCCAGCGCGGTCGCCGCTTGCACGTCGGACGCGTCCTTTTCGGCGCGGGCGCGCAGCTCATTCTCATCGACCGATGCGGTCCGTATGGCGAGCTCAACACGCGCGAGGCCCGCTGCGGCATCGGCGCGCGCCGGCTCGTGCGCGAGGGCGCGCTTGTACTCCTCGGCGGCGCGCTGGACCTCTCCGCGCTCCTCGAGCGCGCGCGCTTCCTCGACGGCCAGGTCTGCAGGCGTCGGCCCAAGCTGCTCGAGCCATCGACGAACCTCCGGCTCCGGCAGCGCGCCGACGAAGCGCGCGACCTCGCGTCCGTCCTTGAATGCGTGAACGGCTGGGATGCCTTGGACGCCGAACGCGGCGGCGATGTTCTGGTTGGAGTCGACGTCGATCTTGGCGAGCACCCACGAGCCGTTCGCCTCGCTCGCGAGCCGCTCGAGGATCGGGGAAAGCTGCCGACAGGGGCCGCACCAATCGGCCCAGAAGTCGATAACGACGGGGACCTCTTCGGACCGGCGCAGCACGTCCTGCTCGAAGGTCGCCTCGGTAACGTCGATGACTGGATCGGTTTTCATCTCTCTCAGTGTAATAAGACGCTTCTCGCTTAGATTCCCGACTCCGGGCTGTTCGATGCGCGCGCTATGCTCCCGCGGCTGGCACGCCCACCACAGGAGGCTCGATCATGAAGCTCCAGGACAAAGTCGCGCTGGTGACCGGAGGCGCGTCCGGCCTCGGCCGGGCAACGGTCGAGGCGCTGATCGCGGGCGGCGCGCGCGCCGTGATCGCCGACCTGGCGCATTCACCGGGTGAAACCGTGGCGAAAGAGCTCGGTGATGCCGTCCGGTTCGTCGCGACCGACGTGACCGACGAAGCGGGCGTGCAAGCCGCGGTGCAGACGGCCGTCGACGAGTTCGGCGGCTTGCACATCGCGGTGAGCTGCGCCGGGATCGGATGGGCACAACGGACCGTCGACAAGAACGGTGCCCACTCGTTGGACGTGTTCCGCAAGGTGATCGAGGTCAACCTCATCGGCACGTTCAACGTGACCCGACTCGCCGCCGCGCAGATGGTGCAGCAGGAGCCGATCGAAGGGGAGCGCGG
>DATGHY010000094.1:0-3070 GCA_035307625.1 Actinomycetota bacterium
CGACTCGGGCGCGCACTATTTCCTGACGCGTCTCGTCGGCGTGGCGAAGGCGGCAGAGCTGGCGATGCTGGGCGAGATCATCGACGCCCAGGAATGCTTGCGGCTCGGTCTGGTGACCAAGGTCGTTCCGCACGACGATCTGGAGAAGGAGACGCGCGCGTTCGCGGAGCAGCTGGCGGCGGGCCCGACGCGCGCGTACGCGCTGACGAAGAAGGCGCTGCACTTCGCGTCGCGGAGCGACATCGCGGCTGTGCTGGATTACGAAGCGGACCTGCAGAGCGAGATCTCGACGACGGAAGACTCCATCGAGGGGATCCTGGCCTTCGTGCAGAAACGGCCACCCAACTTCAAGGGCCGATAGGACCTCCAACCGCCGAGATCGGATGACTTTGTGTGAATCCGACCGTGGAAATGACGTCGGATCCACACAAGAACCATGGTCTCGGGGGAAGCGGGCGCGCGCTACCATGGTCGCGTGACCCACGAGGAACGCACCGCTCGGTTCAAGGCGCGCATCGACGCCGGGGAGAAGATCGAGACCGGCGACTGGATGCCCGATCAGTATCGCGAGGCTGCTCTCAAGTTCATCGAGATGCACGCCAATTCTGAAGTTATGGGCGCGCTTCCCGAGCGCGAATGGATCCCGCGCGCGCCGTCGCTTCGGCGGAAGCTCTCGCTGACGGCCAAGGTGCAGGACGAGGTCGGGCACGCGCAGATCCTTTACCGGATCGCAGAGGACCTCGGGAAGAGTCGCGAGGCGATGTTCGAGGACCTCATCAACGGCCGCACGAAGTTCCACAACGTCTTCCACTATCCAACGGAGTCTTGGGGCGACGTCGCGGTGATCGGCTGGCTGATCGACGGCGCGGCGCTGGTGACGCAGCGCGCGCTGCTCGACAGCAGCTACGCGCCGTACGTGCGCGCGATGCGTCGTATCTGCGCGGAGGAATCGCTGCACTTGCGGCACGGCGAAGACCTGATGCTCGAGCTCGTCAGCGGCACCGACGCGCAGCGTGCGATGTTCCAAGACGCGGTCAACCGGTGGTGGCGGCCGATCATGCACTTCTACGGCCCGCCTTCGAATCCGGAGAAAGACGTCTTGCTCTACTGGGGGATCAAAACGAAGTCGAACGAGGAGCTGCGCTTCGAGTTCTTCGACACCTACGTTCCAAAGATGTGGGACGTGGGCATCAGCGCGCCCGACCCGGCTTTGAGGAAGACAGCGAGCGGCTGGGAGTGGGGCGCCGAGGATTGGGTCAACTGGGACGAGTTCTGGCAGGTTGTCAAAGGCAACGGGCCGATGACTCAGACGCGCCTATCGTGGCGGCGCGCGGTGTGGAACAACCACGCGTGGCTGCGCGACGTCTTCAGCGGCATCCCGCGCGCGGTGGCGTAGCGCGTGGACATCTACGAGGTCTTCCAGCGCCGCACGCACGACGATCCGCTCGTGCACGCCGGCTCGATCAAAGCGCAAGACCTCGAGATGGCGTTGATCCTCGCGCGCGAGACACACTTCCGGCACGGCGAGGGCGCCGAGTGCTGGGTCGTGAAGCGCGAAGACCTCCACGCGGTGCCGAACCCCGAGACGATGGGCGGCGTCGGCGATCGCAGCTACCGTCGTCAGGACGGGTATGTCGGCGTCGGAGCCAAGTTGAAGCGCGTCACCGAAGAGATGAAGAAGCTGGGGAAGTCGATCACGCGTGAGTGATCCGCGCGCCTCGCTGTTGTTCGCGCTGGCCGACGACGAGCTGATCCTGGGTCACCGCTTGAGCGAATGGACCGGCTGGGTCCCATACATCGAAGAGGACCTCGCTTTGTCGTCGATCGCGCAGGACGAGATCGCGCACGCGCGCATGCTGCTCGAAATATTGTCCGTGATCGACGGGCGTGATCCGGACGCGTTGGCCTTGGGCCGACAGCCCGGTGAGTACCGCAATGCGATCTTGTGCGAGCAGCCCAACACCGACTTCGCGTTCACGCTCGCACGCCATTGGCTGTACGACCACGCGGACGACGTGCGGTTGCGCGCGCTGCAGGAGTCTTCGTTCAAAGAGCTTCGCGAGGCGGTCGCGATCATGCTGCTCGAGGAGCGCTATCACCTCGAGCACGCCGATGCGTGGTTCCGCCGTCTCGCCGACGGGCCGGTAGACGCGCGCCACCGCTTCGCAGACGCTCTGGCGAACGCGATGGGCATGGCCGAGGCGATCTTCGAACCACTAGATAACGAGGACGAGCTCGTCTCGGAGAAAGCGCTTCCGGTGACCAGCGCAGAGATGCGAGACGCGTGGCGCGCGCGCATCGGAGGAATGCTCGACCAGGTTGGTTTCGATCAGGTCCTGGCCGCCCATGCCGAACCGGCAACCGGAGAGATGGTCCCGACGTCGACGGGAGAGATGGAGAGCGAGAGCGTCTCGGCGCCTTCGAAAGCGAACGGCCAAGGCGGCAGGAGAGGCGAGCATTCCGAGCACTTCGAACCGTTGTGGCTCGAGATGACCGCGTTGTATCGCGCGCACCCAGGTGCGACATGGTGACCGAGGCGGAAGTGCGCGCGGCGCTCGCCGCAGTGAAGGACCCCGAGATCCCGACGGCCTCGATCATCGATCTCGGCATCGTTCAGGATGTTCGCATCTCGCGCGACCGCATCGAGATCGATCTGCTTCCGACGTTCGCGGGCTGTCCCGCGCTCGATGTGATCAAGCAAGATGTCGAGCAGGCCGCGCGCGATCTGGCCGCGGACGTCGCCGTGCGATTCGTCAACAATCCTCCATGGACCACCGACCGGGTTAACGAGGACGGCGCGCGCGCGCTCAACTCGTACGGGATCTCCGCGCCGCTGTTGCAGATCGGGCGCGCGCAGACGATCGTGTGCCCCTACTGCGGATCCGACCAGACCGTCGAAGAGAGCGCCTTCGGACCGACGCCCTGCCGCACGGTGCGCTACTGCACCAGCTGCCGCAACCCGTTCGAGGGCTTCAAGACGAAGCTTCCACCAACCGCTTCAGCTTCGTAAGGCTCTTCCGCAAGCCCCACTCGACCGGCGCGCGCATCATGCTTCCGCCGAGCTCCCCGA
>DATGHY010000095.1:0-2330 GCA_035307625.1 Actinomycetota bacterium
CTGCGACCCACGGAGTGACGGGGATACCGGCGTTGGCGAACAATGGCTTCTGCAGCGACTTGTCCATACCGAGGGCGCTCGCGGCGACGCCGGCGCCGACGTACGGCACGCCTAGCGTTTCGAGCAGCCCTTGCACCGTGCCGTCCTCCCCCCCGGGGCCGTGGAGCAAGATGAACACGAGATCGATCGGCCCCGGAACAGGTTCGCGTCCGGTTGCGAGGATGTCACCGCCTTCGCGCAAGACGACGGCACGCCCGCCGCCGGCCTCGGGGAGCGCGCCCTCCGATGCCTTCAGCTCTGCGGGCGCGCGATCCGGCAGCAGCCACTCTCCCTGCTTGGTGATCGCGATCGGAAGCACGTCGTACTTGTCGCGGTCGATCGCGGCGAGCACGCTGCGCGCGCTTACCACACTCACTTCGTGCTCGGCTGACGTGCCGCCGTACAGCACCGCGATGCGAAGCTTGCTCATGCGAGGGCCTGCTCGAAATCGGCGATCAGATCGTCGACGTCCTCGATACCCACCGACACGCGCACCATGCCTTCGGTAAGACCGATCGCCGCACGCTGCTCGGGCGTTAGCTGCGTATGCGTCACCGAGGCGGGGTGAACGACGAGCGTCTTCGTGCCGCCGAGGCTCGCAGCGGGTGCCGCGATCCGTACGCGTTCCAGGAAGCGCCGGCCGGCTGCCGCATTTCCGGCGTCGAAGGCGAGCATCCCTCCAAAGCGTTCGCCGAGCAGCTTGCGCGCGAGCGCGTGATCCGGATGGCTCTCCAGGCCTGGGTAAAGAACGCGCCGGACCGACGGGTGATCCTCGAGCGCGCGCGCGAGGGTCATGGCGTTCTGACAGATGCGTTCCACGCGAAGCACGAGCGTCTGCACACCGCGCGCGACGAGCCACGCGTCGAACGGCGCCATCTGGCCACCGGTGTCGATCGCGAGACGCCGGATCGCCGCGATGCGCTCCGGGTCGCCGGATACAACGCCCCCCGTGACGTCGCCGTGCCCGCCGAGGTATTTCGTCGCGGAGTGACAGACGAGATCGGCGCCGTGCTCGAGCGGACGCAGGAGGACCGGCGGCGTGAACGTTGCGTCGACCACGAACGCCGCGTTGTGTGTGCGCGCGATCGAGGCGAGCGCGTCGACATCGGCGACGTTCATCGTCGGATTACCGATCGTTTCGCAGTACAGGACCTTGGTTCGCTCGGTGAAGGCCGCATCGATCGCGGCATGATCGCCGACGTCGCCTTTGCTCACCGTGACGCCGGCGCGCGCGAGCGCCGTGCCGAACAAGCCGTGCGTGCCGCCGTACAGCTGAGCGGCGGCGACGATGTGATCCCCGTGCTGAACTAACGAGAACAACGTGCCGGCGATGGCTCCCATGCCGCTCGTGAAGCACGCCGTCGAACCGGCTCCTTCCAAGGACGCCACGACTCGCGCCAGCGCGTCCACGGTCGGGTTCGCCCATCGCGAGTAGAGATAGCCGCCGCTGATCTTGGTCTGTGCGACGGACGCGAAGTCGTCGATGTCCTCGAAGATGAAGGTCGCAGCTTGGTAGAGCGGCGTCGAGGCGGGATGCTGCTTCACGTCGGGCGCGTCCTTCCAGTCACCGACGGCGCGCGTGGAGAACCCGCGCTTCTTCTCGCTCATCCCTCGCCCACGATCCCAAGGAATTCGGGCTCCGCGTCACGGGTCAACAGGCTGTCGACCATCTCCTTCACGTCGGCGCCTTCGTAGAGCGCTTTTCCGACGCGCATCGCGATCGGCATGTCGCACTGCACACGCTCCGCCATCGCCAAGATCCCGGCGCACGACTTCACGCCTTCGGCGACCATGTTCATCGATGCGATGATGTCGTCGAGCTTTCGGCCCTTGCCAAGCTCTTCCCCGACGTGGTGATTACGACTCTGCTTGCTGAGGCATGTCGCGACGAGATCGCCGACGCCCGCCAACCCTGCGAAGGTAAGAGGGTTGGCCCCAAGCCGCACACCGAGCCGCGTGATCTCGACCAAGCCGCGCGTCACCAAGGCGGCCAGTGCATTCTCGCCGTACCCGAGCCCATCGGCCACGCCCGCCGCGATCGCAACCACGTTCTTCGTCGCGCCGCCGATCTCGACCCCGCAGACGTCGGTGTTCGTGTACACGCGGAACGTCGGCGCGTGGAACAGCCGCTGCAGCGCGCGTGCGCGCGCCTCATCGGTGCACGCGATCACCGACGCACCGGGCAGCCCCTTCGCAACTTCCTTCGCTAGGTTCGGCCCGCTCAGCACGGCCACGCGGCCGGCGGGCACGTTCGCTGCTTCCGCGGCGACCTCGGACATGCGCATAAGCGT
>DATGHY010000096.1:0-16767 GCA_035307625.1 Actinomycetota bacterium
CCGAGCGTGCCGAGGACGCGCCCCGCCGCATCCACTTCGAGCTTCTGAAGCCCGGGCGTGCCGCGCAGGTATTGCTCGTAGGTCCGCTCCAATCCGGTGCGGCCGATCGAATCACCCAGCTGATACCCGGCGAGCGTGCTCAACTCGGTCTCGTTCGTCTCACCGACGTAACCGAGGATCTGTGCGGCCAGCGTGCCGTACGGATACGTGCGCACCGGAAGCGTCAGCGTCTGCACGCCGGGGTAATCCTCTTGTCGCTCTCGGATCGTGAAGATCACGTCTTGCGGAACGTCCTCGGCCAGGATCGACGGCTTGTACGGGGACGTGCGACGGTCGGCCAGCCGCTCGTTGATCTTCTGCACCGTTACCCCGAGCAGCGACGCGAGGCGCTCCTTCAACATCAGCGCTGCCTTCGGCGACTTCGGCAGGTCGTCGCGCGCGATCCCCACGGCGAGCGCGGTGCGGTTCTTCACGAGGACGCGGCCCTTGTCGTCGAGGATGCGGCCGCGCGGCGCTTCGACCGAGAGGATCCGCACATGGTTGTGCTCGGCCGCGTTCGCGTACGAGCTCCCCGACAGCACCTGCAGGAACCAAAGGCGCGCGATCAGCACCCCGAGCATCCCGAGCACGATCACGGCAAGGAGGCCCACGCGGAGACGGATCCGGTCTTCGACGCCGGTCATAAGCCAACCTCCGCCGCGCGCGGACGGAGCCGCGCCGCCAGCGCGCGCACGATGGGGAACACGAACGGCGTCAGCAAGCAGTTGTACGCGGACGCAAGCACCGCAGCGCGCAGCACGCTCAACGCACCGAAATGCTCGCCGAGCACACGGTTGAAGCCCGCATAGAACAGCTCGCCGAGGAACGTTGCAACCGACACCATGACCATCGGCAGCCACGCACCCGGCGCTTGGACTTGCGAACGCACGCGCCCGACCACGTACCCGATGATCGTGAACGTCAAAGCGGACACGCCGGCCGGCAGCTGCAACACCAGATCGGTCGACAGCCCCATGACGAACCCCGCCGTCGCGCCGAAGGCCGGCCCTTCGCTCATCCCGACGGCGACGACCATCAACAGCAACAGCTCCGGCTTCGCGCCGACGAGCGTCGCGCGCCCGAACACCGACGTCTCGAACGCGAGCCCGGTGATCGAGAGCAAGAACAGCAACAAGGTTCGCTTCCAGATCATGGCGCCGCCGATCCCGTCGGTGACGGCGACGCGGCCGTCTGCCCGACGATCAGCAAGACGTAGTCGAGACTCGAGAAATCGACGAACGGCTGGATCTTCACCACGCGCGAGAGGTTCGACTGCGCCGGCGGCGCCGACACGATCGTCCCGACGGGGATGCCGGGCGGGAACAGTCCTCGGTCGTACCCCGACGTCACCACGCGATCGCCGACGGCGAGCGTGGCGTCGGGATTGAACAGCTCGAGGCGCGCGATCTCCGACCCGTCCCCTTCGAGCAGCCCCGTCTCCCCGCTCGAGACGACGCGACTCGCGACGGCGCTCGACCGATCGATCAACAGCAGCACCTCGGACGTCGTCGGACCGACTTGGATCACACGGCCGACCAGCCCGTCCCCGGCGATCACAGGCATGTCCTTCTTCACACCCGAACGGCTCCCGCGGTCGATGAACACCGTCCGCTCGAAGTTGGACGGGCTGACGCCGATGACCTGCGCCGCCATCGTGTCCAGGTTGTAGCGATCTCGGATGCCGAGCAGCTTGCGCAAGCTCTCGTTCTCACGCTGAACCTCCGCGACCGAGTTCTCGCCCGCGCGCAGCTCGGCGACTTGGCGTTGCAGCGCCGAAACGCGCGCGCGCAGCCCTGGCACCTCGGTGAACCCGGCGAAGAAGTTGCCGATCGGCCGGAAGATCGCGACGAGGCCGTGTTGGATCGGCGACAGCACGGTGAGCGCGACGTGGCCGATCTTCTCGAACGGCCCGTTGCCTTTCCCGCGGTAGTCGATCGTGATGATCGCAAGCGACGCGACGATAAGGATGACGAGCAGCCATCGCACCCGCTTGGATCGATCGAACATCCTGATCATGGTTGCCGGCACGGCTTACGCCGTACCCCAAAACCTCCTCTCCGAAGGGTTTCGCGCATGCGCGCGTTCCCTCCGTCCGGCTCGGTCAGCGCTGCATCCGCGCGCACAGCCGAGCCAAAAGTCTGATGTGTTAGTGCCGCGACGACGAGATCAATACACGTCGCAGCGCTTCGAACTCCTCCAGGCACTTCCCAGAGCCCACCGCAACACAGCTCAGCGGCGACTCAGTGATGTGCACGGGCATCCCGGTCTCATGCTTCAGCCGCTCGTCCAGCCCCTTGAGCAGCGCCCCTCCCCCTGTCAGCACGATGCCCCTGTCCATGATGTCGGCGGACAGCTCCGGCGGCGTCTTGTCGAGCGTGTTCTTGACCGCGTCGAGGATGGCGTTCACCGGCTCCTCGATCGCGCGCCGGATCTCGGCGGCACTGACGAGGATCGTTTTCGGCAGGCCCGTCACCAAGTCCCGGCCCCGGATCTCGGCGTCGGGCACATCGGGTATCGGGAAAGCGGTGCCGATCTCCATCTTGACCTCTTCTGCCGTTCGCTCGCCGAGCTGCAGCGAGTACTCCTTCTTGATGTACTGGACGATCGCGTCGTCCAGTTCGTCCCCCGCAACACGGACGCTCTGGCTGGTGACGACACCACCGAGTGAGATGACGGCGACCTCGGTCGTGCCTCCGCCGATGTCGCAGATCATGTTGCCGGTCGGCTCGTGGATCGGCAGCCCGGCGCCGATCGCAGCTGCCATCGGCTCCTCGATGATGTGCGCGCTCCGACCTCCGGCGGCGTATACCGCCTCTTCGACCGCACGCTGCTCCACGGATGTGATGCCGCTCGGCACGCAGATGATCACACGTGGCTTCGCGAGCACCCTGCGGCGATGCACCTTCTGGATGAAGAACCGCAGCATCTTTTCCGTAACGTCGAAGTCGGCTATGACCCCGTCTTTCAGCGGGCGGATCGCCTGGATGTGGCTCGGGGTTCGCCCGATCATCCGTTTCGCTTCGGCGCCGACGGCCAGGATCGAGCCGTTCTTCGTGTTCACGGCGACGACCGAAGGCTCGTCGAGCACGATGCCGCGTCCGCGGACGTAGACCAGGGTATTCGCGGTGCCCAAGTCCACCGCCATGTCTCGACCGATGAACTGGAACCAGGTATCGAACATCTATGAGAAAGCTTCCTGTCGGGCGGACCTGAGTCGCCGGGTTCAGCGCCTCGGACCGAAGTCTCGCGAGAGTCTAGCAGCGGGAAGGGCCGGACAAAAAGGTTGGGTGAGCAGCCTAAAGGGCGCCGGCCTCGACCAGGCTCTTCCATCCCGTCGCCGCGACGATGATGTGGTCGACGAACTCCAGGCCGATCAGGTCGGCGCCGCGCGCGAGGCGCCTCGTGATCGCGAGATCGTCGGCGCTCGGGGTCGGCTCGCCGCTCGGGTGGTTGTGCGCGACCAGGACTGCGGCGACGCCGGGTTCTCGGAACGCAGCCGCAAACACCTCTCGCGGCTCCATCGGCGCGTGCGCAACGCCCCCGATCCCGACCGAGACCTCGCGGAGCACGCGGTGGCGCCTGTCGAGCAGCAAGACGACCGACTCCTCTCGCTGAAGGTGAGCCAGCCGGGGCGTCAGCAACGCGGCGGCGTCTTCGGGGCGAAGGATCTGAGGGCGGTCGCCCGCCAGCGAGCGCGCAGCCCGCCTCCCGAGCTCCAACGCCGCAACGACCTCAGCTGCCTTCGCGAGACCCATCCCTCTGATCGCAGCCAGCTCGGTCTCCGAACATCGCGCCAGCCCACCTGGACCGCCGACGGCCGCCAGCACACGAGCGGCCAGAGCCATCACGCCATCCGAACCTCCCGTTCCCAACACGAGCGACAAGACCTCGGCATCGGACAATGCGGCGGGCCCAAGAGCGACAAGGCGTTCGCGTGGACGGTCGCCGGGCGGTTGCTCGCGCACGCGAAGCGTGCGCGACGGACTCACAGCAGGTCTGGGAAGAAGAGCTTGAGCTCGCGCTCGGCGGACTCGGGCGAGTCCGACCCGTGCACGAGATTCTCGGTTGTGATGAGTCCGTAATCGCCGCGGATCGTTCCCTGCGCGGCCTTCTTCGGATCCGTCGTTCCCATCATCTGTCGTACCACGGCGATCGCATCGTCTCCTTCGACGGCCATCGCGACGACCGGACCGGATGTGATGAACTCAAGCAGCTCGCCGAAGAACGGCTTCTCGACGTGCTCGGCGTAGTGCTCGCTCGCGAGCTCCTTGTCGATCGTCAGCATCCTCATCGCAACGATGTCGAGCGTTTTCTGCTCGAGCCGCCGCACGACTTCACCGACGAGCTTGCGCCGGACGCCATCCGGCTTCACGAGGACGAGCGTACGTTGCTTCATCTATTCTCCCGAGATTCTCTGTTTCCGTCAGGGCGTCGCGCGGAAACGAGCTTCCGGCGGGCATCGCCGACAGTGTACAGGGAGCCGGTGACGAGGATGGCGTCCGACTCCTCGGCTCTTTCCATTGCGACGGAAATCGCGTCTGCGACGTTCGACACCGTCTGCGCGTCCTTGCCGAGCGCGCGCACCGCATCCGCAAGCTGCTCGACGGATGCAGCGCGCGGCGAGTCGTTGCGCGTCACGATCACGTCGTCCGCGATCGCGACGAGCGGAGCGAGCACGCCGGCAAAATCTTTGTCTTCCATGATCGACACGATCAGGCGGAGCTTGTCCCACTGGAACGACGACGGCATCGCGTCGGCCAGCGCGCGCGCGGCTGCCGGGTTGTGTGCGCCGTCCAGCACGACGAGGGGCCCGCGCCGGACCACCTCCATCCGTCCCGGCACGCGGATGTTCGCGAACGCTTCCCCGATCAAGTCTTCGTCCAGGTGGCGATCCCCGAGCAGCGTGTGTGCGGCCGCAGCGCCGAGCGCGACGTCGCGCGCGAAATGCTCGCCGAACATCGGAAGGAAGATGTCTGAGTAGCGATCGTTGCCTATCCGAAGCGAGATGCTCTGGCCGCCGAGCGCGAGCGCGTCTTTCTCGAGCGCGAAGGCCTCGCCTTCGGCTCGCACACGCGCACCCATCTCATCCGCCTTGGACCGGATGATCTCCAAGACGTCGGGTGCCTGCTCCACCGTAACGACCGTGGAACCCTTCTTGATGATCCCAGCCTTCTCGCGCGCTGTTTCCGCGGGCGTCGACCCGAGCTCCGGATGATCAACGTCGATGCGCGCGATCGCAGCGACGACAGCATCGACCACATTCGTCGCGTCCCACGAGCCGCCCATGCCGACCTCGATCACCGCCGCGTCGACCGCCTTGTCCGCGAAAAACGTGAATGCAAGGGCCGTCGCCGCTTCGAACCACGTGATCGTCATCCCTTGCTGGTCGAAGTGCTCGAGGTAGGGAGCTACCTCACGCCACGCTTCAACGAACTCCTCTTCCGAGATCGGCTCGCCGTCGTAGGCGAAACGCTCGCGAACGCTCATGAGATGCGGCGAGGTGTACGTCGCGACGCGCAGCCCGGCTGCTCGCAATACTTCGGTCGCGGCGCGCGCCGTCGTCGTCTTACCGTTCGTGCCTGTGATGTGGATGACCGGATAGCCCTGTTCGGGATGATCCATCAAGTCGAGCAGCGCTTCGATGCGCTCGAGCGTGGGCGACGTCAACCGTCCGGTGCGCTCATAGTTCGTGCGCTTGTCGAGCGCGCGCACCGCGTCGTCATACTTCATCTATTGACTTTCAACGCAAGTTTCTCAACCTTCGTGATCATCGCGCGCGCACGTTAATCGGATGTTGCGTATCAACGCAACGCAACTCAAGCGAACGGCGCACGTCGTTCAGTTCCCCCATTTGGTCAATAAGGGTTATTGCACAGGTGATGCTTTCCGCCGAGGGTTGAGTCGTAAATCGTAGCTCGGCGCAGACCCTTCCCCCGACGGCACGCCGTAGCATGAGTCTCTTCACCGCCGCAGTCGGTCGTTGCCTCTGGGCTCCCCGAGGAGTGATCAACGTGGTGGTAGAGGATAAGTCCGGAGACGACCTTTCCGCATTGAGAGAACGCGTCCGCGCGCGTCTCGACGTTGAGCGACGCAAGTATCGGGAGCTGTTCCAATTCGCGCCCGCGTGCTACCTGCAGACCGACCCGAACGAGCGCATCACGGACGTGAACATCGCAGCATCCCGGCTTCTTCGTGTCGAGCAACAGCGATTGATCGGACGATCCTTGATCAACTTCATCCCCCAAACGGCGCGGAAGGCGTTCCGGATCCAGCTCGCCCTCTTGCGGGATGGCCAGGAGCTGCACGGACTCCAGATCCCGCTCCAGCCTCGCGAATCCGACCCGGTCCCCGTCGTCATCGACGTCGTCCCAGCTCGGAACGACGGTGAGATCGTGGCATATCGGTGGCTGATCAGGCAGCGGTCGAAAGAGATCCTTCCATCCGGCGACCATATGCGCCGGGCGCACGACCTGTTGGAAGCCGCTCCTACGGGGTGTTTCCTCGTCGATAGAGAATGGAGGCTCCGGTTCGTGAATCCGGCTGCAGCTCGGATCATGGGTCGCACACCCGAAGAGTTGCTCGGCGTGAATCTGTGGGAGGCCTTCCCGGACGCCGCAAGCAGTGGATTCGCCGACATCGGACACGCGGTCATGACCAACACGGAAGCATTGGAGTTTGAAGAGCTCTATCGGCCGTCGCATCGCTGGATACAGGGCGTCGCGTTCTCAACCGACGACGGAGTCTGCGTCTTCATCAGAGACGTTACCAAGAGCAAGAAGGCCCAAGGCGCGGAGGCGCATCTCGCGGCGATCGTGCGCGCGACGTCGGTCGCAGTCCTGTCTTTGTCGGCGACCGGAGTCATCGAGAGTTGGAATCACGGAGCCGAGGATCTGTTCGGCTACAAAGCCGAGGAGATCATCGGACGCAGGGTGGATGCGATCGTCCCCGAAGACCGCAGGCGAGAGCTGGACTTCCTGAAGGGGCGGAGCCGGAAAGACGTTCACTATGCGACGAAAGCCGTCCACCGAACCGGAAGGCTCATCGAGATCTCGGTGACGCTGTCACCGATCATCAACGCCGGCGGAGACTTGATCGGCTACAGCTTGATCTCTCGCGATGCCTCCGATCAGGTTCGTACCGAACGCAAGATGAGGAAGACCCTCAAGCGATCGACGCGCAGGGCAGAAGCGCTCCAAGAGAAGGATCGGCTGAAGGATCTCCTCCTCGTTGCCGCCTCGCACGACATGCGCGGCCCGGTGGCGACGCTGCTCGGGATGGCCCTCACGCTGAAACAGGTGCACCCGTTCGAAGAAACCTCGGTGGAACACGAGCTGCTCGAGCGCATGATCGCCAACGGGCAGCGCCTCGAGCGGTTGCTTTCCGATCTGCTCGACCTCGACCGCATCAGCCAAGGGCTCTTCCAACCGCAACGGGCGCGGATAGACGTCGGGATGGTCGCCAAAGGCGTCGTCCAAGGGATGGCCGGTCCGGATTCTCCCATCCGGGTCGTGAGCCGGCCGGGACTCGCAGAAGTGGATCCGATGCTCGCCGAACGCATCATCGAGAACCTGATCGGTAACGCGCTGAAGTTCAGCGACCGCGATGAAGACATCGTCGTTGAAGTGCGTCCCGAGGACGGTGGCGTTCAGATCGCCGTTAATGATCGCGGCCCGGGCGTCCCCGACGAGATCAAGGAAGACATCTTCCAGCCGTTCACGCGAGGAACATCAGGCAAGGAAGGACACGGGATCGGACTCACGCTCGTGAAACGATTCGCTGAGCTCCACGGCGGGCGCGCGTGGGTGGAAGACGGACGCGGCGGCGGTGCCTCGTTCCGAGTCTTCCTGCCGACCGAGTTCCCCAGCTCCTAGCTCAAATCACGAAGCGCTTGCTCGAGGTGCGCTATCGCTTCCTGTTCGCGCGCGAGCCGTTCCCGTTGCGTCTCTACGACGTCCTCGGGCGCGCGCTCGGTGAAGCTGCGGTCGGCCAGCTTCACACCGATGCGCTCGACCTCGGAGCTGTGCTTCTCAATGTCACGCTCGATGCGGCGCCGCTCTTCATCGATGTCGAGCAGCCCTGCCAGCGGCACGTGGATGCGCGCGCCTTTCAGGACCAGACGCGCTTCTTGCGAGCCGTCGGGCGCGCTCGATGCGATCGCCAGCTCGCCCCAGTTGCCGAGCGCGCGCACTCGCTCGAGCTCTGACTCGATGAGCGCACGGCGGGGCGCGTCTTCCACCACGACGGTCGCCGCCGGCTTCGTCTTCGGGTCGATGCTGTGGTCGGCGCGGAACCGCCGCAGCGCGCCGATCACGTCTTGCAGGAAGACGATCGAGTGCTCTGCGTCTTCGTCTCTCCCGTTCGACGCCGACGGCCACGGCGCGCGCAGGATGGTTTCGCCGCCGGTGAGCACGCGCCACAGCTCCTCGGTGATGAACGGCATGATCGGATGGAGCAAACGCAGCACCCGCTCGAGCACGTGCGCCAAGATCGCCCGCTGGCCGGCCTTCTCTTCCTCGGTCCCGTCGTAGAGGCGTCCCTTCGACCATTCCACGTACCAGTCCGCGAACTCCGTCCACGTGAACTGACGGAGCGTCTGCGCCGCGCGCGCGAAGTCGTACTCCTCCATCGCCTTGTCTGCCTCACGCGTCACCGCGTCGAGACGCGAAAGGATCCACCGATCGGCGAGCGTAAGGCTTCCGCGAGAGGGCAGCTCGGCGGGAGCCGCTCCGTTCAACAGCACGAACCGAGAGATGTTCCACAGCTTGTTGCAGAAGTTCCGGTCCCCTTCGATCCACTTCTCGTCCACCGGCACGTCGCTGCCCAGTGTGGCGCCCCGGACCAGCGTCATCCGCAGCGCGTCGGCTCCGTACTTGTCGATCATCACGAGCGGATCGATGACGTTGCCGAACGACTTCGACATCTTCTTCCCGCGAAAGTCGCGCACCATGCCGTGGATGTGCGCGTCGTGGAACGGCACGTCGTGCATGAAGTGCACGCCCATCATCATCATCCGTGACACCCAGAACGTGATGATGTCGTAGCCGGTGACGAGCACGTTCGTCGGATAGAAGTCTTCGAGATCTTGCGTCTTGTCCGGCCACCCGAGCGTCGAGAACGGCCACAGGGCCGACGAGAACCACGTGTCGAGCACGTCGGGGTCCTGCTCGAGCTCTGCGCTGCCGCAGCGCGCGCACTCCGTGGGATCCTCAACGGCCGCGAACTGGTGGCCGTTCGCGCACGTGAACACGGGGATGCGGTGGCCCCACCACAGCTGGCGCGAGATGCACCAGTCGCGCAGGTTCTCCATCCAGTCGAAGTAGTTGCGTTCGAATCGCTTCGGGATGAAGCGCGTGCTGCCGTCGCGCACCGCTTGCATGGCTGCGCGCGCGAGCTCAGCCACGCGGAGGTACCACTGCTCCATCAGCAGCGGCTCCACCTCGGCGTGACAGCGCTGGCAATGACCCACCGGGTGCACATACGGCCGGATCTCGTTCCCGACGAGTCCTTGCGCGCGCAGCTCGTCGAGAACCGCCTTGCGCGCCTCGTAGCGATCGAGACCGGCGTACGGACCCGCGTTCTCGTTCATTCGACCGTCGAGCCCGATGACCGTGATCGCGGGGAGGTCGTGCCGCTGCGCGATCTCGAAGTCGACGGGGTCGTGTGCCGGCGTCACCTTGAGCGCACCGGTCCCGAAGTCCTTGTCGATCGCCTCGTCCGCCACGATAGGGATCTCGCGGTTCATGATCGGCAAGATCGCCGTTTTCCCGACGAGATCCTTGTACCGGTCGTCCTCCGGGTTCACGGCCACGCCGGTGTCGGCAAGCATCGTCTCCACCCGCGTGGTGGCGATCGTGATGTAACCGGACCCGTCCTTCAGCGGGTACTTCAGCTCGACGAGCTCCCCAGCGGTGTCTTCGTGCTCCACCTCGATGTCGGAGAGCGCGGTCATGTTGTTCGGGCACCAGTTCGTGATCCGGTTCCCTCGATAGATCAGGCCTTCGTCGTACAGACGCACGAACACGGTGCGCACGGCGAGGCTGCGTTGCTCGTCCATCGTGAACCGCTCGCGCGACCAGTCCACCGAGTCGCCGAGCCGCCTCATCTGCCGTGTGATCGTGCCGCCGGATTCTTCCTTCCACTTCCACACTCGCGCGACGAACGCCTCGCGTCCGAGGTCGTGGCGGGACTTGCCTTCCTTCGCGAGCTCGCGCTCCACGACGTTCTGCGTTGCGATGCCGGCGTGATCCATGCCCGGGAGCCACAACGCCCGGAAACCCTGCATGCGCTTGCGACGGATGATCGCGTCTTGGATGGAATGGTCGAGCGCGTGCCCGATGTGCAGCGACCCGGTGACGTTCGGAGGAGGGAGCACGATGCAGAACGGCTCGCCGTCGCCGGACGGCGCGAACAAGCCCGCCTCTTCCCATTCGCGGTAGAGGCGATCCTCCACCGCGTGCGGGTCGTAGCTCTTTTGAAGCTCTTTCGACATCGATTACTCCCTGAAAAGAAACGGGACCCTTCTGGGGTCCCGGAAGCCTATCGCCGGCGCGCGCGCCTTAGGCCCTCCCGGGACCGAGGCGTACGGCTACGGTCTTGTTCATCGGAATCGATGGTAGCAAAGCTAGCCAGCCGTCTCGTCTGGATTCCAGTCACGGAGCTTCTCGGCCACCGTCACGATCAGCGCAGCGCCGCCTGAAAGCTCGATCAGCTTCCCAAGCCGTGTCCGGCGGAGTACCGGAAGGGACACGACGACGGGAGCCGCGACGATAAGACCGGTTGCAACATTGTGGCGGATCTTGCGCCCTTGCTCGCTTGCTGCGAAGCGCTTGGCCTCGTCGACCGCGAGACGACCGGCGTCGCGCGCGCGGTCGAATACTTCTCCGGCGATCTCGAACGGGTCCATCAGCTCACCAACCTACCCAACCATCCCTCCTACGCAACGAAGGCGGCCGGCGGCCGCCCTCGAGTGGTTTGACCCGGTTACGCGGTGCGCTCGCGGCGAACCTTGGCCGGCGGCTCTTCCGCGCGAGGCACGAGTGTCGGCGCCGCCATCTTCTGAACGACGTCTTTCGTGACCACGCACTTCTGAACGTCTTCGCGCGAGGGCAGCTCGTACATAACCGGCAGAAGGACCTCTTCCATGATCGCGCGCAACCCGCGAGCGCCGGTCCCCCGCTTCATCGCAAGCTCAGAGACCTCTTCGAGCGCATCCTGCTCGAACTCCAGCTCGACGCCGTCGAACTCGAACGACTTCGCGTACTGCTTCACGAGGGCGTTCTTCGGCTCGGTCAGGATCTCGACGAGCGCGCTGCGGTCGAGCTGGTGAACGCTCGTGACGACCGGGAGCCGGCCGACGAACTCGGGGATGAGCCCGAACTTCAGCAGGTCTTCCGGCATGACTTGCGTCAGGATCGTGCCGACGTCCTTCTCTTCCATCTTGCGCACGTCCGCACCGAAACCGATGCCGCGCTGGCCGACGCGGCCTTCGATGATCTTCTCGAGGCCGGCGAACGCGCCACCGCAGATGAACAGGACGTTTGTGGTGTCGATCTGGATGAATTCCTGGTGCGGGTGCTTACGGCCGCCCTGCGGCGGAACCGACGCCTGCGTCCCCTCCAGGATCTTCAGCAGCGCTTGCTGCACACCTTCGCCGGACACGTCGCGCGTGATCGATGGGTTCTCGCTCTTGCGCGCGATCTTGTCGACCTCGTCGATGTAGATGATCCCGGTCTCGGCCTTCTTGACGTCGTAGTCCGCGGCCTGGATCAGCTTGAGCAGGATGTTCTCGACGTCCTCACCGACGTAGCCGGCTTCCGTTAGCGCCGTCGCGTCGGCGATCGCGAACGGAACGTTCAGCATCTTCGCGAGGGTCTGCGCCAGCAGCGTCTTGCCGCAGCCCGTCGGGCCGAGCAACAAGATGTTCGACTTCTGCAGCTCCACGTCGTTCGCGTTGTGCGCGCCGGCCTGGATGCGCTTGTAGTGGTTGTAGACGGCGACCGACAGGATCTTCTTCGCGTTGTCCTGGCCGATGACGTAGTCGTTCAGGAAGTCGTAGATCTCTTTGGGCTTGGGAAGCTCTTCGAGCTTGAGCTCGGTCGTCTCAGAGAGCTCTTCCTCGATGATCTCGTTGCAGAGGTCGATGCACTCGTCGCAGATGTAGACGCCGGGGCCGGCGATCAGCTTCTTGACTTGCTTCTGGGACTTCCCGCAGAAGGAACACTTCAGCAGGTCGCCGCCGTCACCGAATTTCGCCACCCGTTGCTCCCAGCTCCAGGAGCCGATCTGGCTCCGTCCTTACTGCTTATGCACCTGCTACTGCGGCCACCTTGGACGCCTCTTCCAATGCAGAACGACTGGTGATGACCTCGTCGATTATACCGTAGGCCTTTGCCTCTTCCGCCGTCATGATGAAGTCCCGGTCACTATCTTTCGAAATTTTTTCGACCGACTGACCCGTGTGATCGGCAAGTATCTCATCGAGCAGCCTGCGGTAACGCAGGATCTCGCGCGCCTGGATCTCGATATCCACAGCTTGTCCACCTGCGCCGCCGGAAGGCTGGTGGATGAGAACGCGCGAGTGCGGAAGGCCGTAGCGCTTGCCCTTCGCGCCCGCGGCGAGGAGCACCGCGGCGGCGCTGGCAGCCTGGCCCATAACGATGGTGGAAACGTCAGGCTTGATGTACTGCATCGTGTCGTACATAGCCAGTAACGCGGTGATCGAGCCTCCCGGCGAGTTGATGTAGATGTTGATGTCCTGCTCGGGATTCTCGTGCTCGAGGAAGAGGAGCTGCGCGTTCATCAGGTTGGCAACGTTGTCGTCGATCTCCGTGCCCAGGAAGATGATCCGGTCCTTGAGCAAGCGAGAGTAGATGTCGTACGAACGCTCGCCTCTATTCGTCTGCTCGACGACCACCGGGACTAGATAGTTCTGCATCTCAGGCTCCTAATTCTGGGGACTCGCTCTCGACGTGCGCGCCCGGCTCCGGCTCACTGCTCTTCAGATCGCTGCTCTCCGGTTCTTGGCCTTGCTCGTCTTCGGTCGAGTCCTCGTCTTTGACTTCGGCTCTTTCGACGAGCAGATTCAGTGCCTTTCTTCGGATGATATCACCGGCTAATGCCATCAACCGGCCGCGTTCTCCCAGCTCTTTGGCCAGTTGAGCGGGGTCGGTCCGCAACGTTTCCGCGTGATAGCGGACTTCTTCACGAAGCTCTTCTTCCGACACTTGGAAACCCTCGCGGCGGCCGATCTCTTCCAAGATCAGCTGCGCGCGCACATTGCGGTCGGCTTGGGTGCGAAGGTCGCCCTCGATCTGTTCCTCCGTCAGGTTCTGCGCCGTGAGGTATTGATCGAGCGACATGCCGGCTGATCGCAGCTGCTCTTCCAAACGCTGGAGCCGGTACGCCATCTCAGACTGCACGAGTGAGTCCGGCGCTTCGACCTCGACATCGTCAAGCACTTGCTCGAGGATGCGGTTGCGTACTTCCGCATCGGATTGGATCGCTTTCACTTTCTCTATCCGCTGGGCGAGATCCGCGCGCAGCTCGTCGAGGGTCTCGAACTCGGACGATGTCTTGGCGAACTCGTCGTCCAGAGCCGGCAGTTTCTTCTCACGCACTTCTTTGACGAGCACCTGGAAGGTGACTTCCTTGCCGGCGTGCTCACCGCCGAGCGCTTCGGGGATCGTCGCGTTGAACTTGACGATGTCGCCCGTCCGCTTCCCGGTGAGCTCATCGTCGAGCTCCTTCACCGGCCACCCAGTCCCGACCTCGTACAGCTGATCGTTGCCCGAGAGCTCCGCGATCTCGGCGCCGTGCAGCGTCGTGTGGATGTCGACCAATAGATAGTCGCCGACGCGCGAAGGGCGCTGGATGGTTTCCAACGTCGAGAAGCGATCCTGCATGCGCTGCAGCTGATCGTCGATCTCTTCCGGCGTTGCTTTGGTCGACGGGCGCGTCGTCGACAGCATCGCGAAGTCCGGCAGCTCGATCTCCGGGCGCACTTCGATCGTCGCCTCGAACGTGAGCTCCTTCCCGAGGTCGTACGTCGTCACTTCGACCTGTGGCGGCGCGATCGGCGCGAGCGTTTCCTCTTCCGTCGCTTTCTGCAAGAGCTCGGGGATCGCCTCGCGCAACACCGCGTCGCGCAACGCGTCGGCGCCCAGCCGCGTCTCGAGAACCTTGCGCGGCACGTGGCCTTTGCGGAAGCCGGGAACCTTCACTTGGTTGGACAGCGAGCGCACGGCACGCTCGACGGCCGGCTCGACCTCTTCGGAGGTCGCTTCGACCTGAACGCGCACCTTAGAAGCGCTATCGCGAGTTAGGGAGGTCTTCATGGTGAGAACCGCGGATTATAGCCGCGTGGGTAGGGCATCGCCGGAGGCTATGCTTGTTGCTCGCGGGGCGTAGCGCAGCTTGGTTAGCGCGCCTGCTTTGGGAGCAGGAGGTCGCCGGTTCGAATCCGGCCGCCCCGACCGGCTGCTCGATATGGAAGGACGGACATGAAGTCGAGCATGCCGTCGGGCAGCGTCCAGGGTGACCTGCGGCGGCGATACCGTCGCATGCGTCCGGGCTGGCAGCCGGCTGCGACCGTGTTCCGTGAGATCGTGCGCGCGGCGGCGCCGTCGTCCGGCCGGGTGCTCGACGTCGGCGCCGGCCGGAAAGACTTCCCGTTGGACGATGCGCCGAGCGGCCTGACTTTGTTCGGGGTCGATCCGGACGCGAGCGCGATCGCCCACCACGATTCGTTGACGTTCCGAGCAGCCGCGAGCGGCGAGCGTCTGCCGTTCCCCGACGCGTCGTTCGACCTGATCTGCAGCGCGTGGGTGCTCGAGCACGTCGACGCGCCGCGCGCATTCATGCGTGAGATCGCGCGCGTCCTTCGGCCGGGAGGCGCGTTCGCGTTCGTCACGCCGAACGGACGCAACCCCGTGACGTGGGTGATCCGCGCGATCCCCAACCGCCTGCACCCCACGATCATGCGCCGGGTCCAGCGCCGCGACGTCCGCGACACCTACCCGGTCCGGTACCGCATCAACACGCCACGGACCGTGGATCGGATCATGGGTGGGGCCGGCCTTCATCGTGAGCAGCTTGTGCTCAACGGCGATCCGACCTACCTGGCGCTGGGTCTCCGCTCGTTCCGGGCGTGGGCGGCCCTTGAGCGTGTCTTCGATCTGCCCGGGATGTCCGGCGCGCGCGTGCACCTCGTCGGCTTGTACCGCAAGGCGTGAGGCGAGCCGCCGTTTAGAATGGCGGCGGACCGCGCGGGTGTAGCTCAATGGTAGAGCTCGAGCCTTCCAAGCTCGTGGTGCGGGTTCGATTCCCGTCACCCGCTCTGAGTTGACCATCCTTCCCTTATGGTTGAGTAGAATTACATCGTTGTGATTTAGGGGGCGGACCTGAGAGGCTTCCACAAGTTCCTCGCGACGATGATCGTGTTCGTCTTGGGCGCGGGTCTCGTAACCGTGTTCGTGAAGAACGACACGACCATGAACGCGCCGACGGCTTTGGGCCCGGCTCCATCCTCTTCCGTCGCTGTGACCGTTCAGCCGACGACGACCGTCGAGGGGACCCAGAAGCTCGCCGCGCGTAAGAACGGCCAGAAGAAATCGGCCGACGAGCTCATGCCCATACCCCATCTGCCTGCGAGTGGCGTCGGCGGGCATCCGATTGGATTCGTGCTGGTGGCGATCGGCGCAGCGATCGCGCTCTGGGTTCGAAGAGCGGCGCGCACGTAACACGTCAGGCATCAAAAGCCTCGCTGATAAACTTGCGGTTTGCGCGCGCCCGTAGCTCAGGTGGATAGAGCAGCTGCCTTCTAAGCAGCGGGTCGGGGGTTCGAGTCCCTCCGGGCGCTCTTTTCTGGAAACGGCGCGAGAGTCGGCGCTGATAAACTCCGTCGCTGTTCGTGGTGGCGTTAGCTCAGCCTGGTTAGAGCGTCGGGTTGTGGTCCCGAAGGCCGGGGGTTCAAGTCCCCTACGCCACCCAAACGAGATTCGATCTCTCGCGTTGATCGAGATGAGGTTGAGGGATCAATGGGCTGCGACTAGCATCTTCGCGGTCGGGCCGCTAGCTCAACTGGCTAGAGCATCCGGCTCTTAACCGGAGGGTTCGGGGTTCGAGTCCCTGGCGGCCCACTAGAGGGAGCGCGTAGCGCTCCCTCTCTTCTTTCCAGTGTTACCGTTGTCGCGCGCGAGAGTGGCGGAATAGGCAGACGCGCAGGATTTAGGATCCTGTGGGGTAACCCGTGGGAGTTCAAGTCTCCCCTCTCGCACTCGCCTTGCAGCGAAACGTCTCCGAAGTCTCTCTATCCGTTGACTCGATCGGTGCGTTGCATCACGAGGATTCTCGCTTGAGCGATAGCGCCAGGCTAGGCACTACGAACGACAGGAGAAAGATCGGCAAGACCCTCTTTCCGCCGCATCGGAAGGCGACGACTCCGTTCTCGGACGCGTCGAAGGTCTGAGTCCCGCTCGAGTTTCGACCATTGCGGACCTGCAGGGTGTGACGTCCGGCATCGACTGGCATCTCGAGCGTGTCATGCAATGCGACCGACCCGACACGCTCACCGTCGACGAAGACATCGAACGGGCCACGACGAACCTCAACGCCGATCGTCTTTCGGGTCACTTTTAGCGTTGCCGACATCCTGAGTTCCCCCTCCTGTGCCGCTTTGAGTTTCGACCGTTGGTGCAAGCGTGAAAGGTTTCAACTTAGTTCTGGGCTCGA
>DATGHY010000097.1:0-6458 GCA_035307625.1 Actinomycetota bacterium
CCGCCGCGGCGTTTCGCGCCGCCCGTTCGGACGGAACCCGAGCAGCGCGCGGCGCGCGCTCCAGAACCACCGCGCGCGAAGGCGAAACCGAAGCCCAAGCCGAAAGCGAAAGCCAAGCCGGCGGCGAAACCGAAGCCCGCCGCCAAGGCGGTGCTCGAAGAAGAGAAGCCCACTCAAGCGAAACCCAAACCGAAGCCGAAGCCGAAACCGAAGCCTGCGGCGAAAGCTGCTCCCAAGCCGGCACCGCGAAGCGAGAAGCCGCCGGCCGGTCCGCAAGAGCAGTCATCGCCCTCGAAGGAGCCGTCGAGATCAGTGAACGAAGCGAGCGCCGCAGCCGACACATCGGCGCGCGACGACACCAAACCGTCATCGGAAACAGCTCCCAAGCCGACTCCGGAGCCGCCCGTGAGCGAAACGGCACCCGAAGGGCAAAACGGGGGAGAAACGGGCGCCTGAGGCGCTCGGGCCGGAAATTTTTTTTCCGAGCACCCCTCGGATCGCCGATCGAAACCATCTCGTGGCGCATGACGTGAACGCGACGCGATGCGTTGCGCGATCGATCGACGAGCATCGCTCGTATGTCGCTTCGACATCGCGTTGCGCGCGCGTTGCGCGCGGTCTATCGCCACGACGAGATGTCGCGCGCGCGTGGCCATTGAGAGAGTGGTTGCGGCGAGCTCGAACGACGACATCGCGAAGAAGTGCCGCTTGACCTGCGTGTTTGTGTCGCGTGCGCCTGTGGATAACTCGTGCAACTGTTAGCTCGTCGGTACTACGACGAATCCATCAGGCGTAGTCATGCGCTTTCGCGTCGTAGACGACGAACAATCATGTGCGCGCCTAGCGCAACCTCTCCCCCCAACGATCGGCGGGCTCTCGAAAGAGACCCGCCGATCGTTTTTCTGCGCTCGGATGTGCTCGCAGACGACGTTTTCGTGGCTCCGAAAAAAAACGCCCCAGGGCTTGACCTTGGGGTTCATATTCCTAGAATTACAGCAGCGTAATTACAGTTGTCGTATTAGGCGCGACTGTAGCGCGGATGGGGAGCGCCGCAATCGAAGCGGCAGTAAGAGTTACAGCAGAGCCTGCGATGTAACTGGAACACCAAGGAACGGGGGAGCGAGTTGCAGCGGTTCGCTGATGACGAGCGGTTGCCGTGGCAAGAGCAAGCGCTCTGCGCGTACGTAGATCCCGACGTCTTCTTCCCCGAGAAGGGTGGATCTTCGCGCGAAGCGAAGCGCATCTGCGCGCAGTGCACGGTGCAGCGTGAGTGCCTCGACTACGCGCTCGCGAACGACGAGCGTTTCGGGATCTGGGGCGGACTCTCCGAACGGGAGCGCCGCCGGTTGAAGAAGCTCGCGTCTTAAGCCTTCCTACCAAGGATGGAGAGGGGGTGACACCCTATGCCACCGAAGAAGCGTCGGGCCGCAAAGAAGCCGGCCAAGAAGCGCACTGCGAAGAAGCGCACGTCGGCTGCGAAGAAGACTGCCCGCAAGGCAGCTCCGAAGCGGCGTAAGACGGCGAAGAGGGCAGCGGCGAAGAAGACAACGCGGAAGAAGGCTGCTCCCAAGCGCAAGAAGGCGGCTAAGCGGAAGCCAGCAAAGAAGGCTGCCGCCAAGAAGCCAGCCCGCAGGCGCCGTCGGGCGAAGAAGAAGTAACAGTCGCCCTCGTACGTCTGAGGCCTTGCCCGCCTGGCAAGGCCTCAGTTCTTTTCCTGGGTCTGTTGTCAGTCGATCAACGCACCGTTAAACCGGTGAGAAAATCGCGTAATTGGCAGGTCTTCGAGGGCCCTTGGTAGGCTCGCGCGGCTCATGGAGCTCCCCGATGACCCTTCGATATTGGTATTGCTCGTCGCGACGGATGGAGCCGCTTGGCTTCCCGAAGTTCTCAAAGGTCTGCGCGCGCAGCAATACCGTCCGATCAAAGTTCTCGCAGTCGACAACGCATCCGGTGACGGGTCCGGCGCGATCCTCGCGAAGGCGTTCGGCGTCCGCCGCATCGTGTCACTCGAACGCCGTATCGGGTATGGGCGCGCGCTTGCTGCCGGCCTGAAGATCGCAACCGAGCGTCGTCTCGACGCCGACGCGTTCCTCTTGCTTCACGACGACGCCGCGATGGCGCCGGGCACCGTCGAGTCGATGGTTCGCACGATGCAGTCGACGGGCGCCGGTATCGTCGGGGCGAAGCTGCTCGAGTGGGATAACCCCGGGCTGCTCCAGGATTTCGGCCAAACCACGGACCGCTACGGGCGCGCTGTTCCACGCGTCGAGCGTGGCGACATCGACCAAGGCCAGCACGAGAGTGTGGAGGAGGTGCTGTACGCGACGAGCGCGGCGCTGCTCGTGGCCCGCGAGCTGGTGGAAAGAGTTGGCCTGTTCGACCCGCGCTTCGTGGCGATGCGCGACGACTTCGACCTCAGCTGGCGCGCGCGCATCGCCGGCTACAAGACCGTCGTCGACCCGAACGCGGTCGTGCGGCACGCGTCGGCGGTCCAGCGCGAGATCCGCGACTCTCCAGTCCGCGGACGTACGCGCTATTTCTACGAGCGCAACATGCTCGCGACGCTGATCAAGAACTACAGCCTCCCGCGTCTGGCGATCGCACTCCCGTTCACGGTCCTGATCTCGCTCTTCAACTCGCTCCTTTACTTCGTTACGGGCCGGCGGGCATCTGCAGTTCAGGTTTTGCAAGGATTGCAATGGAATATCGCGCACCTACCCTCAACGTTGCGCGCGCGCGCCCGCGCGCAACGCAACCGAACGGAGCACGACGCCGTCGTCACCGACCTGATGCACCACGGCGCGACGCGATTGCGCGCGCAATTCGAGAGCGCAGTGGAAAAGATCGTCGGGGAAGTCGACGAGGGCGGCGAAGACGAGCTGGAGGGGCCCCGCCCGAAGCTCCGGGACCACATCCGTGCGCATCCCGTCGGATCGTTGCTGCTGTTGGCGCTCGTCTTAGGGATCTTCGGCGCGCGCACCCTTTTCTTCTCGCAGCCGCTCGCGGGGACCGATCTGTTGCCGTTCCCCGGCAGCATGCGCTCGTTCTTCACCGAGTTCGTTTCCGGGTGGCGCGGACCTGCGGCCGGAGGTGCCGGCCCGGCGACCCCAGGCCTGGTGATCCTCGGCATCTTGTCCTTCATCACCTTCGGGAGCGGCTGGCTCGCGCAGCGCGTCCTGGTGCTCGGCCTTCCGCTGGTCGGCGCGTTGTCGATGCACCGGCTCTGTCTCGCGCTCGGGATGAAAGATCGGGGCCGGCGCCTGGCCGTCGTCGCGTATGCAGCGTCCCCATTGATGCTGGGCGCCTTCGGCGGCGGCCGGTTGCCCGACCTCGTCCTCCTCGCCCTCGCCCCGGCGCTTCTTATCCCGCTTGCGCGCGCATCCGGCGTCGCGCCCAGCGGCAACTGGCGAACGGTCGCTGCAGGGATCGCATGCCTGGCCGTTGCGACGTCGCTGGCGCCGTGGTCGATCGTGTTCTTCGCCGGGGCGGGGATCGTGATCGCCGCGCTGTGCGCCGGCACGAGGAAGACGACCGCAGGCGATGTGCTCAAGCGGACGGTGACGATCGTCGCATCGACGCTCGTCGTCTTGCTGCCGTGGAGCGTCGAGCTCTTCCGCGCCGGCTCACCACTGGGTGGCGGGGGCGGCGATCCCGCGCGCACGATGACGGACATCCTCGCGCTGTCCGCGGGACCCATCCGCGCGTTGCCGCTCGCGGTGGCATTCGGTCTTCCTGTCGCGGGGCTCGCAGGTCTCGTCGCGGCACCGGCCGAACGCCGGCGGCTCGCCGTCATCTTCACCGGCTTCTCGATCGTCTCGATCGGTGTCGCCTGGGCGGTCGTGCGCGGCGCACCGTGGATCGCACCTCGCCCCGAGCTCCCCCTCATCGGCGCCGCGGTCGCGTGGTCCGTCCTTGTGGGGATCGGCTTCGACGCGGCGGCGAATCGGTTGCGCGCGCGCGCGTTCGGCCTCGCGCACATCGTCGCCGGCGTGGCGGGGATCGTTCTGCTCGTGCAGATCGGCGCGTCGGCGGGTTGGATCGCGCGCGGCCAGCACCCCGGTCTCGTCCGCTCGGGCACGCTGCTGCCTTCGTTCCTGACCGAACAGGCTGCGCAACAAGGGCCGTTCCGCGTTGCGTTCGTCGACGGCACGGCCGATGCGCCGACGGTTGCGCTCACGGGCCCGTCCGGCGGGACGATGCTCGATTATCTCGAGCGGCCCGCCGGTGAGGCCGCAACCGATCTCCGGCGAGCCGTCGCGGCGATCGTCTCGAACGAAACGGAGTCGGGGGGCCGGCTGCTCGCAACGTTCGGCGTCCGCTACGTGATCGTGCGTCCGAGCGCCGACGCCGCAGTGTCGACTGCCTTCGCGCGCCAGGTCGATCTCTTCCGCTCGCAACAGTTCCACGGCGCGATCGTGTACGAGAACGTGGCGGGGCTGTCGGTTGCGACGACCGTGTCCGCGCCCGGATGGTTGCAGGCGTCTTCGTCGTCGTTCGCAGCGGTCGCCGGCGCAGAGGCGAACCCCTCCGCGGGTCCCGGCCTGACGCAAACGGGGGGCACCGGCTTCCGCGGAACGGCGGGGAAGAACGCCGGTGCGATCTTGTTGGCAGAGGATTACTCATCTGGATGGCGCGCGCGCGTCGACGGGAAGATCATCACCCCGCAGCGTTCCTTCGGATGGGCGACGCGATTCGTGCTTGCGCCGGGTGCGAACGCGATCGCGATCACATGGACGGGACAGCGCTGGCACCGCGGAGCACTCGTGCTCGAGCTGCTATTGGTCATCGGCCTCGCGATCCGTTGGTCGCAGCGCGCGGCGCGCGAACGGGGGGAGCGATGAGGCTGCGTCTCGCGATCGTGCTGATGCTGCTGCTAGCGGGCGGCACGATCGCGGTCGACCGAGTGTCGCCTGCGAAACCGGCGCGCCTATCGACCGTTTCGTTGGCGCCGGACGCCGGGCTGCTCACTTGTCCCTATCTCACCGAGCCGAACGCGCGCGCGTACCTGCAGCTCGCGAACATCGGCGCCGGTCCGTCGTCGGTCCGTGTCACGATCGGCGCCGCGAATGGACCGCCGATCGTCGTCACGACGAGCGTCCCTGCGAGCGGCACGAGCTCGATGGGGATCCCCGCCGGTGCGGCGAGCCGCGCGGGCGCCGCCATTGAGTTTTCCGGCGGCGAAGTCGTCGCGACGCACATGCTCTTCTTGCCGAAGACCACCACGCCGATCGCGCGCGCAGGCGGAGCCGCAGCTGCACCGTGCGCGCGCGCCGGCGGTGAGGACGTCGTTGTGACGGGCGCGACGACGCTCGGCAGCGACGCAACGTTGGCTCTCTTCAATCCGGGAGCGGCCGACGCGGACGTTTCGGTCTCGCTGATCGCCGACGGGCGTGTGTTCCAACCATTCCGGCTATCGCGCCGCGTGATCCAGTCGCGAACCCGGGAAGACTTCCGCCTGGGCGATTACGCGTTCAACGCGCGAACGCTGACGGCGATCGTGCACGCGAACGCCGGACGAGTTGTGGCCGAAGGGCTTATCCGCTCGGCGACTGGCGTCGAGCTGTTGCCCGGCCAGATCCCGGCGAACGAAGTCGTTGCGATCGCCGGCCAGAGCGGCGCAGGTTCGACCATCGGCGTAACCGTGATCGGCAACGATGATTCCGGCATCGACGCGCGCATCCTGAATGCGAGCTCGCAGATCTCCGTCGGCGGCTTCCCACCGTCGTTGCCGCCCGAGGTGGGCCGCTTCTTCGCCGTCCCGGATCAAGGATCGATGGCTCCCGCTGCCTACGACTTCCGCGTTTCGGTCGGATCGCCGATCGTTGCGGAAACGACATGGACCTCGTCGGGGTCGGGCACCGAAGATGTGGCGTCGCTACCCGGTGTTGAACCCGCATCTCAGTGGGCCGCAGTGATCGGCGCGTTCCAGCCTGGAACGGTGACGCGCGCGGTGATCGTGAACCCTCGTGGCGTCCCGAGCACCGTCCACATCACGACGATCGGGCCGTCGGGTCCGACGACCCAGGATCTGTCGATCCCGTCTGGGCGCCTCGCGGACGTCGCGATCGGGAAGGGAGCCGGAACGTTCGCAGTCGTCGTCAACGCAGACGGCCCCGTTGCGTTCGGGTTGCGAAGTGTCGCATTCAACGCGAACGGGGGAGTTTCGGTTGCGATCACCGGAGAGGCGTTCACCGCGCCCTCATCCGAAGCGGTTGTGATCGATCAACGCACAGGCATCCCGGCGACCATCTCGCTCCGCTGACGGAAAACATCTCGGTAGTGGGGCAGACCCACTACCAATCTCTCGGTGGTGTCTCAGCGGATTCAAACTGAGACACCACCAATCTCTCGAATCTCTTGCAGGGCGGTTCTCGCGTGTGCTAAGTTGTTCGAGTACTCCCGAGAAGTGATTAGGGGCAACCCGAAAGCTACTTGGGAGTACATCTTTTGGGTTGAAG
>DATGHY010000098.1:0-12378 GCA_035307625.1 Actinomycetota bacterium
TGGTTGAGCAGCTCGGGGTACGGCTCGTCGAACGACACGAGTCCGATGTCGTGCAAGACCTTCGTGAAGAAGCGCGAGTAGATCAGATGTCCTGTCGCGTGCGTGATGCCGCCTGTGTAGTGGTCGGCCGGCATCCAGTACTCGATCTTCTCACGCTCGGCCCACGCGTCGGGCGTCGGTCCCGCGTAACGGAAGAAGTACCAGGAAGAGTCGACGAAGGTGTCGAAGGTGTCCGTCTCCCGGCGTGCCGCCTCGCCGCACTTCGGACAGGCAACGTTCACCCAGTCGGTCTTCTTGGCGAGCGGCGAGTCACCAGAGTCGGTTGGGTTGTAGTCATCGAGATCCGGCAGCAGGACGGGCAGCTCGTCCATCGGGACCGGTACTTCACCGTCGACGTCGCACAAGATCATCGGTATCGGACAGCCCCAGTATCGCTGGCGAGACACGTTCCAATCGCGCAGGCGGTAACGCACGATCCGCTTTCCGAGACCTTGTTTGTCGAGCCAATCGACGACCTTTGCGATGCCGTCCGGTGTCGGCGTCCCGTCGAAGGGACCGGAGTTCACCATCGCGCCTTCGCCGATGTACGGCTCCCGTACGACGTCGACCTGCTTGTCATCGTCGCGTGGCTTGATCACCTCGCGGATCGGCAGGCTTTCTTGGCGCGCGAACTCACCGTCGCGCTCGTCGTGCGCCGGTACCGCCATGATCGCGCCGGTCCCGTATTCGAGCAGCACGTAGTCGGCGACCCAGATCGGGATCGCTTCGCCGTTCACTGGGTTGATCGCGCGCGCGCCCGTGTCGAAGCCTTCCTTGCGTTTGCCGAGCGCGAGCCGGTCGATCTCCGTGCGCGCCTTCACGCGCTCTACATACTCTTCGAACGCGCGCTCGCGCTCCGTTCCGTGCACCAGCTCGTGGGCCAACGGATGCTCGGGAGCGAGCACCATGAACGTCGCGCCCCAGAGCGTGTCCGGGCGCGTGGTGAAAACCTCGATGACCTCGGTGCGGCCCTCGATCGTGAAGACGACGTCGGCGCCCTCGGACCGCCCGATCCAGTTCCGCTGGATCGTCTTTATGTGCTCGGACCAGCCGGGCAGCTCGTCCAATCCGTCGAGCAGCCGCTGGGCGTAGTCGCTCTCTCGGAAGAACCACGACGGGAAGTTGCGCTTGGTCACCGCGGTGCCGCAGCGCTCGCACCGGCCGTTGACGACTTGCTCGTTCGCGAGGACCGTTTTGTCGTGCGGGCACCAGTTCACCGCGACCGATCGCCGATACGCCATGCCCGCCTCGTGGAACTTCAGGAACAGCCACTGGGTCCACTTGTAGAAGTCGGGGTCGCACGTGTTGAAGTTCCGCGACCAATCGAACGACATCCCGATCCGCTTGAAGGAAGAGGCTTGCTGCTCGATGTTTGCGTACGTCCATTCCTTGGGGTGGATCTTGCGCGCGATCGCGGCATTCTCCGCGGGCAAGCCGAACGCATCCCACCCGATCGGATGCAGCACGTTGTACCCACGCATCTGCTTGTAGCGCGCGATCACGTCGCCGCCGGTGAACGCCTCCAAGTGACCCATGTGCAGGTCCCCCGACGGGTACGGGAACATGTCGAGGCAGTAGTACTTCGGCTTCGGGGAGTCTTCGCTCGCGCGATAGAGATCGACCCGCTCCCACTCCTCTGCCCAACGCGGCTCGATCGCTGCGGGATCGTAGCGATCGGTCGTTTCTTCGGGCGGAGCAGCCTGTGCCATGGCGCGCAGTTTATCGGGGGAAACCGGTGGGTTCTCGCGACTTCGTCGCACCGCGCGCGGGCTGCCTTGTAGAATCGCGACCTTCGGGGCTGTAGCTCAGTTGGTAGAGCACTTGGCTGGCAGCCAAGGGGTCAGGGGTTCAAGTCCCCTCAGCTCCACTCTCCCCGTTCGTCGACCGGCTCTCGGCCGTCCTTCTTGCGGGGTTATCGTCACCGCGTGCCAAGACCAGGGTGGACTTCTCTCGAGTCGCGCTGCGGAAGGCGCGCGCGCTGGCGCAAGGGCACGGCGTCACGGACAAGGCGAGATTCGTCGAGGCCGATCTCACCGCGCCCAACATCGATGGAGTCGCTGGATTGTTCGACCTCGTCGTCGACTACGGACTTCGCGATCGAGCGGCTTCCCAGTCCCCCTCCATCCGAGCCGTTCGCGTGCTTCCTGATGACCCGACGAACCTCCTAGAGTCTGGAGACCGAGCTCAAGCGAGAGGGAACTTCATCCCCCTTACCAGGTCGCTCGCGGAAAGTGACGCAAAATTGACGGAGTCGATACGTCCGGGACGACTCAGAGTGGGTAGCAAACCCACGAGAGAGCCGCTCTCGGGGGCACAGCCCGGCGAAGGGACCATGAAGATCTCATCCGAAGTCACCGCCTCGGCACGGCTGGACCTCGCCGATGACTTCCGCCACGAGGCTCTCTTCTACGTCGGCCTGGATGGGTTCGTCGAGGGAACGAGCGCGTTCATCAAAGAAGGTCTCGAAGCCGGGGAGCCGACCCTCGTCGTCGCCGGGGCGTACAAGCTCGCAGCGCTTCGGGCCGAGCTTGGGAAACAATCAGATCTCGTTCAGTTCGCCGACATGAGCGACGTCGGCCTCAACCCCGCGCGCATCATCCCCGCGTGGGTCGACTTCCTCGCGCACAGCGCGCCCGACGGCCGACGCGTGCGCGGGATCGGTGATCCGATCTGGGCCGAACGTTCATCCGACGAGCTGATCGAATGCCAGCGCCACGAGTCGCTGCTCAACATCGCCTTCGCGGACTCGCCGGCCTGGTGGCTCCTATGCCCGTACGACATCGGCGAGCTTCGCACCGACGTGCTCGACGAAGCACGCCGCAGTCACCCATTCCTATGGGAAGACGGCGCCCATACCGACAGCTCGACGTACCGCGATCTCGAAACCGCTGCGAGGCCGTTCGACGCTCCCCTTCCGCCGCGGCCCGCCGGCCATCAACTCATCATCCTGGACGTCGCCAACCTTCGGCATGTGCGTGATGTGGTTGCGCGCGCCGCACGCAGTCACGGATTGGATGAAGGTCGCGCCGCGGATCTCGTCCTGTCCGTGAACGAACTTGCCGGTAACAGCCTTCGCCACGGTGGTGGCTCGGGATCGGTCCGCATCTGGACGGCGGATCGGATGCTGATCTGCGAGATCGAAGATGCAGGGCACATCGACAAGCCGCTCGCAGGACGCGAACGTCCTTTGACCGATCGCGAGAACGGCTTCGGTCTCTGGTTGGTCAACCAGCTCTGCGATCTCGTTCAGGTCCGGACGTTCAAGAAGGGAACCGTCGTGCGCCTCCACATGGCGCGCGCCTAGCTCGCCTTCGAGGTCGACTCTTTCTCTTCGAGACCCACCGCGTCGCGCAGCTCCTTGATGTCTCGATCGACATCGGCTCCGGCGTGGTCGGAGAAATGTGTCATGAGATCAGCGATGCCGTCGGCGATCGCGTTCAGCTTGTGTTGTGTCGCGAGATCGTTCCGGGTCTGCGCGTTCTGCAAAAGCGCGACCATGAGGAACGTGATGATCGTCGTCACGGTGTTGATGATCAGCTGCCAGGTGTCGAACTTGAGGAAGGCGACGCTGGGCGCCCAGACAAGGATCAGCAGGATGCAGAACGCGAAGAACGGAGCGCGGCTTACCATGTTCGAGCACCATCCGGCGAACCTATCGAACGGAGTCTTCTCGCCCGACACTTGGCTTGGCATCTCGACGGTCATGGGAGCCTCCTCTCGGAAAGTCTTCCCGCTCCGTCCGAACCTGAACCAAACAGCGCTTACTTGAACTGGACGATACCGATGATGTTGCCTTACCTGTCCTTGAACCAGGCCGCTCGAGTGGGCCCGGCGGCGAAGATTGCCGTCCTCGGTTTTGAAGCCGGGAGGTCATACTCCAAGAAGGTCACCCCGCGCGCGCAGCTCCGCCATCTCCCCCTCGAGGTCGCCCGCCGTGAAGCCGCACAACGTGTGCTCCGACGAACCGCCCGACGACGATGGATAGACGACCCGCAGTCGGGCCAAGTCGGACTTGCATCGGCATGTACTCTCTTCCCGCGATGAAACGGTCCGCCCGCCTGATCCTCGCCGTTGCCTTCACCGCTGCCCTCCTGCCGCCCGTCGGCGCGCGGGCGGCGACCGTTGACGTCTCCATCAGCTCGGGCGGGACCAATGAGTTCCACCCGCCGACGATCGTCGTGCACGTGGGCGACACCGTGCGATGGACGAACAACGACCACACCTTGTTCCAGACCGACCACAACGTCATGGCTGACGACGGCTCGTTTGCCTCGAAGCAGCGGATGAAGGAGGGCACGTCGTTCGAGTTCCAGTTCACAACGTCAGGAACGTTCAGCTACCACTGCACGATCCACGGCTGGACCGGAACCGTCGAAGTGGTGGCGCCGCGCCCCTCACGTACCCCCTCCCCGTCGCCGACGCCGACCCCGACGCGGACGCGGCCGAAGCCGTCCAGATCCGCTACGGCGTCGCCGACGCCCGATGCGTCGGCGGTGGCCTCGTCGACCCCGTCGATCGATGCGAGCGGCGTCGGCAGCAACGCTTCTTCATCGGCCGGGAAGATCCTGTCGATCGCGATCGTTTCGATCGCGGTGCTAAGTCTCCTCGGTTGGTTCGTGTACGTCCGCTTCGTTCGCCAGGATTGAGTCCGGCTTCTTCCGGAGACGACGCCACACGAACTGACCGACGATGAGAAGGATCAGCACGGCGAGCATCGCATACCCGAACCGCGAGAGGATCCGCTCGACGGTGTCGAGGTTGCGGCCGAAGTAGTAGCCCACAAGCGTGATGCCGGCCGCCCATACCGCGATCGCGGGGACGTCGTACACGAGGAAGGTGCCGTACGGCATCTCCGACATGCCGGCGACGAAAGGCACGAACGCGCCGGCGGCGGTCGCGTAGCGTCCGACGGCGACGGTCAGCCCGCCACGTTTACGGAAGTACCGCTCAGCGGATTCGAACTGCTTGTCGAGCCGGCCGACGAGCGGAAGCTTCTTGATGAGCGCGCGCCCATACCGACGGCCGAGCCAATAGCCGATCGACTCGCCGGTGATCGCAGCGAACGTGCCGATCGCGATCACGGCCGCGAGGCTCAGCTCTCTCCGCCCCGCGTACACGCCGCCGAGGGCCAGGATCACGTCGCCCGGGATGATGAGGCCGAGGAAGATCGACCGCTCGAGCAAGACGGCGACGCCGATTATCGGATACCCGGCCGACGTGAACAAAGGTCCGACCCAACGGATGATCTGTTTGACGACGGCGAGGAAGATCATCGCGTCATCGCCGCGAGGAGGCGCTTCACGGGACCGGCAAGACCCCACGACTCGGCGAACTCCGTCAGCTTCACATCGGGTTGATGTTGGGGGAACGTCGCGTCGACGTTTCCGATCGGCGCCTCCGACGCGATACGGACGACCTTTCGGGCACGCTCGATGTAATCCAAAGACGATGCGACCTTCGCGAGCGGCCCGGCCGTCGCACCACGCGAGGCCGCAACCACGGCGTCCAGCGAACCGTACTTCGCGATCAGCGCGCCGGCGGTCTTCTCGCCGATGCCGCGGACGCCTGGAAGGCCGTCACTGGGGTCGCCCCGCAACACGGCGAAGTCGAAGTAGCGGTTGCCCGGGATACCGTAGCGACGCCCGATCTCGGGTTCGTCTATGACGGCGAGATCCGAGACGCCCCGCTTCGGATAGAGCACGCGGACCGATGGGTCGCGCACGAGCTGGAACAGATCCCGGTCGCCGCTAACGATCCCGACGTCGCCCGGCGCGCGCGGTACCAGCGCACCGATCACGTCTTCCGCTTCAAAGCCTTCGGCGCCGGACGTAGCGACACCGGCAAGCCCGAGGAGCTCGACGATCAGATCTATCTGATCCTCCGGCGACGGAAGCACCTCGGCGCCGGCTTCCGCGACTCGGTGGGTCTTGTACGAGCCGATAAGGTCGACCCGCCACTGCGGACGCCAGTCGTCATCGAGACACGCGACGAGGAACTTCGGACGGTAGGCGATAGACAGGTTCGTGATCATCTCGAGGAACCCATACGCCGCGTTCACCTGCGTGCCGTCGGGCGCGCGCACGGTGTCCGGAACTGCGAAGAACGCCCGATAGATCAAGCTGGATGCATCGACGAGCAGCGTGAGGCCTGCGCGCGCGCGCTTTGGCTTCGCTTTCGCAGGTGCCGTTCCCCGAGGCATACGACGAGCCTATCGGCCCGGTCGGACCGCTCGCTCCCCCGCAGCCGGGTTTCGTCGCGCCGGGCCGTTACCATCGAGTGCAATGGCAACGACGTACGGGGAAGAGATGCTCGCTCAGGCCGAGGCGCTGGCCGTTGAGCGCGCGCGCAAACATTCGGCGCGCAGACGCCGCGTGCGTCTGCTGCTTCCATTCCTGGGAGCAAGCCTGTGGGCGATGTTCGATCTTGTCGCTGCGCGCAACGGGCGACTTTCCGCCGGCGGTGCCGGCGGCATCCGATTGCTCTTCGACCACGTGCTTGTCATGGGCTGGACCCTGTTGTTCGTCATAGCGCCGATGACCGGTGCGCTCAAGCGCGATCCCATGCCGTCGGGCGCCGCCTTGTCGTTCGTGGCCGGCCCCATATTGAGCCCGATCCTTTTCGGGCACGGCGGATGGAACTGGTGGCAGAGCCTGGTCGTGTTGATCGTAGCTGGGCTCGTTCTGCTCTCGAGCCTTTCGCGCCGGCGTATGCCGGCCGATTAGCGCGCGCTCGTCGCTTCGGTAGCTCTGGCGGCAGTCTCCCAGGCAACATCGGGCGCGTCCTTCCAAAGCCGCTCGAGCTCGTAGTACGCGCGGTCCTCTTCGTGGAACACGTGGACGATGATGTCTGCGTAGTCGAGGAGCAACCAGCGCAGGTCGCGCTCGCCTTCACGTCGGATCGGCTTCACGCCCGACTTAGACAGCTCGCTTTCGACCTCTTCCCCGATCGCCTTGACTTGACGATCGGTCGCGCCGGACACGATGACGAAGTAGTCGGTTATCGCGATGAGGTGGCGAACCTGGAGCACACGGATGTCTCTGCCCTGCTTCTCAGCCGCCGCGCGCGCCGCGCGCACTGCCAGCGTTCGAGGCATCGGTGTCTTCGTTGTGGGCAGTGCTAGCTCCCCTTGATCTTCGTGAGGAAATCTTTCCCCAAGACGACGGTCACGTTAACAACAGTTTGTGAAGTCGTCCCTACTTCAACGGTTCCCACGCCGAGGAGATTCCGAATCTCCTGGCCGAGCGCGAGCGCCGGTGCATCATTGCCGTAGATGATGATCCGTGTCGAGCGATAATTGAACGTCTGCGCATTCCCTGTGAGTTCGATCCGAAGGCCGGCCGGAACGAGAAGCACCGCGGCGCGCTGGCCCAGCTCGGGGGTCCCGTTGCCGTTCAGAAGCTGGACCTTCTGGCGCGCGCCGATCGTCACGCCGTAGGGCACGGACCCGGCGAAGTTCGCACGCACAAGATCCGCCAGCTTCGCGTCGTCGACCTGATACGACGTGTCGGAACCGCCGCCGCCCACCTCTTGGCCTGGTAGGACCTGATACGTGCGATCACCGGACGACGCCGCGGCGAATGCGGCGATGATCGATTGCAGGAACTGACCGTCTTCAGCGGCGACCTGACTCGCGCCCAACGATGCGATCGCGCTCGAAAGCTTCGCGCCGTTCGACGCCGCGTTGAAGATGCCTTCCCACACTTTCTGCGAGCGAACGAACGCGTCGAGCTGGTTCGCGTTGGGGTCCTGATACGTCAGGTAGGTGATCGCCGCCGCGCCGTTCATGTGATGCTCCCCCAGCTGGAACGCGAGCGTCTGTGTCCCATCGGGCTGCGTCGTGAACAGCTTCTCTTGTACGTTTACGTCGATCCCGCCGAGCTGATCGATGAACACACCCAGCGAGACATCATCGATCGACACGATGCGATTGATATCGATCCCCATCAAGTTCTCGACGGTGATCTGCTGCAGCGTGCGGCTTCCGTTCGCAAGGGCTTTGCCGATCAGGTCGAAGTCCTTGGCCCCCGGGATCGGCGCGAGCGCATCCACGGGCAGGAACAGCGTTACCGGGTTCTTGCCGGTCTTATCGACGCCTAGGAGCGTGAGCGCGCTCGCCTGACCCGACGGATCGCTGTGCGACGTCATCGCGACGAGCACCGTGTTCTGCGGCACCGCCGGCGCACCGGCCGCTCGACCACCTTTGTGGCTCGCCTTGCGCGCGATGAAGAACGTCGCACCGCCGCCCACCGCAAGGATGAGGACCACGATGAGCACGCGCTTCCACACGCGACGGCGTCGCAGCGACCTCCGCCGGTTCGAACGGGTTCCCGGGTCGTTCTGGATCACGGTCGTCAACGATAAAGCCCGTTCTTCTCGATGTACTCAGCGACGCCGGCGGGGACCAGGTACCGGATGGGCCGGCCTTCCCGCGCGCGCAGCCGCACGTCGGTCGAGCTTATGGCCAGCGCCGGGATCTCCATGATCGCCACGCGGTCCTCGAGGCCCTCGGGCAGCTCCTTCTCCAGCCGGTCGAGGTCGTAGCCGGGCCGTGTTGCGGCGATGAACCGCGCCTCGCGCAGTACGGCTTCTGGATCGCGCCACGTAAGGATCTGCAAGATCGCGTCGGCGCCGGTGATGAAGAAAAGCTCATCCAGCGGCCGCTCGTCTTTCAAGGCTTGCAAGGTATCGAGCGTGTACGTCGGCCCGGGGCGATCGATCTCGATCCTCGAGACGCGGAACGTCGGATCTTGGGACGTCGCGATCACACACATCATGTACCGGTGCTCCGCCGGCGCAACGTCGCCGGCATCCTTCTGCCACGGACGTCCGGCGGGAACGAATACGACCTCGTCCAGGCCGAAGGAGTAGCGCGCTTCATCCGCCGTCACGAGGTGTCCGATGTGGATCGGGTTGAAGCTTCCGCCCATGACGCCGACGCGTCGCGCGCGCGGTTCGCTCATCGGGGCGAGTCTAGCAGCGAGGGTCCCCGTTCCCGAGGACCCTCGCAAAGGTAAAAGCGGTGTTTAGGCTGCGACGGTGATGGTGCCGGACATGCTCGCGCCGTGGATCTTGCAGTAGTAGTGGATCGTCCCGGCCGTCGGGAAACCTTGCGTGAAGGTGTCGTTCTGGTTGAGGTTGCCCGAATCGAAGGTCGCGCCGGACTTCGCGGTGACCGTGTGCGGGACCGATCCGGTCACCTTCCAAATGATCAGCTGACAGGGCTTCACCGTGATGCTCGCGGGTTCGAACTTGAGCGCGTCCGTCGCGCTGACCATCACCGGCGCTTCGGATGACGGCGTCCCCGCGCACGACGCTGGGCTTGCCGACGAGGTCTGGGTCGGGGGCGGCGAGTTGACGGTGCCCCCATTGTCGGAGCTGCTGCACGCGATGCCGGCCGCGGCGAGAACCACGATGGTACCGACAGCTCCAAGGATCCTCAGCAGTTTCATTTCACCGTCACGGTCCCGTGCATGCTCGGGTGGATGAAACATTCGAAGTAGTACGTCCCCGCCTTCAGCGGCTGCACGCTGTAATCCATCTTCGTCCCCGGCTGGGTGTCCGCCTTCGGCGTGAAGATCTCGCCGAGCTGCCTGTTCGGATCGGTGAAGATCGCGAAGTTGTGCGGCGCTTGGTCCTGGTTGTCGACGGTCACGGTGATCTTCTTGTTCGCCACGAAGTAAAGCTGCGACTGATCCCAGGTGATGTTCTTGCCGATGAGTGTCACCGTGGTAACCGGCACCGTCGACTGGGGGCTTGGGCTTGCCGAGCCACTCGCGGACGGCTGGATCGCCGGGAAACCGGTGTCCTTCTGCTTCGAGCACGCGGTCCCGACGGAAGCGAGAGCGAGGATCAGGGCGAGCGCGGTGAACGTACGACGCATGTGGTTTCCCCTCCAGGACGCGGCGACCACCGCTCGGTCCGTCGTCGTTTTAACAACCGCCAGAAACGCGCGCAAATCGGCCCCGTTTTCGCGTGAAGTGGCTGCCGGTCGAGCATCCCGATGGTAGCCTCAAACGCATGGACGAACGGGAACGCGACCTCCACGAAGCGGTCGAGCGTTCCGGCGAGATGATGCTGATGGTGCTAGGTCAGGAGATCCCCGATCCGGACCTCGTCGGCAAGCAGACCGTCTGGGACTTCGACCACCACTTCACCCCAGGCTTGGTGAAGTACCGCAAGTCGGTCACCGAAGCAGGCGACTTCGCAGCGCTCGAGTGGACCGGCGAGGGGTCGATCGTTCGCGACCTCCTCGGTCGCGAATGGATCGATTGCCTGGGCGGCTACGGCATCTACGACCTCGGCATCCGTAACCCAGAAGTGCTGGCGGCGGTGCGCGCGCAGCTCGATCGCAACCCCATGCCCACACAAGAGTTGCTCGACCCGTTCAAAGGGATGCTGTGCCGCCTGCTCGCTCAGATATCGCCCGGCGAGCTGACGAACGCGTTCATCTGCAACTCCGGTACCGAGGCGATCGAAGGCGCGATGAAGATCGCGCGCGTGGCGACCGGGCGCAAGGGCTTCGCGTGCGCCGACGGCGCGTTCCACGGAAAAACGCTCGGCGCGCTGTCGCTGATGAGCAAAGCGGCATTCCGCGAGCCGCTCGAGCCGTTGCTTGGTCCGGTTTTCCGGTTCCCGTTCGGCGACTCCGATGCGGCAGAACGGATCGTACGCGAGCACGCCGGCGAGCTCGCGGCCGTCGTGATCGAGCCGATCCAAGGGGAAGCAGGCGCGGTCGTCCCGCCGGACGACTTCTTGCCGCGATTGCGCGCGGTGTGCGACGAGACGGGCGTCCTGCTCGTCGCCGACGAAGTGCAAACAGGTCTCGGCCGGACCGGGAAGCTATGGGCGGTCGAACACTGGAACGTCGAGCCCGACATCCTTTGCGTCGCGAAGTCGCTCGGCGGGGGCGTCATGCCGGTCGGCGCGATCGTCGGGCGCGCGCGCGTCTGGAAGGCGCTCGAACCCAACCCGTTCCTCCACACGTCTACGTTCGGCGGCAATCCGCTCGCGTGCGCGGCGGCGATATCCTCGCTCCACGTCATCTTGCGCGACAAGCTCTGGGATGAGGCCGCACGCAAGGGCGCGCGCTTCATGACGGCGCTCGAGGACCTTCGCGCGCGCTACCCCGGCGTGCTCCTGCGCGCGCAGGGCCGAGGGCTGCTCATCGGGATGGTGTTCCCCGACAACGAGACCGGCTACAAGGTGTCGTCGGAGCTCTTCCGGCGCGGCGTGTTGGTTGCCGGCACGCAGATAGCCGCGACGACGGTACGTATCGAGCCTGCGCTGACGATGCCGGACGATCTGATCGACGAGGTGCTGAAGCGCCTCGACGAGACGCTCGCCGCGGTTTCCTAAGCCTGCTTGCGCGTCGGCTCGCGGGAGTAGCGATCAGGCACCCGTTCAGCGCCGATCAGTTTCGCAATTTCGTCGAGCAGCTCGTCGGTGAACCGCCTGTACGCGGCGTGCTCGTCTTCACCGGGCTTGATGTCGAAGTACATAGGCTTCCCGAAGCGGACGTCGGTCTTCGACGGCTTCGCCAGGCGCGAACCCTTCTTGTGCGCCTTCGCCGCGCCGACGATCCCGGTTGGGACCACCGGCGCACCCGAACGCTGCGCGACGCGCGCGACACCCGTGTAGCCCTTGTACACGCGCCCGTCCGGTGAACGCGTGCCTTCGGGGAAGATCCCGAAGATCTTTCCTTCCTTCAACACGCGAGCAGCCTTGTCGACCGACTCCTCTTGAGGCGCCGCTCGATCGACGGGGATAACGCCGGCGCCGCGAAAGAACCATGCGATGCGCGCGGTCTTCACGAGCTCGATCTTCGCGAGCCAGTGAACCGGTCGCCAGAAGCTCATGCATACAAGGACCGGATCGATAGCGGCTTGGTGGTTGCATGCAACGATGACGCCTCGGTCGCGCGGGACGTTATCTCGGCCCGCTGGACGAACCCACCAATACAGGCGGATCAGCGGTCCGATCGTGAACCACATGAAGCGGTAGGCCATCGCGGTCATAGCCTACCGGCTGTCAGGCGAGAATCGCCCGGTAGACTCACCTCGTGGACGTCCTGGTGATCCTGGGTGAGGGCTCGCCGCCGGAACGGCTGCTCGCGCGCGCGAACCACATCGTGCGGATCCCGGACGCAACCGTGCCCCCGTCGATCGTCGCCGACCTGCGCCCGCGCATCCCGCGCGAGGTCGGCGTGACCGGATCCGGCGCCGAAAAGGCGGCGCTCACGTTGCATCGCGACGGATTCCCCGTCGCCGTGTACACCGACGACGCCGTCTCGGACGAAGCCGCGTTGCGCGCCGCCGGCATCGACGTTCGCCCGCTAAGCGA
>DATGHY010000099.1:0-2741 GCA_035307625.1 Actinomycetota bacterium
CCGCTACCCCGAGGTCGCCGAGCTCGGCGCGGCTCTCCCGGAGGGCACCGCCATCGACGGCGAGATCTTGCCCTGGCGCGACGGTGTTCCCTTGGCGTTCGCGCAATTGCAGCGCAGGATCGGCCGCAAGACGGTCAGCAAGACAATTCTCGCCGAGGTGCCTGTGATTTTCATGGCCTTCGACCTGATTGAACATCAAGGGCTCGACGTGAGGCCTCAGCCGCTCGAGTGGCGGCGGAGACGGCTCGAGGAGCTGGCGGAAGCGATCGGCTTTCCCGCGCGTGATCGGCTCATCCTCTCTCCCAAGGTCAACGCAGCCACATGGGCGGATCTCGCCGAAGAACGGGAATCGAGCCGCGCCCGCCATGCGGAAGGCCTGATGTTGAAGCGGCTCGGCTCGCCCTACCGCGTCGGTCGCCAGCGCGGCGACTGGTGGAAGTGGAAGGTCGACCCGCTCACGATTGACGCCGTCCTCATCTACGCCCAGCGTGGCAGTGGCAAGCGCGCCAGCCTCTACACCGACTACACCTTCGGAGTTTGGCACGACGGCCAGCTCGTTCCGATCGCCAAGGCGTACTCGGGCCTGACCGACGACGAGATCCTCCAGGTCGATGCCTTCGTGCGCAAGAACATGGTCGAAAAGTTCGGGCCGGTCCGTACTGTCAAGCCCGCTCTCGTCTTCGAGCTGGCCTTCGAGGGGATCCATCGATCCTCACGCCACAAATCGGGGATCGCCGTACGCTTCCCGCGCATCCTGCGGTGGCGCACTGACAAGCCGATCGAGCAAGCCGATACGCTCGAACGGGTCCGTGAGCTACTTCCCGATCCGGGGAGGTCGTGAGCTCGCCGATCGTCCAATCTCAGGCGATCGGTTGAGAATCGTCTCGCAAGAGCGTGAGGTACGCGGTATCTCAAACGAGCAATCGTAGGTCGGCCTTCCCAGGCCGTCTCACTGCCGCGGACGCGCTGGGAAGCCCGTCCTACTTTTTCCGTGCTCGATTCTCGAAGAGGCGGCTTCCACATGGTCGCACCCCACTTCGTAGGACGGCCTTCCCAGGCCGTCTCACTGCGTAAACACTCGTAGGTCACGCCATTGAGTGACACGATTGCTGGAGTTCTTGCAGCCGAGTCGCCACAATAGCTGCGCGATCTTTCGTCACCCGCATCAGGAGCCACCCCGTGCCATCCAGAACCGCCCTCATGACGAGCCTCGCGATCTGCGTTCTTGCAGACCTGCCCGAACCTGGCCCCGCTCGCGCTTCCGGACCCGACTCGAACTTTGCGCGTTTCGTCGACGACTACTTCGCCGCGCGTTTCGCCGAGAGGCCCACCGAGGGGACCGCCGCGGGCCTTCATCAATACGATACGCAGATCGAAGACCTGTCACGCGCGCGCATCGAGCGTCGAATCGCCGCGCTGAGGGATCAGTTGGCTCAGCTTGAAAAAATTAACCGCGCTGAGCTCGATTTCGACGACGCGATCGATGCCGAGGTACTAGACGGGAGCATCCGTGCCGAGCTGCTCGACCTGGAGACACTTCGGAACTGGCAAGTGAACCCGATGCTCTACGCGGGCCTGCCGGGTGCAGCCATCGACAGCCTGATCAAGCGCGACTTCGCTCCGCCCGCTGAACGATTGCGGTTGGTCATCAAGCGCGAACGACTCGTCCCGGCGATCCATGCGGCCGCCAGGGCGAACCTCGAGAATCCGCCGAAGGAATTCACCGACCTGGCGATTCGTATGGCGAAGGGCTCGGTCGGTTTCTTCGAAGGGTCGGTCGCCGCGTGGGCCAAGGAGGCAGCGGGCGCAGACGGTGCACTCTTGAAGGAGCTTGAAGACGCCAATGCGCAAGTTATTGCCGCGACGAATGAATACGCAACCTGGCTCGAGCAAGATTTGAAGCCCCGGTCGCTCGGCTCATATGCGATCGGAGCTGACAACTTCCAGGCCAAGCTGAAATACGAAGAGATGGTTGATCTGTCGCTCGACGACCTGCGCGCGCGCGGCGATGCCCAGCTTGCGAAGGACTACGTGGCCTTCGTGGCAACGGCCAAGGCGATCGACCCGAGCCGCGCGCCGGCCGATGTGATGAAGTCGCTCTCCGACAATCACCCGACGCCCGACGACCTCATCCCCTCGGTGCGGAGATCCGTTGAGAATGCGCGCCGGTTCCTGGTCGAACAGAAGATTGTCACGATCCCCTCGGAGGTTCGACCAAAGATCGAGGAGACTCCGCCGTACGCGCGCTCCGGCAGCTTCGCGTCGATGGATACGCCCGGCCCCTTCGAGATGAAAGCCACCGAGGCGTTTTACTACGTGACGCCCGTGGAGAAAGACTGGGACGCGAAGCACGTCGAAGAGCACCTGCGCTTGTACAATCCGCCAGTGGTGGCGATGATCAACGTGCACGAGGCGTATCCTGGGCACTACTTGCAGTTTCTCTATGCACCTCGATTCCCGACCAAAACGCGCAAGCTCGTCTCTTGCGGCACGAACGCCGAGGGCTGGGCGCACTACTGCGAGCAGATGATGGTTGACGAGGGCTTCGGCGGCTCCGACCTGAAGATCCGGCTGGCGCAGCTTCAAGAGGCGCTCCTGCGCGACTGCCGCTACGTTGTCGGCATCAAGCTGCACACGCAGGGAATGTCTGTCGAGGAGGGGGCGAAAGTTTTCGTCGAGAAAGGTTTCCAGGAACCTGCAAATGCCTACGAGGAAGCGCGGCGCGGCGCGTACAATCCGAC
>DATGHY010000100.1:0-4607 GCA_035307625.1 Actinomycetota bacterium
TGCCGAGACCGCTCCGGTCGATGAGCGCGACGTTGGGGCGGTTGCGGCGCGAGCTCTGTATCAGGGGGGTTACGCGGGTGGCGATTACGTTCTCACCGGACCTGAGTCGCTCAGTCAAGCTGAGCAGGTGAGGATCATCGGCGAGGTTTTGAGGCGGCCGGTCACATTCGTGGAGTTGTCGCCCGATGAGTTCCGACGGGAAACCGCGGAAACTTGGCCGGCTCTCGTCGTCGACATGCTGCTCACTGCATGGGGGGCAACGCTTGGACGGCCGGCGTTCGTCACCTCCACGCTGTTCGACATCCTGGGATCGCCGCCCCGCACCTTCCGCCAATGGGTCGCGGATCACGCCACTGCGTTTCTGGAAGGTCCGGCGACGCAAGGCTGAACTCCGAGAGCGAACAAAGAGCGATCCCCGGAGGCGCGCTTCCGTTCGCGCGCGCCACTGGGGCCGCCCATTCTCGTGCTTATCTAGCAGGCGCCGGCATGTGGCCGAGCTGCACCATGAAGCCGAGCTGATCCCAGTAGTCGTCTTCCTCGACGATGCGCGCTTTCGAGTTGAACGCGAACACCGAGCAGTACGGAAGCGTGATCGTCTTTCCGGTTGACGGCAGCGGACCCAACTTGCCGTCGTTCTTCCCGTGTCCGACGAAAACCATCGCAACCGTTTCGCCACCGTCGATGAAGCGCACGTCTTCGATCTTCCCGTCCGGGAATGCGGTCGCCCACATGCCCCAGTTTTCCTTCACCGCAGCGCGGCCCTTCATCGTCTCGCTGCGTGCGTGATCAACGAGAACAGCTTGCTCGTCGTACGCCTTGGCGATCGCGTCCAAGTCCTTGCGCTTGTTGAAGGCCTCGATCAGACCCTTCAACGTTTCCACATTCTTCGATCCCATGTTTCGCCCCCTTGCGTCGCCACGGACGGGCGACCTGATTCCGAACCTAGGCTTCTGCCTAATGCCACACCAGGCTTGTTCTGCCTATCTGACGGACAGCCGCTCGCCCGCCTCGCCTGTTGCGTCCGTTTCGTGTCCGGGGAACGTCAAGGGTGGTCGTAACTGGCTTACTCGTCGCCTAAGACGCTCGGCGCAGTCGACGGAGCATCACGGCGGCGACGAGGAGCAACGTAGCGGCGAACCAAGGCTGGTCACCGACGCCGGTCGCCGGCAAGGTTCGCGAGCTCGTGCGGTGCACACCCAACACTATGGGCGTGCTCACGCGGTGCCCGAGCACCGCCGCGATCTCGGTCGGACTCAACTTCCCGCAGGGGTCGGCATGTATCGCCGAGCCTCGTGCCGAGCCGACCTTCACCGACACGCGATACCCGGAGCTTTCGCCCTTCGCGTCGGTGACAACAAGCTTCGCGTCGTACCAGCCGACCTTCAGGTACGTGTGTTGCGGCGCAGGGCCGGTGGCCTTTTTCCCATCGCCGAAGTCCCAGGCGTACGAGAGACCTTTACCGATGAGGTCCGCGGAGCCGCGCGCATCGAAGCTCACCGAGCTGCCGACGGCTGGATCTTCGGGGAACGATTCGAAGTACGCGACGGGACCGGACGGGTATGCGCTGCCACCGACGTACTCAGGCCGCGCGAGCAGTCCGAGCGTCCAGGTCATCGGTAGCTCGAGCGCGCGTTTCACGGCGACCGATCCGGGCCCTGCGAAGCCGCCTCCATCGGTCCCGGACGTCATCAGGTTGTAGTGGATGATGTTGTCGCGCGGCGTGTCGTAGCCGGCGATCTGCGGGATGCCGCTCGCGCCGATGGGTGTGAGTGGCCCTGGTGCGGTCGCCGTCGGGTTGTCCTGAGCGTTGCTGTCGTACGCGCCGACGAGGCCGTATCCGGGGATCCCGAGCTGGATGAACGGCACCTGGTCGGTGCGGCCAAGTGTGTCGTCCTGCACGGGCGAGTAGAGCGCGATATCACTCTGGTGATACGCGGGCACCGAGCGCCCGCCCTCGATCGGATTCTCGAGAGGCAAGGAGAACCCATACTTCTCGCCTTGCTCTTGGAACGCGATGCTCACTTCCTGGGCGAGCGCACTGCGGAAGTGCACGACCGCCGCCATGTTCGATTGGATCGCTTTCTGCGCCGCGCCGGTGTAGATCGAGTTTGGGAAGTGCATCGGGGACGCGTTGACATTCGTGTACCAGGGATGCGGCCCGAAGGTGGTTTGCGTCGTGCCCGCGGGATAGGCGGGATACTCAAGGCCGTTCTGATCCATGTTCGCAACGAGGATGTAGCTGCCTTGAGGCCCGGGCGGGATGAGATGCGACGCGTAGTACGCGGAACCGTTCAGTCCCGTTTCTTCTGCGTCGAAGAGCGCAACCTTGATCGTGCGCGTCGGCCACGTGCCGCTCTGCTCCCACCAGCGCGTGAGCGCACTCAGCTCTCCGATGCCCATGACGACGCCGCTCGTGTCGTCGTACGTCGAGCCGTTCCCTGTGTTGGCACCGGGAGTCGAATCGGGATGACCGGCGACGAGCGCAACCTGTCCCGGGCACGCGGCACCGGGGATCGTGACGGACGCGACGTTCGATTGGTAAGGCGTCACACCCTTTCCCAGCGACCAGAACAGATGATCCTGGTAGTGCACGAACCGCGAGAAGCTGCCCATCACCGTCGGCGAAACCATTTGCTGATGCCAGTGCTGATAGAACTCTTGCCAGCCGTTGGTCTGCGGCGGTGCGTTACCGTCCTGCGGACTGAGATCTCCCGGAGGCCCGTCGAATCCGCTGTAGCGCATGAGGTAATTCGACGACATGAAGTTGATCTGGTCGTAAACGTATTGCGTGTCGGGATACGGCTGGTCGGGCGCCGGCGCGCGATGCGCGACCCCGCTGACGACGGCCAAGGACAGCAGTACCGACACAGTGAGTGCGGAGAGCAACTTCATAGGAACCCTTACATCCAGGCGGTGGCTTCTCGCTTGGACTGTTCGCCTATACGGCGCGGAACTCCTCCCCGGGCCACATTCCTTGAGGCAGGGACCCTCGGTTCCGGGATAGCGCCGGGAGGCCTGCGGGAGGGATCCGCATCAGATCGAGGGTCGATCCGAGATCATCTGCCGGCGACCTCTGGAGTCGGGAAGGGGGGATTTGAACCCCCGACCTCCACGTCCCGAACGTGGCGCGCTAACCAAGCTGCGCTACTTCCCGTGGCGGCAATTATACGAGCAGCCTCCGCAGAGGCGACTCGCTATCCCCACAACGCCGCGGGGGCCGACGTAGTCGGCCCCCGCGCAACCTTTCGCGACGATCAGCTATGGCGCCAGGTGTCCGAGAAGCTCGTCCCATCCGGAGACAGGGCGGACACGGTTGCGCGCGTCGTCGTGCCGGTCATGTCGGTCATCGTGATCGAGTCGTTCGTGTAGCCGGAGATCGACTTCTGCGTTCCACTCGTGGCGTACGACTGCGTGAACGTCATCGTTCCGTAGTTCGCCAGAGGAAGCACGCGGCAGAAGACGATGACGCATTGCGACGGCGCTTCGGCAACCCATTCGGCCGAGCTGTTCGCCGCGGTCGACGTCTGCGTTGTCGAGAACGTTGCCCCTGTTGTGTTGTTCTTCAGCTTCAGCGTGTACACGGTGGCGAGGCGCGACACCTCGGCGCTGATGCTGTCGCCGGGGCGAACCGCGAAGCCGGAGATCTGATTCGATGGGTTCGGATACATCTCCCACCACGCGTAATAGGACGGCCTGTTCCTGCCCGCGCAATCGGAGTCCGTACCCAGCTGCTCGACGGAAGAAGACTTGTACCCGTCGAGGCCGACCCAGAAGCTCGCGTACTGCGCCGTCGTTGTGCTCGAGCAGTTAGCGGCCGGCTGGACCCACGTTGCTTTCACATCGGTGAAGGTCGCGTTGTACGCCGCATAGCCGGACCAGTTCGAGCTCGACGCTGCGCCGTTCCCTTGATGGATGAAGTGCGGGAGGCGTCCGTGAAATATCGCGGGTGACGCGGCGCTCGCACCTCCCGGGACCAGGATGGCTGCGGTTAATGCGAGAACGGCTAATCCTGCTCGGCGCATGAGGCCTCCCCTTTTACTCGGGCCCGCTGGAAGAGCCCGCCTGTTAGGCCACTTCCCCGAAAACCCGTTCCATAACGTTCCGTTGACAAGATTTCTCGAAGAAGCCTCAAATTCCTTCAGCCGATCACAGCCTCCGCTTCTACCTCGACTTTCCAGCGCGGATCCAGGAACGCGCTCACCACCACCATCGTCGAGGCCGGCCTGATCTCTCGGAAAGCCTCCCCATGCGCCAGCTGGATGGCCTCGGCATCGGTGGCATCGACCAGGAACGTCCTCGTGCGGACAACGTCGGCTAGGGTTGCCCCGGCCTCCTCCAAGGCCGCACCGATGATCTCGATGCAGCGCCGCATCTGTGTCGTGGGATCGGGGTCACACGAACCGTCGGGCCATATCGGCGCGGTTCCCGATACGAGCACTCGGTCGCCGACGCGCACCGCGCGCGCGAAGCCGATGATCGATTCGTACGGCGACCCGCTCGACACCCGGCGACGGTCCATCGTCGCATCGTACCCTTGTGTCGATGTCGCTCGATTCGGTGCTTCGCGAAGCCTCCGACGCATTGCCGGCCGGCGCTGGACCGCTCGG
>DATGHY010000101.1:0-2400 GCA_035307625.1 Actinomycetota bacterium
AGCTGCCGGACGCCGACATCGACTTCGCCGTGGAAGGACGCGAGCGCGTCATCAACTACGTGCGCGAGAAGTACGGCACCGACCGCGTCGCGCAGATCATCACCTTCGGGACGATGGCCGCGCGCGCAGCAGTCCGCGACGCCGGCCGCGTGCTCGAGGTTCCGTACGGCGTCGTGGACAAGATCGCGAAGCTCATCCCGGAAGGCCCGGGCCAGATGCTCGACGACTGCCTCAAGCCCGGCCAGGAGCTGCGGCAGGCGGTCGACTCCGACCCCATCGCGAAGGAGATCATCGAGCTCGCGCGCCCGCTCGAAGGCCTGACGCGCCAGGACGGCATCCACGCCGCCGCCGTCGTCATCGGCGCCGCGCCGCTCATCGACTCCGTCCCGCTGCAGCAGAAGGGGGCAGACCAGGAGCTCGTCACCCAGTTCTCCGGCACCGACGTCGAGTCGATCGGCCTGCTGAAGATGGACTTCCTCGGCCTGCGCAACCTCGACGTCATCGACAAGGCCGTCGCGCTCGTCGGCAACGTCGACATCTCGACGATCCCGCTCGACGACAAGAAGGTCTACGCCATGCTCGCCCGCGGGGAAGCGACGGGCGTCTTCCAGTTCGAGTCGTCGGGCATGCGCGAGGCGCTCCGCTCCGTCAAGCCGACCGCGTTCGAAGACCTCATCGCGCTCAACGCGCTCTACCGCCCGGGCCCGATGCAGTACATCCCCGAGTACGCGCGCCGGAAGAACGGCCAGACGCCCGTCACCTACATCGACGAGCGCCTGAAGGAGATCACGAGCTCCACGTACGGCATCTGCCTGAGCGGCGACACGCTCGTCTTCGATGCCGCCTCTGGGCGCCGGCTTCGCATCGATCAGCTGGAACGGTTCGACGACGTGATCGTCCAAGGAGTCGACGACGAGCTCGGGCCCGCACACGCACGCATAACTCGTTGGATGGACAACGGGACACGACCCGTCTTCGAGCTGCGACTCGCCAACGGCACCCGGATCAAGGCGACCGGGAACCACGAGTTCCTCACGGAGGACGGTTGGAAACGCCTCGACGAGCTGTCCCCCGGCGACCTTGTCGCCACGCCGCAGAAGCTCTCGGTCACGCAACCGGGGTGCGCGTCGAGCTCGGACGCGCGCGCGAGAGCGCGCGTCCTGGGATATCTGCTTGGTGACGGCTCGTTCGGACAGACGCAGCCGTCCTTCTTCTCGTCCGACGCCTCGTTGCTCGAGAGTTTCGAACGCTCCTGTCTCGAGGCATTCGAAGGGATCTCCTTCTCGCGATACGTGAAAGCCCGCGGCGTTCAGCAGGTCTGCGTCGTCAAGGATCCGGCCCTCCAGGCCGCCTATCACGCCCCGTCTTCCCTAGACGCGTGGCTGCGCGCGCAGGGCCTGCGCGTGAACTCGCGCCACGGCCTTAGGAGCGAGGAGAAGTTCGTCCCCGAGTGGATCTTCGAGCTCGACGAAGAGGGGATCGCGGAGTTCTTGGCGGCAATCTGGGATTGCGACGGGCACGTCGGCGTACGCGGCGCGGCCTTCAAGACGATCTCGAGCCGGCTCGCGACCGATGTCCAAACGCTGCTTCTGAGGCTCGGAGTCCGATCAACGATCACCGAATCGACTTACGCGGGGAGACGTGGCGAGCAGACCGCGTACAACGTCGGCCTGCGAGGAACACGCCGGTTCGCGACTCTCATCCAGCCGAGAATGGTCACGAGCAAGCGTCTCGTCCGGACGGCGGCCCAGGACACGAGCCGGACCGTTTCGCGCGATCGTTATGTGCGCGAGCTCAGAGCGTCGAAGCCCAGGCGTTCAGCGGTGCTGTCCGGAATCAGGAAGCAGCAGATGTCCACCGCGGCTCAGACGCGAACGCGCATCGCATGGCACGGTGCACGCGATGTAATCGACGCGTTCGATCTCACCGAGACCGAGCGCGACGGCCGCGTCGTCTGGCAAGAGATCCGGTCTATCACGTCGGCCGGCGACGAACGCGTCTACGACGTCGAAGTCGAGGGAATCCACAACTTCGTCGCCAACAACGTGATCGTCCACAATTGCATTTACCAAGAGCAATATATGGAGATCGCAAAGAAGGTCGCCGGCTTCTCCCCCGCGGAGGCCGACGACCTTCGCAAGGCCATCGGCAAGAAGATCCACTCGCTGATGGCCTCGCTGAAGGAGAAGTTCCTCGAGGGAGCGGCGTCAAACGGATTTTCGGCCTCGGTCGCCAACCAGCTCTGGGCCGACATGGAGCAGGCCCAGGACTACTCCTTCAACAAGTCGCACGCCGCGTGCTACGCCCTGATCGCCTACCGCACCGCCTGGCTGCGCGCGAACCACCCGCGCGAGTACATGGCGGCGCTCATCTCCTCGGTGATGAACACGAAGGACAAGG
>DATGHY010000102.1:0-5770 GCA_035307625.1 Actinomycetota bacterium
CGACGAGCCGGCGGAAACGGCACCTGCATCACGGCGGTCCGGAACGGTTCGTTCCTTGCGCACGCCGACGCGAGAGGAGCAACGGATCCGCCTCCGCAGGTAGGAGGCTGACCGCGGGGGGCAACGATGGCTGACGTACGGCCGATGCGGAGCGGGGGAGATCCTCAGCAGTCGGGGATCCCTCAAGCGCCCACGCCCGTCAAACGGACGCGCGCGCTCGGCGAGATCCTGGTCGACGACGGCTTCATCACTCAAGACCAGCTCGACGAGGCGCGGCGAGACAGCGAGCAGTCCGGAAAGAGCCTCGGCCGCACCCTGATCGACATGGGCCTCGTGGGCGAGGCTGCGCTCGTCAAGGCGCTCGCAACGCAGATCGGCCTGCCGTTCATGGACCTGAGCGACTTCCAGGTCGACGTGACGGCGGCGTCGCTCGTTCCGCATTCGCTCGCCAAGCGCTATACAGCGCTGCCGATCGCCTTCGAAGAGGAAACGCTGATCGTCGCGATGAGCGACCCCGGCAACGTGTTCGCCGTCGACGACATCCGTACCCTCACCGGCCGCGACATCCGGATCGTGGTCGCGACGCGCACCGATATCGGAGAGGCGATCGAGCGGGTCTCACGAGTCGACGCGGAGGTAGGGGACCTCGCCGCAACGGCAGCCGCGGAAGAAGCGGAAACCGACGAGATCTCCGCGCTCAAAGAGACCGTCGATGACGCTCCGATCGTCAAGCTCGTCAATCTCTTGATCACGCAAGCGGTGAACGACCGCGCGTCGGACATCCATATCGAGCCGCAGGAGCGCGATGTGCGGATCCGATACCGGATCGACGGCGTTCTGCACGAGGTCATGCGGTCCCCGAAGTCGATCCAGAACGGCGTCCTGTCCCGCTTGAAGATCATGGCAGACATCGACATCGCCGAGCGGCGTGTTCCCCAGGACGGTCGCGTCGGACTCGTCGTCGGCGGCAAAGCGATCGACCTGCGTGTTGCAACCATGCCCACGGTCCACGGCGAAAAGGCCGTGATCAGGATCTTGGACAAGTCGCACGCGCTGCTGAACCTCGCCGACCTGGGATTCAGCGAGCACAACATGGAACGGTTCGAGCAGTCGTTCCGCAAGCCGTACGGGATGATCCTCGTGACCGGGCCAACCGGGTCGGGTAAGTCCACCACCCTCTATGCGACGCTGAACATCCTGAACCAGATCGATCGCAACATCATCACCGTTGAAGACCCGGTCGAGTACCGGCTCGGCGGCGTGAATCAGGTGCAGATGAACCCGAAAGCCGGCTTGACCTTCGCTTCAGCGCTCCGGTCGATCCTGCGCTCGGACCCCGACATCGTCCTGATCGGTGAGGTTCGAGACACCGAGACCGCGCAGATCGCGGTCCAAGCCGCCCTTACCGGTCACTTGGTCTTGTCGACGCTGCACACGAACAACGCACCTTCCGCCGTGACGCGGCTCACCGAGATGGGGATCGAGCCGTTCCTCGTCTCCTCCGCAGTTGACGCTGTGCTCGCCCAACGTCTGGTTCGGACGTTGTGCGAGAAATGCAAGGAGTACTACCAACCGACGCTTGAGGCGCTGAAGGAAGCGAGGGTTCCTCTCCTTCCCGACGGTTCGATCCCGCGCCTGTACAGGCCTACCGGCTGTAACGCGTGCGGCAATACGGGCTACCGAGGGCGCATGGCCGTACACGAGGTCATGTTGATGAGCGAAGACATCGAGCGGATGACCGTCGAGCGAAAGTCGAGCGAGGACATCGGCAGAGTCGCCCAGGAGCAAGGGATGCTCACGCTCCGGCAGGACGGGATCTTGAAGGTCCTCGAGGGCAAGACGTCTCTCGAGGAACTCTTCCGGGTCATCGTCTAGGCCTCCGGCCGGGGTAAAGCGGCCGCTCGCGCAGGCCGAAAGCACTTGAGAAGCCATTAAAGGGCGTGGAGCGTCTGCGCCCACCAGGGGAGATGGGACGATGCCGGCCGGATCGAAGCCGCTTGGTGAGGTGCTCGTCGAAGAGCGCCTGATCTCGCGCGAGCAGCTTGCGGACGCGATCAAGCGCCAGCGAGAGACCGGCAGGCCGATCGGCAAGATCCTCCTCGAGATGGGCGCGCTGAACGAAGACGCGCTCGTCGAGGCAGTTTCCCGGCAGCTCGGCGTTCCGTATGCCGACCTCGTCTCGTACCCGCCGTCGCAAAGTGTGATCCTGCTCATCTCGAAAGAGGTCGCAGTCCGCCATCAGGCGGTACCGGTCGAGCTGGACGACAAAGGGCTGCTCGTCGCGATGGTTGAGCCGACCAACGCAGCCGCGCTGCGGGAGATCTCCGAGATCACTGGGTACGACTGCCGGCCTGCGCTGGCCCCGCGGCGGCGCATCCTCGAAGTGATCGAGCTCGCGTATAGCGGCTCGGCGGCGCTCGATCCGATGGAGGACGTGCTGCAAGAGGTCGTCGGTGTTGCGCCGCGCCACCTCGAGCCCGATCCCAAAGAGATCTCGATGCACGAGCTGCTCGAGCGGATGGTCGACGACGACGCGTCGGACCTCCACCTCACGTCGGGGAGTCCGCCGACTATGCGCATGCGCGGAGCGCTGCAGCGGCTCGACGATTACCCGGTGATGCAACCGGCGGAGCTCCGCAAGCTGCTCTACAGCATCCTCACGCAACGCCAGCGGGAGCACCTCGAAGAGCACCTCGAGCTGGACCTTGCCTACTCGCTGCCGAACAGAGCCCGGTTCCGTATCAACGTCTACTTCCAGAAGGACTCGATCGGTGCGGCGATCCGTTTGATCCCGATGAAGATCCGGTCGATCACGGAGCTCGGTGTGCCGCCGAAGGTTGCGGATTTCGCGCATCTCGCGCGCGGGCTGGTGCTGGTCACTGGGCCGACCGGTTCCGGTAAGTCGACCACGCTTGCCGGCATCATCGACATCGTCAACAGTGAGCGCTCCGACCACATCCTCACCGTCGAGGATCCGATCGAGTACCTACACAGCTCGAAGACGGCGATCGTGAACCAGCGCGAGGTCGGCGCCGACACGCACGGCTTCGCGAATGCCCTTCGGTCGGCGTTGCGTCAAGACCCCGACGTCATCCTCGTGGGTGAGATGCGCGACCTCGAGACGATCCAGACTGCGCTCACGGCCGCCGAAACGGGCCACCTCGTGTTCGCGACGTTGCACACGCAGTCGGCACCCGAAGCGGTGGACCGCATCATCGACGTGTTCCCGCCGCACCAGCAGCAGCAGGTCCGTACCCAGCTTGGTGCGACGGTTCAAGGGATCGTGACGCAGCAGCTCCTGCAGACCGCCGACGGTGTGGGGCGTGTGATCGCGTGCGAGGTGCTGGTCGCAACGCCGGCGGTGCGGAACCTGATCCGCGAAGGAAAGACGCACATGATCTATTCCTCTATGCAGGCCGGCGGTTCGCACGGAATGCAGACGATGGACCAGGCGCTCGGACGGCTCGTGCGCGACGGGAAGATCACCTTCGAGCTCGGCCTCGAGCGCTGCCACAGCGCCGAGGAATTCACACGCTTGGCCGGAAGGGGATAGCCGCTCATGCCGACGACGTACGCATACAAGGTCCGGGATCGCGCCGGGAAGATCGTGCAGGGCACGGTCGAAGCCGAGTCGGAGACGGCGGTCGTCGGCCGGCTGCGTCAGATGGGCCTCGCGCCTCTACTGATCGAAGAGCACAAGGAGAGCCTGGGCAAGAGGGAGCTCCATCTCCCAGGAGCAGGGCGGGTCAAGCCGAAGGACATAGCTGTCATGTCGCGCCAGTTCGCGACGATGATCAACTCCGGCCTGTCCTTGCTGCGCGCGCTCAACATCTTGTCCGAGCAGACCGACAACGCCCGCTTCCGCGAAACGCTGGCCGCGGTCCGCAGCGATGTCGAGAAAGGCCAGTCTCTCTCGCAGGCGATGGCGAAGCACCCGAAGGTCTTCAGCCGCTTGTATGTCGCGATGATCAAAGCGGGCGAGACCGGAGGCGTGCTCGACAAGACGCTTCTCCGGATGGCGGAGACGATGGAAAAGGAAGTCGCCCTCCGTCACAAGATCAAGAGTGCGATGACGTATCCGGTCGTTGTCTTCGGTCTCGTGATCATCATCGTGAGCGCCATGCTCTTGTTCGTCGTCCCCATGTTCAAGAACCTCTATACGCAGCTCGGCGGGACGTTGCCGTTGCCAACCCGCGTGTTGATCATCCTTTCCGACTTCGTCAAGAAGGCCTGGTTCATCTGGCTCCCCGGTTCGATCGGAGCCATCGTCGGTTTCCGAAAGTGGATCCAGACGGAAAAGGGGCGGGCAAAGTGGGATGCGATCAAGCTAAAGATGCCCGTGTTCGGCGTGCTCGTGCACAAGACCGCGCTCTCCCGGTATTCGCGCACGCTTGCCGCCTTGTTCCGCTCCGGTGTGCCGATCCTCCAGGGTCTGGACATCGTGAAGGAGACCGTGAACAACGCGGTCATGGCCGACGCCGTGACCGAGGTCCAGCTCTCGGTGAAGGAAGGCGCGAGCATCGCCAAGCCGCTCGAGGAACATGCGATCTTCCCGCCCATGGTCGTGCAGATGATGCTCGTCGGTGAGGAAACGGGGGCACTCGACACGATGTTGGAGAAGATCGCAGACTTCTACGACCAAGAAGTCGACGCGACCGTCGAAGCGTTGACGTCGCTGATCGAGCCGCTCCTGATCGCAGTGATGGGCGTCGCCGTCGGCGGCATGGTCGTTGCTCTGTACATGCCGATGTTCAACATCATCAACCTGATCAAATAGACCGGACGGTTTTCGTCTAGTTCTTTCAACGCACGACGGCGCTAGCACGTGTTCTGCCTTTTCGGACGAGCAGCCCTCTTCGCCCCTTTTTGCACGGATCCAATGTGTAAAGCGACCCGCCCGTCTGCCCGATACGTGCATCGACGGTCGAGACACGACCGATGCAGGAGGTGGCAATGTTCGAGGCAGTGCGCAAGCGGCTCCATGGGGATGAGGGCGGCTTCACGTTGATCGAGTTGATGGTGGTCGTTCTGATCATCGCAATCCTTATTGCGATCGCCATCCCGACCTTCCTGGGTGCCCGTCAGCGTGCCCAGGACAAGCAGGCGCAGTCGAACATCCGTAACGCCCTGACGACGGAAAAGACCTATTACGTCGACAACCAGGCGTACACGGCGACGGCGGCGAACCTGAGCGCGATCGAGACGAGCTTGGACTTCTCGCAAGCCGACGCCTCTACCCGTGGTGTGCTTCCGACCCTCGTGAAAGTTGGCACAGACACCGCCGGCGGCGTGTGCTTGGAGTCTGACTCCAAGTCTGGCTCGAAGTTCTTCCTCGTCGACATCACGGCCGGCGCGCAAGCCGGTACCTGGTACGGCAAGAACGCGACCTGCCCGGCCGACGACTCGGCGGCTCCGACTGGTTTCTCGAAGGACGCCACGACCGGCTGGAAGTAACGAAGAAAGAGATCCAGTGGAGGCGGCGGCGATCCCGCCGCCTCCATCTTTCTTCTAGTCATGTCGGCACCTATCTCATGTAGTCCGTCCGGAGCCTTCTCACCTGAGGACCGGAATCGTCACGGTTCCTCCTGATTCGCCTCCTCAAGCCGCGCGCCTCGCAGCCCGATACCTCCCCCGAGTGGAAACCACGAACCAGCTGGAGGTGAAACATGTTCAAGGCAATCCACAACCGTTTGAACAACGATGAACGCGGGTTCACCCTGATCGAGTTGATGGTGGTCGTTCTGATCATCGCAATCCTTATTGCGATCGC
>DATGHY010000103.1:0-3969 GCA_035307625.1 Actinomycetota bacterium
ATCTTCCGTTGTGTCTCCGTCGCCTTGAACAGCTCGTGCACGGTCTGCCGCTCGTCCCGGATCTGGTAGACGCCCGGCCGTCCGTCGAGCCGGTCGCGGATCACGCCGAACTGATGGGGATCCTTCAGCTTCACTCGGAAGCTTTCGGGTAGCGCGTCGGGGCTCGTGTTGTTGACGATGTCGGGCTGGTTCGCGAAGAGACGCTTGAAGCGCTCGTAGGCCTGCGCCTTGCTCTCATACGTGACTGCTTTGACCTCGGGCATCGCTTCGAGGTCGCTCTGCAGCTGCGTGCGCTCGTCCGGTGAGATGTCGCTCGTCAAGAAGACGGCGACCTCGACCTGGCTCGTCCACTCATCCGATGCGCGCGCGGTCGCGTGCTGCAGCAGCAACGCGGACCCGCCCAAGAACAGCGAGACGCCGACGACGAGGATCGCTGCAACCGTGATGAACATGTTGCGTTTGATGTTGGTCGCGGATTCTTGAAGCGCGTAATCGATCTTGATCGCCATGGCTACACCTGTGCCCCGTACCCGTAGACGCCGCGCTCTTGGTCGCGGACGACGATGCCTTTGTCCAGCTCGATCACACGCCGGCGCATCGCGTCGACGATCGCGTGGTCGTGCGTCGCCATCAGAACGGTGGTGCCTCTGCGGTTGATCAGATCGAGCAGCTTCATGATCTCGATCGACGTCGTCGGATCGAGGTTCCCCGTCGGCTCGTCAGCGATCAGGATCTGCGGCCGGTTCACGAATGCGCGCGCGATCGACACCCGCTGCTGCTCGCCGCCCGAAAGCTCATCGGGCAGGTGGGGGGCTTTGTCCCCCAAGCCGACTAGTTCGAGCACCTCGGGAACCTGGCGCCTGATCACGCCACGGGAGACGCCGATCACTTCGAGCGCGAACGCGACATTTTCGAAAACCGTCTTGTTCGGCAGGAGCTTGAAGTCCTGGAAGACGCATCCGATGTTGCGGCGCAGCGCCGGGATCTTCCACGACGCGAGCTGCGCGACGTTCTTTCCCGCGACGTAGATCTCGCCGTTCGTCGGCTGGTCTTCACGAAGGATCAGACGCATCATCGTCGACTTGCCCGAGCCGGACGGCCCGACCAAGAAGACGAACTCGCCTTTGATGATGTCGATGGACACGTCGCGCAAAGCAACGACGTTGCCCTTGTAGATCTTCGTGAGATTGACCGTCCGAATCATGGCACCTGCGCGCACGACGATGTGAACTGCGCCTCCATGGGATCGGCAGGGAGGCTAGCAGGAAAGGATAGGGTGGGCAATCACGCTCAGCGTCCGCTTGTTACGGAACTTGTCACAGAAAGCCGGGAGATTCTCAGGATTTGAGGAACGCGCGCGCGGTGTCTGCTATGCGCGCGCCCGAGAGCCCGTACTTGTCATACAGCTCTTGCTGTGAACCCGACTCACCGAACGCGTGCAGTCCGATGCGCTTCAGCGTCGCGGGCGTCCCGCTCTCTGCGATCGCTTCGGCGACGGCGCTCCCCAGGCCACCGTTAACGTTGTGGTCCTCGGCTGAGATCACGCGACCGCAGTCGCGCGCGGCCCGCGCGATGGTCTCGGCATCGAGCGGCGCGATCGTGTGCACGTTGAGGACCCGGGCTTGGATCCCCTCTCTGGCGAGCTCGTCGGCGGCGACGAGCGACTCTTGCACCAACCCGCCGGTGGCGACCAGCGCTAGATCGGAGCCCTCGCGAAGCTGCTCGACTTTGGCGAATTCGAACCGGTAGTCCTCACCGTGGACGGCTTTCGTGCCCTGGCGCATCAGGCGCAAGAACGCCGGACCCGGGTGCTCGAGCAGGTAGTCCATGGCGCGGTGCGTCTCGATCTCGTCGCACGGCTGGATGATCGCCATGTCGCCGAACGCGCGCATAGCCGCGATGTCCTCCAAGGCCATCTGCGTGGCGCCGTCGTCACCGATGCCGATCCCGACGTGCGTGCCGACGATGCGAACGTTCGATCGGTTGTAGCCGACGGCGAGACGCACCGTCTCCTGGCGGCCGGTGATGAACGCGCTGAAAGAGCATGCGAACGGGATCTTTCCCTCCAGCGCCAGCCCGGCTGCGACGCCGATCATGTTCGACTCCGCGATGCCGACGTCGAAGAACCGGTCGGGATACTTCGCAGCGAAGTCTTCGACGTTCGTCGAGTTCTTCAGGTCACCGGTGAGCGCGACCACACGCTCATCGGCGCCGATGCGGACGAGCGCATCTCCGAACGCTTTGCGCGTTGCGACGTCGCCCATGTCAGGCTTTCCCTTCGATCTCAGCGATCGCGCGCGCACCCTGCTCGGCGTTGGGCGCCTTGCCGTGCCAGTTGTAGTCGAGCTCCATGAAGCTGACGCCCTTCCCTTTGATCGTGTGAGAGACGATCGCCGTCGGCTGGCCTTTGTGCTCCTTCGCCTGCCGCAGCGCATCGAGGCACTGCTGGTGATCGTGACCGTTGATCTCGATCGCGTTCCACTTGAAGGCCCGGAACTTGTCCGCGAGCGGATCGAGGTCTTGGATCTCCTTCACGAGCCCGGTCTGCTGCACTTGGTTGTTGTCGACGATGGCGATGAGATTGTCCGCTCGGAAGTTGCCGGCGGACATCACGGCTTCCCAGACTTGCCCTTCTTGGGACTCGCCGTCGCCGAGCATGCAGAACGTGTGCCACGACTTCCCATCGATGCGCGCGCCGAGCGCCATCCCGAGCCCAACGGACAACCCTTGCCCGAGCGAGCCGGTGGAGACCTCAACACCAGGGACGCGCGTGCGGTCGGGGTGCCCCTGGAGCGGACTGCCCAGCTTGCGGAACGAATGCAGCCACGACTCCGGGAAGAAGCCCGCGCGCGCAAGGGTCGAGTAGTAGCCCGGCGTGCAGTGACCTTTGCTGAGGATGAACCGGTCGCGGTCCGGCCACTCGGGCTCGTCCGCGCGGTAGTTCAAGATCCCGCCGAAGTACAGGCAGACGAGCATGTCGATCTCTGAAAGCGAGCCGCCTGGATGGCCGGAACCGGCCTCCACAAGGGTCTCGATGATCTTGACCCGAAGCTCTTTCGACAGCTCTTTCAGCGATGCGACGTCGGCAACGGTTGCGGTGCCGGGCACGCGTTCCTCCTCGTAAAAACTCAGCCGCGGGAAGGTATACCCACCCTATCAGGGCGCACGCGCGCTAGGCGGGGCGTGCCGCCGACTTGCGCTGCCATTCCAGGAACGCGCGGATGAACCCGTCGATATCGCCGTCCAAGACCGCGTCGACATTCGACGTCTCGTGATCGGTTCGCACGTCTTTCACCAACTGGTACGGCGCCAGGACGTAGGAACGGATCTGGCTCCCGAAGTCGATGCCACGCCGCTCGCCCCGAAGCTCTTCCAGTTTCTCGGCACGCTCCTCGTGCATCAGCTCGACCAGCTTCGCTTTCAGGACGCGCATGCAGACTGCCTTGTTCTGAAGCTGGGAGCGCTCGTTCTGCGACGTCACGACGATCCCGGTCGGAAGATGCGTGATGCGCACTGCCGAGTCGGTCGTGTTGACCGACTGCCCGCCGGGTCCGGACGACCGGTAGACGTCGATCTTCAGGTCCTTCTCCGGGATCTCGAAGTCGACGTCCTCGTCATCGAGCAGCGGGACGACGTCGACCGCGGCGAAAGACGTGTGCCGTCGTTTGTTGGCGTCGAACGGCGAGATCCGAACGAGGCGATGGACGCCGTGCTCCGCGGAGAGCATCCCGTAGGCGAAGCGGCCGTGCACGATGAACGCGGCGCTCTTGATGCCCGCTTCTTCGCCTTCTTGATGCTCGATGACCTCGACCCTGAAGTCGTGCCGCTCAGCCCAACGCAAGTACATGCGGAGCAGCATGTCGGCCCAGTCCTGTGATTCCGTCCCGCCGGCGCCGGCATGGAGGGTCACGATCGCGTCGCGCTCGTCGTACTCGCCGCCGAGCAGCGTCCGCACCTCGAGGTCCTCGA
>DATGHY010000104.1:0-2985 GCA_035307625.1 Actinomycetota bacterium
TGATCGCCTTCGCCAGCGTCGAATGATGCAACTGGCTCTCGACCGACTTCGGGGCGGGAGCGACGGATAGCGCGAACAAGATCACCGTGACCCAGGAGAGCGCCCACGCGGCGGCGAGCGCCGCTCCGGCGGCGGCATTCACGGTCCCCCACTTCGTCAGCCGCACGAGCTTCGTCAGCATTCGCCCCCCGACGAAGAACAGCAGCGATACGACGACGAAGATCGAAACGGCGGCCACGATCGATGCGGTTCCTTTCGAAAGGCCGAAGAGATCCCTGATGGGCGTCGCGACGATGCGGTAGCCGAATACCGCAGCCAGTGTCGCTGCGATGAATCCGGCGAGCCCTGCGAGTGACAGGAGCAGGCCGCGACGCCACCCTCGCCACGCGAAGAAGCCAATGACCGCGACGATCGCCGCGTCGACGATCATCGCGCGCGCCTATCCCTCGACCACGTCTCCCGCGATCGTGTTGACCTGCACGCCTCGCTCTTCCAGGTACTTGAGACCTCTGTCGAGGGCCTTCTCGTCTCCATCGAGCTCAAGTATGACCCAGCCGAAGTTGTCTTCGACGTTGGCTCGGCGGATGTTCGTCACGATGTCGAACTGCTTCCCGAGGTTGAAGATGATCGGCTCCTGCACCAGGTTCTCTGGGAACGTCAGGTGTACGCGTCGCTTCGCCATCACGCCTCCGCTTTCCGGTTCGCCCGGCCGATCGACAAGAGCGACGCGTTCATCGAGCCCGAGCGGAAGCCTTCGAGATCCAACGTCACGTGCGCGAAGCCGAGGCCTTTCAGATGCTCGACGATCTGTGCGCGCACCATGGGTTCCGCAAGCTGCTCGACATCTTCGAGCGGCACTTCGATGCGAGCGAGGTCACCGTGGTCGCGGACGCGGAGCTGACGTAGGCCGAGCGCGCGCACGAACGCTTCGGCGCGCGCAACGCGATCGAGCCGCTCCGGCGTCACTTCGATGCCGTAAGCGATGCGCGAAGCGAGACACGCCGATGCGGGCTTGTCCCATGTCGGAAGACCGCGCGCGCGCGACAGCTCACGGATCTCATCCTTGTGGAGGCCTGCCTCAACCATCGGCGCGCGCACGCCGTGCTGCCGTGCGGCGCGCAAGCCCGGACGGAAATCGCCCGTGTCGTCCACGTTGGTACCCACGAGCACGACGGCCCTTCGGTCCAACGCGAGCGCGTCCAATGTCTCGAACAACACATCCTTGCAGTGGAAGCACCGATCCGGGTCGTTGCGCCGGTATTCGTGACGCTCGATCTCGCGTGTGTGGATCTCCTCGTGCTGCCAGCCGCGCGCACGTGCCAGATCTGCGGCCTGCGTGCGCTCGTCGGGCGCGAGCGACTCCGACACCGCCGTAACAGCCGTCATGCGCGCGCCCAGCACCTCGTGGGTCACGTCTGCGAGGAACGCGGAGTCTGCGCCACCCGAATACGCGACGACAGCGCCGGGCAGCCCGGAGATGATGGTCTTCAGATCGTCGGAGCGATCCACAAGCACCATTCTTCCCGCTCGCCCCGCACCCGCGCTAGACGGGGACGATGTCGCCGGCCAGGGCCATCAACGCCTCGGCAGGCTCGGGCGGGATCGTCCCTGCGTTCAGAACGGCGCGCGCCTGCGCTAATAGCGAAGAGATCGTGTCACGAACCTCGTCGAGCGCACCGGTTTCGCGGAGCACCGCGCGCACGCGCTCGGCGCCCTCCTGCGTAAGGTCATCCCTGCCGAGCAGCTCGTCGAGCATTGCTCGCTGCTCCGGCGTCGCAGCCTTGCGCGCCAACGCCACCAGAAGCGTCTGCTTTCCTTCCCGCAGATCGCCATCGGCGTCTTTCCCGGTGACGAGCGGATCCCCGAACGCACCGATGATGTCGTCGTGGAGCTGGAACGCTTCGCCGAGCGGCGCGCCGAATGCGGCTAGCGCGTCGCGGATCTCGGGGGGCGCCGCAGCAAGCGCGGCCCCGATGAGCACGGGCCGCTCGACCGTGTAGCGACCCGACTTCAGCACGCTGATGCGGCGCGTCTCTTCCGGCGTCGCGTCGCCCCGCGCCGCGGCCAGCAGATCCAGGTATTGGCCTCCGATAACTTCGGCGCGCATCGCATGGTAGATCGCTGCGCCGTCCGTCATCGCGGGTCCGTCGAACCCTGACGTCCACCACAGCTCGCCCGCCAGCGCCATCGCGAGGTCTCCGGCGAGGATCGCCGCCGAAACACCGAACCGGTCGGCACCCCGGCGCAACGACCCGTCGGCGAGCTGCATGTAGGTCGCAGGAGCCCCGCGGCGAGACGGCGATCGGTCCATCACGTCGTCGTGGATGATCGCGAACGTATGCAAGAGCTCGAGAGATGCGGCCGCGCGCGCGATCGATCCGTCGTCTGTTCCCCCACCGGCGCGGTATCCCCATACGCAGAACGCGGGGCGGAGGCGCTTCCCCCCGGAGCGCGCGACTCGCTCAAGCTCGGCTATCAGATCTTCGGCATCGGGCAGCGCGCGGCGGCGGTCCTGGAGGAACTTGAACAGCGCGCGCTCGACGAGCCCGCGGACGGCATCCGCGGACGCCGAAGAAGAGGTTGCGCCCACGCGAGAAGACTACCCGCCCGCGTACCGTGAAACGAACGGTTCACAGGGACCGCTTCGCGGCCGGAAACCCGGCTCGATATCATCGGTCTCCCGGAGGTTCAGTGAAAGCATTCCGCAGGCTCGCCCTTGCCACCACCATCACGACGTTAGGCGTCGTCGGCGCAGGGGCATTGGTCCGGGCCACCGGCTCTGGTCAGGGATGTCCGGGGTGGCCGAAGTGCTTCGGCAGATGGATCCCGCCGCTGGAACACCATGCGATCATCGAGTACTCCCATCGCGCGATCGTCGTCGTGGCCGTCGCGCTCCTCTGCATCACTACGCTGGTCGCGTTGGTACAGCATCGGCGCGACAAACCCCTCGTCGTCACGACCTTGATCGCGTTGCTGATGATCTTC
>DATGHY010000105.1:0-5819 GCA_035307625.1 Actinomycetota bacterium
TCGAAGTACTTCAACAAGATGCTGTAATCGACGTACTCCATCGCCGAAGACCACGCGTCGGTGAAGCTGCATTGAGGCGTGATGCCCTGGTAGAGACCGGGGTACGCATTGGCGACCTGCTGCTGAACCAACGATCCGCCCGAGCAGCCGCTCCCGATCGTCCACTTGATCTCGCCGTAGTGATCGATGACGAGTTCCTTCGCCATCACGAGAGATTCGGCTTGGGTGACGATGTTGCAGTTATGGCCAGCGTTGTCGAGTGCGGTGGACATGAGGATGAAGCCGCCGCCGAGCAACTTGGTATCGGAAACGCTCGGCGCGGTGCCGGCGCCATAGGTCGTGTCACAGCTTGCTCCGTGGGTGATGACGAGCCGTCCGTTGTACTGCTTCTGCGGCGCCCACGGCTGCCACGGCTTACCCGGCTGCCACAACGTCGCGACCGAGTACTGGTCGCGATCGATGTAGCCGGTCTCGGTGCGAACTATGAAGGGAACGGCTACCCCTTCGGTCGTCGTGGCAGTCGCGATCGCAGCCGCCGGCGGCGGGTTCTTCGGGTCATACGATTGGAGCTGGCCGGTTACGGCTTGCTCGTAGGTGTACGCGAACGTCGCCGGCTGATCGCATTGCTTGTCGATGGCACCCGCTTGGCAGAGCCAGGGCTGGATCTGCGGTCCCGAGAAGATCGGGCCGCCGATCGGATGGTTAGTGATCGTGATGCGCGCGCCGCGCCCATCTCGCAGTTGAGCGACGAGTTCATTGGCGCCCAGCCTCAATCCGGTAAGCAAACCCTCGATCTTGTGGTTCGGACGGAGGGCAAACTCTCGCGTAACGTCCTTTCCATTGAGCGACACCGTCAGAGCGGACACCGCTGCATCGGAAGGGAGCACGATCTGTGTGAGCACATCCCCGCCGGACACCAAGTCGGCACGATTCGAAAGCGTCTTGATCGCGACGGTGCTCGGAGTCGCGGCGCGGGTCACGATCGGCACGATGGCCACGATGATCGCAAGCAGCGATGCCATCGCGATGGGGCGGCGTGGTGGACGGGTGCGCACGGCGAGCTCCTTGGTCGTCGGGGCCGAGCCTTCGCGAAAGGATTCGCCCGCGCGCGCGGGCAATCCTGCCCAGTTCGCGACCTGGCTCAGGCTCGTCCGCCCAGATCAACCCTCGTCGACCTGAGGACGTTGTAAACCGAAAACAACCGGCGGCGAGACTTGTGATTTCCATGATGATGCCCCACGAGCCACGCTCGCGGTTGTACGCCACATCTGCGCGCAACCGACCCCCGATTGGGCCACCTAGACCATGACGAGATCCCTCGCCGTACCTACCCTGATTGAGAGCGGGTACGTGGCACCGGAGGGACGCGGCCCGCGTTGACGTTTGGGGGTCAACGATGACGCGGAGATTTTCCGCAGCTTCACGGGCGTGCGCATTGGTGTCCAACCCGTTTGCGAGCGCTGGGCGGTGACGGCCCAGGCTGCGATCCAGCTCACCGACGTCACGAAGACGTATCAGCTCGGCGACGAGATGTTTAACGCGCTGAACGCTGTGACACTCAAGATCGAGAGCGGTGACTTCATTGCGATCATGGGCCCCTCGGGGTCTGGGAAGTCAACCCTTGCAAACATCATCGGCGGTCTCGACCGCCCGACTCGGGGCAGCGTGATTGTGGATGGCGAGAACCTCGCCGAACTGAAGGACGCGGAGCTCTCACGCTTCCGCAACAAGAAGATCGGATTCGTGTTCCAGGCATTCAACCTCAAAGGAGATTCAACCGCGCTGGAGAATGTCATGCTGCCTCTCGTCTTCGGACGAACGCGGGCAGCCGATCGGAAAGCGCGCGCGGCCGACTGCCTAGCGAGGGTCGGATTGAGCGAACGGCAGAGCCGTTTGCCTAGCCAACTCTCGGGGGGCGAACGACAGCGGGTCGCCATAGCGCGCGCGCTTGCGAACGATCCTGCTGCGATCATCGCCGACGAGCCCACCGGCAACCTCGACAGCGCGCGAGGCGACGAGATCGTAGAACTACTGCGCAGACTCAACGCCGAAGGTACGACGCTGATCGTGATCACCCACGATCACGACGTTGGTAGCCAAGCCCGGCGCATCGTCGAAGTCCGCGACGGCCATCTAGACGAGACCCGCCGATGATGCGCTTCCGGGATTACGTCGCATTGGCATTCCGCAGCCTGCGCCGCTCGCGCCTGCGATCGGGCTTAACGGTTTCGGCGCTGCTCGTTGGGGCAACGGGGATCACGATCATGCTCACGTTTGTGACGAGCGTGAAGAACTACATAACCGATCAATTCGTCCAGACCGGCCAGGTCCTTCAGCTCGCGGTGTCGCAGGATCCCAACCTCACCTACGACCCGGCCGGCGGCTTCGGCGGCCAAAGCATCCAGGCTGCACCGGCTTCCGGGTCCGGAGGCGGGTCATCGGCAACGTCGGTGATGACTCCGACGCTCGAGAGGAAGATCGCAGCCATCCCGCACGTCACCGCAGTGGCCGCAACGATGGTTAATGGAGGTGGAGGACAAGGGATCGAGTACATCAGTTTGGGCGCGAAGCGGCTACAGGCCAATTTCTACGCTTACGAACCCGACGGAGTCATCGAACCACCATTGCTCGCTGGACGAGATCTTGGTCCAACCGACACATCGGATGTGTTGCTCGTCTCGCAAGACTACGCGGATGCGCTGGGCTTCAAGAACGCCTATTCGAAGATCGTCGGGCAAACCATAGAATTCCACACGCGGCAGGGGTACACCGGCGCGGGCGCCACGCTTCCTCGCATCCTGCCGCCTCAGAATCAGTGCGGTCCGAACATGCCACCCGGACCGCACGCATGCGGACCCACGTCGGGTCTGCCCGGGCTCACGCTAAGCGCGCGCGTCGTCGGTGTAGTGAACGCCAAGACGTTCCAACGCCAAACGTTGTTCCTCCCTCTGTCTTGGCTGCTCGCCATCTCAAACCAAGCTCAACCCAGCAACGTGCGGTACACGCAGCAATCAGGCGGCCAGTCGTGCGTGCCCGGCCAACCGTGCCAGCCGCAAGGCTCGAATTGCCGTCCGGGGCAGCCGTGTCAACCGCAAGGGGGCCCGAATTGCGCGCCATCGCAACCATGTGGCCCCCAGGGTCAGGGAATCGTGGTCGGGGGATGGAAACGCATGAGCGTCAACGACTTCGTCGCGTCCAGTGGCGGGTACGCCTCGATGCTCGTGAAGGTTGACGGACTCGATGAGGTCGCGCCTGTCGCAACCGCCATCGACCATCTCGGGGTAAGTGCGGCAACCGGTCTCGACGCGTTGAACCAGCAGAAGAGCAAAGCGAACGTGCTCGGTCTGGTTCTGGGGGCCTTGGGTCTTATCGCGCTCGGGATCGCCGCGCTAGGCGTGATGAACACGATGGTCATGTCGGTGCTCGAGCGAACACGCGAGATCGGTGTGATGCGCGCGCTCGGCGCGCGCCGCTCGACCATCCGGAGACTCTTCTCGTTCGAGGCCGCTTCTCTCGGGTTTCTCGGCGGATCGCTGGGTGTAATCATCGGCTACGTCTTCGTGCTCGTCGCAAGACCCCTTATTAGTCGGGCGGTGAAATCTTCCTCCACAACCGCTCCGAACTTCTCCGTGCCGATCTGGCTTGTCGTCCTGGTGATCGGCGGAACGACGGCAATCGGATTCATTTCGGGATTGTTGCCGGCGCGGCGCGCAGCCCGGCTCGATCCTGTCGAGGCCCTTCGTTACGAGTAGGACGAACCGGGTGCTCAGAGGCTTGAGAGGGGGCTGGCCTCGGTGTCGTCGTGGTGCCAGCAGGGTCGACCCCGCCTACCTGTCTGCCTAGGGTTCCGCGAGGGGACCCTGAATGGCTGCTGTCCTTTACAAGGCCCGCAACGACTTGCGCACTCGATGGCGCGCGCTCGTTAGCCTCGCGTTGATCGCCGGGATCGGCGGCGGGGCGGCGATCGCGGCAGCGGCAGGCGCGCGCAGGGCCGACTCTGCCTATCCGCGTTTTCGCGCCGCGACGAACGCATTCGACGCCGTGATCTCAGTCAACACCAATGTCGATAACGTTGGGATTCCTCAACAGTTCGCGGCGCTGAAGGTTGCGGCTCGGCTGCCGGCGATCACGGCGTATTCGTTGATCGACGGGTTCACGTGCGCGGTCACCGGACCTTCCGGTGTTACCTCAGCTCAAACGGACATCTTCCCAATCGCGAGCCCGGATGGTCGCGCTGGGACGACGATCGACCGAGTCAAGATCCTGACCGGTCGGCTTCCGGATCCCTCACGTGCGGACGAAGGTGTTCTCAGCCCTATACAGGCGCAGCACTTCGGAGCACGCCTAGGAAGCTCGCTGATCCTTCGCTTTTCCGATGTCGAGCGGAAAGTGACTCTGGTCGGTATCGGTATAGCTGCCGGCGAGGTCGACCCTACGGCCGGCAGCTACGTCCCCTTCCTGTTGCTGACGCCTGCGTTCTACGCGCAGAACGAGCGCCCCGATCACAGTGGAGGGCCCTCGCTTCTCGTGACGATACATGGAGGGCTTGCCGGCCTCGGCGAACTTGCGACCGAGGTGGCGGATGCCCGCATCAACCTACCGGGTGTGGCGAACGGTTCGAAGCCGATCCAACTGCAATCGATGATCTCACCCGTTTCTCAAGATGCTGCGGTTGCCCGCACCGCTGGATTCCAGGCTGTCGGCCTCGCGATCTTCGCCGGCCTTGCGCTCCTCACCGTTCTCGCGATCTTCTCGCAGCTTCTCGCTCGGCAGATCTTGCTGGGTTCAAACGATCATTCGGCTCTGCGCGCGCTGGGGATATCTGATCGCCAACTCACGATGCTTTCTCTTGTTTCGGTCGCGGTCGTGGGCATCGGTGCGGCGATCGTCGCGGTCGGGGTTGCGATCGCAGGATCACCGCTGTTCCCCATCGGAGTGATGCGTCAGCTAGAAGCGTCGCCGGGCGTGCGTGTCGACGGGCCCGCGTTGTCGATCGGCGCAGCGGCGACTCTGGTTCTTATCATCCTGGCCGGCATATGGCCCTCGTGGCGCGCCGGAGTGAAGGCTGGTCGCGCCGAGGACTCGCCAGGCGCCAGGGCGAACCACACCTCGAATGCCATGGCGAAGGCGGCGTTTCCGCCGACCGCAGTAGCCGGAGTCCGGATGGCCGTGGATCCAGGCCACGGTTCAACATCGGTTCCCGTTCGCACCACCATCTTCGGTTTGGTGCTCGCTTTGGTGGCATTGACTGCGTCGCTTGGGTTCGGCGCCAGCCTTCGTAGCTTGGTCACGACGCCGGCTTTATCGGGCTGGAACTTCGACGTGATCTACCAGGGGGACTCGGAAACAGGAACGGTGCGAATCGCGCAGAGGCTGATCGCCGAGGGGACGGTCTCCTCCTACAACCTGGGCGGGGTCCCCGATCTCAGCATCGGGAAGCTGATCCTCAATGGTCTTACGTTCAATCCGGGTTCGCTTGGGCCTTCGATCGTCTCAGGGCGCAGGCCGCAGGGCGCCTCAGAGATCGCCCTCGGCCCTCAGACGATGCGCTCCCTTCACACGAGGATCGGCAAGACCATCGTCGTGCAACTGCTCGATCCCAGCATGGACACCCCCGTCGGTACACCTTCGCGCATGCTCATCGTTGGAGCGGTCGCTACTCCGAAGTTCTCTTTCAACCTCGTTGGCGGCGATGGATCCGGCGCAACGTTCAGCGACGAGTTCCCCATCAGCAAAGGCGTCCCAGAGTCCCTCATCAATAGCGGCGCCTTCTTCCGCTTCGCGCCCGGCATCTCGCTCGCGAAAGGCGTCGCACGGCT
>DATGHY010000106.1:0-17632 GCA_035307625.1 Actinomycetota bacterium
AAGCGCACCGCGTCCAATGGCTCGAGACGCCGTGCTGCTCCTAAGAAGGTTCAGCGGGGGAGGCGCGCATGAGCGAGCGCCCACCGATCGGCGACCCGATCCTCGTCGCATCCGGCGTCGACGTCTTCTACGGCAAGGTGCAGACCTTGTACGGCGTCGACTTCGAGGTTCGCCAAGGCGAGATCGTCGCGCTCCTCGGTGTGAACGGCGCCGGTAAGTCAACGCTGTTGCGCGCGATCAGCGGCGTGCTTCCGGTCCCGCGCGGCGGGATCACGTTCGAGGGCGCGCGCCTCGACGGGCTCGAGTCGGACGAGATCGTGAAGCGCGGCGTCGTGCAGGTCCCCGGTGGCCGCGGGACGTTCGCAGGCCTGACGATCGGCGAGAACCTCCGCCTCGGGGGCTACATCTTCCGTCGCGACAAGAAAGCGTTGAAGCGCGAGACCGAGCGCGTGCTCGAGTACTTCCCGTGGCTCGCCGACCGGCTCGACCAACATGCGGGCACGCTATCGGGCGGCGAGCAGCAGCAGCTGTTGCTCGCGCGCGCGTTCATGAGCCACCCGAAGCTGATCATGATCGACGAGCTCTCACTGGGCCTTGCCCCGATCGTCGTCGAGCAGCTGCTCTCCTTGGTGGCGGAGATGAACCGGCAAGGAACCTCGATCGTTATCGTTGAGCAGCACGTAGACCTGGCGCTCGAGTTCGCCGACCGCGCGTATTTCCTGGAGAAGGGCGAAGTTCGGTTCCAAGGGCCTTGCGCGAAGCTGCTCGAACGAGACGACCTGCTTCGGTCGGTGTTCCTTGCGGGAGTGGCGGAGGCACAGTTGTGAGTCTGTGGCGGAAGGCAGCGATCGTGTGTGGGGTGGCCGGGCTCGCCGCACTCGGCGCCGCGCCCGCGAACGCGAAGAGCACCGCGCCGGCGGTCACGACCGAGAAGCAGATCAGCGCCGACGCATCGGGCATCGCGTTCGCGCTCCGACCGGGGGTCGATCAAGGAGGCGCAGCTCCGCTGAACTTCTACGTCGGCTACTCGGAGGCGAACGCGTCGATGCCCGACGCCGAAGCCGACGGACAAGCCTCGTGGTACCAGCTGGGCATCGCAGAGACCGCGGCGTTCCAGCCGCCCGAGAACTGCACGCCGCAGAAGAACCTCCAAGCGACGATCGACGGGGTGTCGGACCTGCAGGCGTGGGCGAGCGATTACATCCAGTCGGAGATCAAGACCATCCAAGCCGGCGGGCAGCCAACGCCGCCGGGCGTTCCCGGTTTCCGTCACGCGTGCACGGAACGCTTCCCCGGATTCGCGCAGTCCCGCTACCCGGCGACGCAAACGATCCCGGCGCGCGCGACCGACGATTACCTATCGAAGCCGTTGTTCGCGAACACATGCAGGCAGGATCCGTCCTCACCCGAGTGCGACGCGTACAAGGCGTTCTGGCCGACCTTCTCGAGCAGCGTGGGCCAAGTCGTTCGCGACGGATCCTTCTCCGCGACGTCGACGGACCAGCCGTCGCAAGTGTCCGACGGTGTGCTCATGGGCGCGGGCGATGGATCGGTCGTCTCGATCGGTCTCTCGCGCAGCACGTCGATCGCGCGCGTCGACGGGTCGACGCTGACCGTGCAAGCGACGGAATCGCTCAAAGACATCTGCATCATCCTGACCCCGGCGGGCTGCACGATCTCGATCGATTCGATGGAGCAGTTCGCGCGCGTCGTGCAAGTCGCCGGCCAGAAGCCGAAGGCGACCGTCAGCACGATCATCGCCGGCGTGCACGGGATCGGTCCTGCCACCGGCGTGACCGCACAACAGCTGAACCTAGCCAAAGTGCCCGAGCAGCTTGGCAAGAACCTTCAGCTGGGCGTCGTCTCGCAGTCACACTCGTGCGACACGGGTGCAGCCGATCCGACGACGCTGATCGCCGATGCCGGCGGCTTGATGATCTTCGGGCGCGAAGCGAACCCCGGTCCCGGCGCCGGCATCATGATCGGCGGCGCGTGCGTGCGTGCGCGCATCGAAGCGAACGAGATCTCGATCCCGTCGTTCTCCCCGGGTCTCGGCTTCCCCGGCGTGCCCGGGTCGTCGCTCGTGATCCCGGGAACGAAAGGCGTGCCGTGTCTCGGTTGCGGCATCCCGCGACTCGGAGAGCCGCAGATCGTCTCGCGCATAGTCACACGGACGTACTTGCGCGGTCCGATCGCGTGGCGAACCGCGCCGTACTGGGGAAGTGCGCTCGGCGCGCTCGCGCTGTTCGCCGGGTTGTCCTACCGATTCAGGCGAACACCGATGTTCGCACCGGTCGCCGCTGCAACCAACCGCTTCGCGCGCCAGTTCATCCGCGGCTAGCCATCGCGACACGCAAGACGTTCAGATGTCACTAGATGGCGCATAGCGCCACCTAGTGACTAATGGATGTGCAGTATCGTTCGGCCATGTGCCGCGCCGTGTGGGTGATGATCGTTTCGCCGTCGACCGACGTCGCGAAAGCTCTCCGTCGAGCGGCCGGGCCTGAGGCTCAAGTCGTCGCGATGCCTGTCTCGTCGAATGAAGCCGTCGAGACGCTCGGCTCCTCGCGCGCCGATGTGGTGGTTATCTCGTCGGACCTCCCCGATGCCAGCATCGTCGTTTCGAGGATCCGAGACGCTGCGCCTCAGGCCGCGCTCGTTTGGGTCGGGCCGAACCCACCCGACGGCGCGCACGCCTCGATCGATGAGGTCTCCGACGCGCTCGAAGGGGCCATCACGCGCGGGCTGCTCGCCGCGCGCGCAGCGAAGTAGCGCTAGCCGCCGCCCTCGCCGCCGATATCCACGACGGGGTCGAGGATCACCACGAGATCCCGCTCCGCACCGCACGCCGCGCAGATCTTCTGGTCGTTCGCGCGGTCGTAGACGTACGTCGCCGGCTGCTCGAGCACGATGACTTTGTCGCCGCAGGACGGGCAGCGCTGGACGTCCCTCTTGTTGAGCAGCCCGTGGCGGTCGAGGAGGTCGATCACTTGGCTCCGGATCGACGCGCGCACCGCGCGCGCGAGCCTAGCCTGGTCGGCAGAGATGAAATGCGTCTCTCGGAGGTCGATCACCGCGTCTGATTCGGTCACGGTCGGCCCCTTTCTCCCTTTGGCGCACTGTATCGGCTGGGTGTGACTATTCCCAGGGGACGGACCGGACAATCATCCCCGGGCTGGTTTGCGTGCGAAACCCCAGGCTGGCACGCTGCGGCCCATGGACAAGAAGTTCTTCGAAACGTTCGAGGACCGGAAGAAAGAATTCGCAGGTCGGGCGGGGGAAGGCGAGGACGTCACCGCCGAGCTGATCCTGGGGAACGGGCGGACCTACAAGATCGACAGGATCGTGGAGACCACCGACTCCTGGGTCCACGTGGACGTGCACGAGACCGAGGACGACGTGCGGCAGCTGTCGGTCGTGTTGCCCTACTACCAGATCACGCAGGTGCTGTTCGAGCGTCCCAAGCCTCGCATGAGGCACGCGGGCTTCAGCCGCTAGCGCGCGCGGCGAACATCGCCGCGATCAACGGCATCGCTTCGTGCTGCACGGCGGGATCGATGATGGCGTTGATCACACTCGGCTTCGCCGACACCAGCGCATTGGTGATCGCGATCTCGACTTGTTGCGGCGTCTCCACGCGGTCGCCGGTACCGCCGGCGAACTCGGCGAGCAGCTCGTAGGGCGCGACGGGAAGGTCGCTCGCGAGCGCGCGCCCGTGGATCGCGTTCTGCAGGTGCCGCACGATGCCCCATCCGCCGTCGTTCCCGATCACCGCCGCAACGGGGAGGCCGTGCCGGGCGGACGTCTCCAGCTCCATAGCCGTGAACCCGAACGATCCGTCGCCGCAGATCGCAACCACCGGCCGCTCGGGACGAGCAGCCTTCATCCCGATCGCCCACGGAAGCCCCATGCCGAGCGCGCCCATCGCCGAGGCCGACGAGGTGCTGAACGATGACGGCGCGCGCGCCGGAACGGCGTCGATGGCCCACAACGCGAGCTCGCCCGCATCGACGGTGACGATCGCATCCGGTGGAAGCTTCGCCGCGACCTCCGCGATCAGCCGGCCGGGATGGAGCGGCGCCGACGCGATCTGCGCGCGCTTCGCAACTTCGGCCGCGCGCGCATCGACCGCATCGCGCAAGCGCTTGACCCAGTCCTCCGTTGCCAGCGACGTTGCATCCTTCGCAAGTGCCTCCAGCGTTGCGCGCGGTGACGCAACGAGAGGGATCTCGGCCGTGCGCCCGACCGCGAACGCGTTCGGATCTGCATCGACGCGGACCAAGGTGCAGCCCGGATGGAACGCGCCGTTCCCCATCAGAACGTCGAGCTCCGCGCCGACCACCAACGCAACGTCCGCTTCGCCGAATATCGTCTGCGCGGCGGGCGTCAGCAGATTGGGGAAGCCCATACACAGCTCGTGATCGTCTGCGAGCAGCCCTCGCGCGGCGCGCGCAGTGAACACCGGGATGCGCGCGGCTTCCGCGAGCGCGCGCAACGCGTCCCCGGCGCCGCCCCAGAAGCAGCCGCTGCCGGCGATGATGACGGGCCGCGCCGCGTTCCCAAGAGCGTGCGCGATCTCGGTTACATCAGGAGAGGCCTCATCTCCTCCGGTGAACGGAAACGAGATCTCTTCCACACCACCGTCGGCTCGGCCTTGTTGAACGTCCATCGGCAATTCGACAACCACTGCCCCCGGCCGTGGTGCGACGGCGATCTGGCAGCTCCTAGAGACGAGCGCCGCAGCTTCATTGGGGTTTTCCAACCGCACCGACAATTTCGAGATCGGTGCAGCGATCGCTGCTTGATCCTGATCGCCGGGGTGCCCCTTCCCCCGATCCCCAAGCGAGACGCCGCCGGTGATGCACACAACAGGGATCCCGGAGAACGTCGAGTCCGCGAGCGCCGTCGCCGCGTTCGTCAAAGCCGGCGTGTTGGAGACCACCACCACGCCGGGCTCCGCCGTCGCCAGCGCCCATCCCGCCGCCATCCAGGCCGCGCCGCGTTCGTCGCGCGTGTCGATGATCCGGATCCCTTCGTCGTCGCACGACTCGAGGATAGGGTTGGTGTGGTCGCCGCACAGCGCGAACACCGTCGACACGCCGCGCGCGCGCAGCGCCCGTGCGACCTCTGATGCGCCCGTCGTCACGTGCCCGATGTTAGTGCTCGTTGCCTTCGACGACGTCGAGCGGCTCCTCGCCCCGGGCGACGCGGTTGCAATTCGCCATCGCCGCCTGAAGGATGCGCAGCAGCGACTCGGCTGTGACGCCGGCCATGTGCGGCGACATCGTTACATTCTCGAGCCCGAGTAACGGATCGTCCGGCGGCGGCGGTTCCGGATCGTAGACGTCGATCGCGGCTGCTCGGATGGATCTCGATCTGAGGGCATCGACCAACGCGTCGTGGTCGACGACCGGACCCCGCGAAGTGTTCACCAAGATCGCTTCGTTCTTCATCATCTCGAGCTCGCGCGCGCCGATAAGCGCCTTCGTTTTCCCCGTCGCGGGAACGTGCAGCGTTACGACGTCGGATTCCTGCAGCAGCGCGTCGAGGTCCCGGTACTCGGCACCGAGCTCCTTCTCGACCTCCGGCGCCGGCCGGTATGCATCGTGATACAGGATCTTCATGTCGAAGCCGCGCGCGCGCTTCGCGACCTCGCGCCCGATTCGGCCGAGACCGACGATCCCGATGGTCTTGCCGGCAAGCTCGAAAACGCCCTCTTGCATGATGGTGACGTTGGCGAACTCGCCGCGCGCGAGCGCGTTGTGACCTTCGACGAGACGGCGCGACGCCGCTCCCGCCATCAGGATCGCCCACTCCGCGACGGTGTGGGCTTCCGCGCCCGACGACGCGACGGTCGCGACCGGAACGCCGGCCGCACGCGCTGCCTCGACGTCGACGTGCTCGAACCCGTGGCCGGGAACTTGGATCAGCCGCAGCTTGGGGCAACGATCGATGAGCGACGCGTCGATGCGCGCCAGCGCCGCGAGGATGAACTCGGTCTCCGCGGCGACGTCGTCCGGGACATCCTCCTGCGCGCCGTAGCCCGTGACCTCCCATCCCTCGCCGAGGAGGTAGCCGAAGAAGGTCCCGGCCATCGCGGGCTCGTGCGGCGGCTGTACCAACGCGATCGCTTTCATCCCTGCTCCTCGCCGCTCCCGACGCCGCAGGATAGAAGCGTCGCCGCTCCCGACGCGAAACCATCCCCACGACCCCGGGTTACCCTGCCGGGCAGATGAGCGACCTCCAGGAGGCGCTTGAGCGGGCGCAAGCCGGCGACGCGCAAGGAATGACCGACCTTTACCGCGCGTACTCGGCTCAGCTGCTTGCGTACCTCGTGACCCAGGTTCGCCGTCGCGAGGACGCGGAGGATCTGCTCGGCGAGGTCTTCCTTCAGGCGATGCGCGACGTCGCGCGCTTCGAGGGCAACCTCAGCGGGTTCCGCGCCTGGCTCTACCGCATCGCTACCAACCGGGCCGTCGACCTCGCACGCCGGAACCAGCGCCGTCCCGAAGAGCCGCTGGCCATCGTGATCGAGCAGCCCGGCAGCGCGGACCCCGCCGGCGAAGCGCTGGGCAACGTCGATCGAGAGCGTCTGTGGCGGGCCGTGATGGCGCTTCCGGAGGCCCAGCGTCAGGTTGTCGCGATGCGGCTGGCCGGCGGTCTCAGCGCGCCCGAGATCGCCGACGCGGTCGGGAAGCCGGTCGGGGCCGTCAAAGCCCTGCAGCACCGCGCCCTGGTCAACCTCACGAAGGCGCTGGGAGGGCCGTACCCCGGGGTGCCTGAGGGGCGCTTGGAAGAGCGAGAGGAAAACCTTGACTGACGACGCGCGCGCGCACGACGCCCTGGATGAAGCCCTGGACCGTCTGGTTCGGGGCGAACCAGCACATGCTCCCGAGGGGCTGGACCCGCTCGTCCAGACGGCTCGTGCCGCGCGCGAAGCGTTCGTTCTCGCGGTGCCGGAAGAGGTCGCCCGCGCTCATATCGCTGCGATGACCGGGGCAGCGACGCTGGAGCGCAGGCGGCCTCGGCACCGCGTTGCGATGGTGCTCATCGCGGCCGCGATCACCGCGATCTTGCTCGGCGGAGCAGCAGTGTCTGCGTCCGCATCCGCGTTGCCCGGCGAGCTTCTCTATCCGGTGAAGCGCGCCGTCGAGCGCATCGAGCTGATCATCCATCACGATCCCGCGTCGCAGACGCGGTTGCATCTGCAGTTCGCGCAACGCCGTCTGACCGAGCTGAGCGCCCTGCAAGCGCAAGCGAGTGACGGCAAAGACGTGAACATCGGCGCGGCGATCAGCGCGTACCGTTCCGAAGTCGCAGCCGCGCAGAGTGCGCTCGCCGCGGATGCAGCGAGCAGCGGGTATCAGCAGCTCGCCGCGTCCGTCGACGGCCAGTTGCTCCGGCACCTGGCCGTGCTCAACGCGCTGAAGGACAACGCGCAGCCCGGCCCGGCGCAGGTTGCGATCCTGAACGCGATCGCGCGCGTCGACCAAGCGCAACAATCGATCTCGAATGCGCCCGATACGAAAGCGCTGAAGCCGAAGTCGCGCGGCAAGCCGCATAAGCCTCGGCCCTCGCCGAGCGGCACGCGCGGCCGCTAGCGCTTCAGCCGGCTACTTGTCGAGGTTCCAGAGCCGAACCGCGTTGCCGGCAAGGATCTTCTGGCGCTCCGTCGGGTCGATGCCGACGAACGTCTCGTTGATGACCTTGCGGCTGTACGGCCAGTCGCATCCGTGGTGCGGGTAGTCCGTCGACCACATCATGTTCTCGACACCGACCGCGTGACGGATCTGCAACCCGATCACGTCCATGATGAATGTCGCGGCGAAGTTCTTGTACCAGTAGTAGCTCGGCGGCTCTTTGATGTTGATCTCGCCCCAGCCGCGGTTGCGCCAGTAGCGGTCGTCGAGCTGCTCCAGGAAGTGGGGGATCCAACCGACGCCGGTCTCGATCAAGACCACCTTGAGATCGGGGAACCGGTCGAACACGCCTTGGAAGATCATGTTGCCGAGCGTGGGAGGCACCATCGCGAACACGCCCGCCATTCCACCGATCGCGCGCTGGTTGGCGTTGGGCGCGCCCTTCTTGACGCCCTGCGTCGCGGTCGAGCCGGCTTGTTGCGCCTTCATGCGAGAGTCGCGGCCGATGACGTTGATGTGGATCGTTAGCGGCAGCCCGGACGCGCTCAGTGCCGCCCAGAACTTGTCGTCCTCGTCGGACAGGGTTTCTTTGCCGGACGGCCAGCAGCCGATGACGACGCCCTTCGCGCCCTTCTCTTTCGCCTTGTCGAGATACTTCACCGCGTTGTCTACGCCGGTCGAAGGCAGCTGATACATCGGGATCTGGCGCTTCGGGTCGACCGCGAACTCGTCGAACGCGAACTCGTTGTAGGCGTCGACGCCGGCGTGCACCAGCTCGTCGTCGGCGTTACCGAGCCAGTGGCCGATCGTTCGCTGCGGCGGGAAGATGATCTCGGCGTCGATGCCGTCGATGTCCATGTCCTCGAGACGCGCCTTGCCGTTGAAGCAGCCCGGCCGGACGTCGGGATCGTCGTAGCTGACGCCGTGCCAGCGGAAGTCTTCGAACTTCTTGCCCGGCGTCGTCGTAAGACCGATCGGATCGGGATTGCTCGAGCCCGCGTAGAGCCACGCATCACCGCCTTCGTGATCCTTCACGAGCTTCGGCGCGTGCTCCTGGTACTTCTCGGGAAGGTGGTTCTTCCAGATGTCGGGCGGCTCTGTGATGTGAACGTCGGCAGAGATGATCTTGTAGTCCATTGGACACCTCCTGACCTGCGAGGTTATGAGTCACCTGACGACGGTGTCAACGCAGAACACGCCGTTGAGCAATTGTCAGGGCACCCTACGGTTCGAGTCGCGGAGGCTTCCGATGAAATGGAACGGTTCGGTCGTGTTGATCACCGGCGCGTCGCGCGGCATCGGGCGCGAGATCGCCGTCGCTGCGGCGAAGCGGGGCGCGCGCGTTGGGCTGATGGCGCGCTCGAAGTCCGAGCTGGATGAGGTGTTGGACGCGTGCGGCGGCAAGGGCGCCGTCGCGGTCTCCGACATCGCAGAGCGCGCGCAGGTTGACGGCGCGATCGAGGCGCTTCAACGCGAGCTCGGACCTGCGGACATCCTCGTGAACAACGCCGGCATCGGCGCGTACGGCCGCGTCGTCGACACGGACGTGGAGACGATCGAGAAGATGATGCGCGTCAACTACTTCGGCACGGTGTACGCGACGAAAGCGGTCCTTCCCGGGATGATCGAGCGTGGCCGCGGGCACATCGTGATGATCGCCTCGATCGCCGGCCGGATCGGCGCGCCGCTGGAAGCCGGCTACTCCGCGTCGAAGTTCGCCATGGTCGGATTCAGCGAGGCGCTCACGTTCGAGATAAAGCGTAAGGGTATCGGGCTGAGCATCATCGATCCCGGCCCCGTCGAGACGCACTTCACCGAGGCGCGCGGCGTGCCCTTCGCCGAGAACACCCCGAAGCCGGTGAAAGCAGAAGACGTCGCGTCGCTGGTGATGCGCGCGGTCGAGCGCAACAAGATGGAGAAGTTCATCCCGTCGTGGCTCGGGCCCGCCTTCACGTTCAAGGTGCTCGTCCCGCCGGCGTATCGGGTGGGAACGATGAAGACGTTCGGCGATCTGCTGAAGTAGCTCAGGCGTTTGCGCGCGCGCGCAGCAGCTGGGCGACGCGTTCGCGGTGGAACGTCGCGTCGCCGAACGCGACCTCGTTCGCCTTGGCACGCTTGAAATACAGGTGCATGTCGTGCTCCCACGTGAAGCCGATGCCACCGTGGATCTGGATGCCACCTTGCGCGACGCGGCGGTACGCGTCTGCTGCGAACGCTTTCGCCATCGAGATGGCGAGCGATGCGTCGGGAAGCGCGCGCTCGGCCGCCCACGACGCGTAGTAGACGGCGTTCCGCAGCGATTCGACGTCGACGAGCATGTCCGCGGCGCGGTGCTTCACCGCTTGGAACGAACCGATCGGCCGGCCGAACTGCGTGCGCGCCTTCGCGTAGTCAACCGCCATCTCGGAAACGCGCTCCGCGCCGCCGAGGCTCTCGGCGGCGATCGCAAGGGCTGCTCGATCGAGCAGCCGGTGGACCGACGCGAGGTCCGACGATCCGAGGCGTTCCGCTACCGCGCCGTCGAACCGGAGGTGTGCATGCTTGCGCGTCTGGTCCATCGTCGCGACCGGTGTTCGTTCGCTCGGCTCTGCGATGTAAAGCGCAGCTTCTTCGTCGGAGGTGTGCGCAACGACAACGACGGTCTCAGCGATCGCACCGTCGGTGACGAATCGGCGTTCGCCCCGCAGATGCCCGCCGGACTCTTCGACGTCGCCGGGTCCTGCTGCGACCGTCGCGATGAGGTCGCCCGAGGCGATACGCGGGAGGAGCGCGCGCTTCTGCTCGTCTGAGCCCGCATCCGCTATCGCCATCCCCGCCAGCACGGTCGACAGGTACGGCCCCGGTGCGACGACGCGGCCCATCTCGGCGACGAGGATCGACAACGCGATGGCACCCATGTCGAGGCCATCGTGGTCGGTGGGCAAGGGGAGGGCTAACCAACCCTGTACGGCCATCTGCTTCCATACCTCGTCGCGATAGCCGCGCTCGTCGTCCATCATCGCGCGCGCGTACCCGATGGGCGCTTCACGTTCCAGATACCGTCGAGCAGCATCGCGCAAGTCACGCTGCTCGTCGTTCAGATCGAAGTCCATGTCGTCGCTTTCGAAAGGGCGGGCTTTTGTCGCTCGTGCGGCGCCGAGTATAACGTCGGACCCACCAAAGAACGGAGGGAACGATGATCCGCGGCGAGGGAACCGAGGTCGTCCGCGGGGTGACTCCCAAAGAAGTGTGGGAGTTCGTGCTCGACCCCGCGCAGTACACGAAAGCGGACACGAAGATCATCTGGGTGACGAAGTTGGCGGAAACCGACGACGGCATGATCGGCCTTGAAGAGGGCAAGTTCTTCGGCGCGCGCGGCTCGGTCGTGACGCGCTACCGCTGGACGCCCGACTACAGCCGCATCAACGTGACGCTGATCCACGGGCTGCTCAAATCGTTGAATGCGTACTTCGAGATCGACGAAGTGGACGGCGGCACGAAGGTCCGTCATGTCGAAGAGATGGAGATGGCGTTCGGGCCGTTCGGCAAGGTGCTCGAGCTGAGTGCGAAGAAGTGGCTGGCCGATTCCGTCCGGCAGGAGGTCGCCGAGATCAGACGTTTGCTCGAGGCAGGGGAGCGAGGGAAGGGACCGTGAGCGACATCCTTCTGGTAGACGATCACGCCGGTGTGCGGAAGCTGACGCTCAACCGGCCCGAGCGGAAGAACTCGGTTTCGCCCGAGCTTCGCGAGGAGCTGCTCGCCGCGCTCGACGAAGCACGCAGCGACGACGAGATCCGGTGTGTCGTGATCACGGGCGCGGGTGACGCGTTCTGCTCGGGCGTCGATCTCGGCCGCTCGAAAGTCACGAAGGACGCCGCATCGGGCGAGCAGCCTGCGGAACCGCGCGCGCCCGACCTTCGGCAGGTGCGCGAGGCGATGAAGCGCGGGATGCAGCGCGTCGTCACGGCGTTGTGGGAGCTCGACAAACCAGTGATCGCATCGGTGAACGGCGTCGCGGCCGGGGGTGGAGCGCAGCTCGCGCTGTTCTGCGACTTGATCATCGCCACGGAGTCCGCACGCTTTATCGAGATCTTCGTGAAGCGCGGGCTGGCGATCGACTCTGGAGGCGGGTGGCTGCTGCCGCGTCTGATCGGTCTGCCGAAGGCGAAGGAGCTCGTGTTCTTCGGGGAGCCGCTGTCCGCGCGCGACGCGCTCGAGATCGGGTTGATCAACCGCGTCGTGCCGGATGACTCGTTGGAGGGCGCGACGAACGAGTGGGCGAGCCGGCTGGCGGCAGGGCCGACGCGCGCGATCGGGTTCTCGAAGCGGTTGCTGAACCGCGCGATCGATTCCGACCTCGCGGCGGCGCTCGACGAAGAGGCCGCAGTGCAGGCGCTCAACAGCACCGCCGCCGACTTCAAGGAGGGCGTGCGCGCGTTCGCTGAAAAGCGCTCACCGGAGTTCAAGGGTCGTTGAGCGACGTCGTTATCCGTCCGGTCGCCCCCGACGACGTCAAGGATCTTCAACGGAACTGCTTCCCGCGATCGACGCACGACGAGGTTCATCGGCTGGTCGAGAACAGCTTGCGCGGTGCGCTCGAGGGCCGGTACATCCACCTTGTCGCGGAAGATGACGGTCACGTCGTCGGCACGATCGAGCTGGGCATGCAAGGCGGGCGCGCGCGCCACCGCGGGGAGCTGTTCCGGTTCGTCGTTGCGGAGTCGCACCGTGGGAAGGGCATCGCGCGCAGGCTGCTCGAAACGGTCATCCAAGAAGCGAAGCGCATGGAGGTCGAGATGATCGATGCGGCCGCGCGCGCGGGAACACCCGCCGAGGACGCGTTCCGCAAGCTTGGGTTCGTCGAGTTCGGCCGGCTACCCGGTGGCCTGGTGATGGATCCCGAAGAGGTTTACGACCTCGTGTACTTCTATCTGCCGGTCGAGCCCTAAGACTTTCGCTGTCCGAACAGCGCCTCGTACCAGATCGCTGCGATCGTATCGACGACGACGTCGCGCTTGAACGGGCCGCCGCGCACGAGCCAGAAGTAGCAGAAGCGCTCGAGCATCGAAACCAGCGCGACGGCGGCGGTGCCCGGGTCGACGGGGTGGCGCAGGCCGGCGTCCACACCGCGCGCAATTGCATGCGAGATTCGTCCGGCGAACTGGCCGAGCACCTCGCGGCCGAGCTGATCGAAGCGGCCGTCCTCCATCTCCGCGGTGATCCATGCGTTGATCACGGGTGAGTGACGCTCGTACTCGTCCACGAACTTCTCGACCCACGCGCGCAGCTGCTCGTAGCCGCGCTCGCCGACCTCGATGCCTTCTAATTCGTCCGCCAGCGCGTACATATGGTCGGCCGTGTCGACCGCGAGCGCTTCGAGGACGTCTTGCTTGTTGGCGAAGTAGAGGTAGAAGGCGCCGTGGCTGGTGCCGGCCTTCTGGGTGACGTCGTCGACGCGCGCGGCCGAGTAACCGCGCTCGAGGAACACCTGTCGCGCGGCCTCGAGCAGCTTCACCCGGGTGCGCTCACCCTGCTCACCGATGACCCGTTCTGCCTGGACGGACTTCGCTTTCTTCGCCACCCGCTCATCATAGGGCCGAGGTCGCGCTGGGGTCGTGCCGCGGCGGGGGGACCTACAGTAGCCTCACGTCGGCATGAACTCCGAGCTTCGTGGATGGATCGACCGGCACTTCTCCGTGCCGCGTGGCGGGCGCTCGAAAGTGATGGCACTGGCCGACGCGGTCGCAGACAACGTACGGCCTGGAGACGCCGTCCACCTCGGTGTGACGCACTCGCGCGGGAGCGCGGCTTTCTGGGAGCTGATCCGCAGGTTCCGGGGCACCGATCCGAAGCTCACGCTGCTCGCGGTGCAGATGACGAGCCCCGAGGCACCGCTGGTGCACGCGGGCCTTGCGACGAAGATAGTGACGTCGTGGGCGGGCGACTCGTACATGTCGCCTGGGCCGAACGGCGTGTACCAGCGCGCGTGGATGTCGGGCGGCATCGAGTTCGAGCACTGGTCCATCCTGACGTTCGTACAGCGGCTGGCTGCCGGCGCGCGCGGCCACCCGTGGGCGTTGACTACATCGCTCGCCGGTTCGTCGATGGAGAAGGACAACGACGTTCAGGTGATGGAAGACGGAACCGTCATGATCCCGGCGCTCGTGCCGGACGTATCGATCTTCCACGCGCCGGCCGCGGACGAGCAGGGCAACGTGCTGTTCTCTCCGCCGCTGATGGAGAACGTCTGGGGTGCGCTCGCTGCTCGCCGAGGCTGCATCGTTACGGTCGACAAGATCGTCGAGCCGTCGTACGTGCGCGCGCATGCGCACATGACGAAGATCCCCGCATCCGCGGTGCGCGCGATCGTCGAGGCGCCCTACGGCGCGCACCCGGGCGGCCTGCTCCCGACGGGACTGAGCGGCATCACGCCGTACGGCGAGGATTACGAGTTCTGGGCCGACATCAAGAAAGCTTCGCGCGATCCCACCGCGATGGACGCGTGGATCCGGCGGTGGGTGCTGGAGCCCGGCTCGCACGAGGGCTACATGAAGAAGCTCGGCCAGGAGCGATTCGCGCGCCTTCGCCGCCGTGCGGATCCACAGGGCTACTACGCGGAGCTCGAAGAGTCGTTGGTCACCTCCGGGATCGACGCCCCCGCGAACGCGATCGAGTGGGCGGTGGTCGCGGCCGCGCGCGAGCTGCGCGCGCGCATCCGGGCGAACGGCTACACGGCGATGCTCGCCGGCGCGGGCGTGGCGAATCTCGCGGCGTGGCTCGCCGCGTACGGTCTCGCAGAAGAGCAGATCCCGATCGACCTCGTCGCGGAGATGGGGCTCGTCGGCTACTGGCCGCGCCCCGGCGAACCCATCCTGTTCAACCAGCGCAACTTCCCGACGTGCACGATGCTCACCGATATCGACACATCGCTGTCCGTGATCATGGGCGGTGGGAGCGCGCGCTCGATCGGCGCGCTCGGCGCGGCACAGGTCGACCGGAACGGGAACATCAACTCGACGCAGATCCCCGGCGAGAGTTTGTTGATGGGATCCGGCGGGGCCAACGACGTCGTTTCGTGCGCGAGCGAGTCGATCGTCGTCGCGGCGCAGTCGAAAGGCCGCTTCATCGACCAAGTGCCGTACGTCACCGGGCCCGGCGACCGCGTGAACGCCGTCGTTTCGACACTCGGCGTGTATCACAAGAAGGACGGCGAGCTGATCCTCACCGGCGTCTTCGGGGACGATCCGATCCGCGCCGCGAAAGAGTGCATCGCGCGCTGCGGGTGGAAGCTTCAGGTCGCGCGCGAGCTCGAGATCATCGAGGAGCCGTCGCGCGACGAGATCAGGATGCTTCGGATCATGGATCCGCGCAGCTGGTTCCGCGGCTAGCTAACGGTTCTCGATCCCGCGGCGAAGCACGTATTTCTGGACCTTGCCGCTCAGCGTCCGCGGGAACACATCGACGAGCTCCAACCGCTCGGGTGTCTTCTGCTTCGCGACACCGCGCGCTTTGAAGTGTTCGAGCACCTCTTCGAGCGTCAGCGTCTGCGCGTCACGCGTGATGACGAACGCGCACACGCGCTCGCCGTACCGCTCGTCGGACACCGGGGTCACCGCTGCTTCCTGCACCTTCGGGTGCTCGGCGAGGATCTCTTCCACCTCGCGCGCGCTTATGTTCTCGCCGCCGCGGATGATGATGTCCTTCTTGCGGTCGGTGATCGCGAGGTAGCCGTCGGCGTCGAAGCGCCCGATGTCGCCGGTGCGGAACCAGCCGTCGTCGGTGAACGCCTCTGCGTCCATCTTCGGGTCCATGTAGCCGAGGAACTGGTCGGGGCCGCGGCTGATGATCTCGCCTTCTTCGCCCGCCCCCACGTCGTTCCCGTCGTCGTCGATCAGGCGAACGTCGACGTCGAGCATCGGGCGTCCATCGGTGTGCGCGCGCTTCTCGAGCGGGTCATCCTTCGCCCCCATCGTGATCGAGGGATGCTCCGTGCAGCCGTACGCGCGCATCGACCACCAGCCGATGGCGGCGGCCTGCTCGACCAAGGTCGGCGGAACCCCTGCGCCGCCCAAGCCGAACTCACGCAAAGACGAAACGTCGTGATCTTTGAAATCCGGCGCGTTCAGCAGGGTCGCCAGGAAGAAGGTCGCGCCGCCCGTGAAGGTCACGCGATGCTGCTCGATCAATCGCAACGCCCATGATGGATCCCAGCCGTCCATCAGAACGAGCGCCTTGTAGCCGAGCACGAACGGCGCGATCAGCGCCGAATAGATGCCGGCGATGTGGCCGATCGGGTTGGGGCACAGGAAGACGTCTTTTGGACCGCCGCCCGATGCGGCATGGATCGCGCGCAGCTCCGACAGGAGCGTGTTGTGGGAGTGGACGACGCCTTTCGGGTCGGAGGTCGTGCCGCTCGTGTAGGCGAGGATGTGTGGCTCGTCGGGCGAGATGTCCGGCCGCGGGAAGTCGGGCGTTGCGCGCGCAGCAACATCGTCGAACGACAAGCAATCGTCGGGAACCTTCTCGCCGACGACGATCACGTTCTGGAGGTCGGGGAGACGCGGACGGATCTCCTGCACCATCGCGAGATAGTCCACGCCGCGCCAGTTGTCGGGAACCATGAACACCTTCGCGCGCGACTGTCGAAGGATGAACTCGACTTCCTTCGCTTGGTAGATATGGATGATCGGCGTGACGACGACGCCGAGCGCCGCGCATGCGTGATAGGTGAGGCACGCCTCCATCCAGTTCGGCATCTCCATCGCGAGCACGTCGCCCTTGCGCAGGCCGAGCGCGTGCAGCGCCCCGGCGATCTGCAGGCCTCGCTCGTGCATCTGCTTGAACGTCATCTCGGCGGGGCGATCGGGCGAGGCGACGATGAAGCGACGGTCGGGGAACGTGACGGTGCAGCCTTCCTCGAGCACGTCGTTGAACGTGCGCGTGCCCCACAAGCCGCGCGCGCGGTACTCGTCGAAGAGCTGCGCGCGCGCCGGTTGCCGTGGGAACACTTGGTCGACCATCGCGCGGGATTCTACGGAGCAGCCCTCGCTTCGGTGAAAACTAGGGTGCGAACGAGTCGACCTCGGCGACGAGGGGGAGCGCGCCGAGCGAGCCGAAGATCGCGCGGGCCTTCTCGAGGTGCTCGGGGGCTTCCTCTGCGCGCCCGAGCGCGATGAGGCACCGGCCTGCGCCGAACAAGGCGTGCGCGTGCTCGAGGGCCATCGGGAACGACTCCCAATTCCGAGCAGCCTCGAGGAACAGTTTCAAGGCGTCATCGAACTGTCCGCGCGCTTCGGCCACGATGGCGCGCGCCGCAACGACCGAGTAACGGTCGCGCGTGAGACCCGGCCGGACCCGTTCGATGATAGTCGCCATCGCGTCGGCTTCTCCGGCGCTGACGAAGACACGCGCAGTGTCCATCATCTGCCAGCAGATGTACACAGGCGCGTCGCCGGCGACCTCGACGAACTCGTACGCGAGCTGCGCCGCACGAGCCGTGTTCCGAGCTGCGAGCTCCCACAGTGCAGCGGTGACAAGCGCCGGTCCCAAGACCTGGGCATCTCCGATCCGCCTCACCAGCGGGAGGAGGTCTTGGTTGATCTGACCGGCAGCTGCGACGTTGCCACGAAGCAGCATCACGCGCGCTTTGAACGCCGGCGCGACGAGCCCTGCTGCTCCCGTGCCCCCCGCCTCGACCCATGCGGCAACTTCGTCGGTTGCCGTGATCACATCGTCCCATTCACCGGTGTCGTAGAGCATCCACGCCGTTTCGGCTCTTCCCCACATCACGGAGCTGATCGCGCCGCGGCGCGCGCAGAACTCGATCCCTTCCCGATGGACCTTCAGCCCTTCGATCGGCCCTTCGTTGATCCAGACGGCGTCGCCGAGGTTGATGTAGGAGGAACCGGCGGCGTCCGTCTCGCCGCGCTGCAGCACGAGCTCGAGGCTCTTCCTCATGTCGTCGATGCCACCGGGATCCCCGAGGTCGCATCGCGCGGCTCCTCGGAAGCCGA
>DATGHY010000107.1:0-16092 GCA_035307625.1 Actinomycetota bacterium
GGCGTCTGCGCGCGGCATCTCGGTCGAGCAGCTGATGGAAAACGCAGGATGGGCCGTTGCGCGCGGCGCGCGCGGCCTGCTCGGCGGAACGTACGGTAAGCGCGTTGTCGTGGTGTGCGGCAAAGGGAACAACGCGGGCGACGGGCTGGTGGCCGGGCGCGTGTTGCACGCGCAGGGCGCGCACGTGACGGCGGTGCTGACGTCGGACAAGCACTCAGAGCTTGCCTCGTTGAACGTGAAGCGGTTCCCCGGACGCATCGTTGGGATGGGCGAGCTGGCCCGAGAGATCGCGCGCGCCGATCTCGTCATCGATGGTCTCCTGGGTGTTGGGCTCTCTCGCGCACCCGAAGGCGCCGTGGGAGAAGCGATCCAAGCCTGCGGCGCGGCCACCGCGCCGATCCTTGCGGTCGACGTGCCGAGTGGGATAGACGCCGACACCGGACAGGTTCCTGGTGAGGCGATCCGCGCGCGCGCAACCGTGACGTTCACCGGCTATAAGCCCGGCTTGTTGTTCGCGCCGGGTGCGGAGCTCGCCGGTCGCGTCGAGATCGCCGACATCGGGATCGCAGATCCCACGTCTGAGATCAGGATGCTCGAGGCGCGCGACGTCGCTGCGTTTATCCCCCGACGCGCGCGCGGTTCGCATAAGCGCAAAGCCGGAACCGTCCTCGTGGTCGCGGGATCGCGCGCGATGCCCGGCGCGGCAGCCCTGGTCACGGCGGCGAGCGTTCAGGCCGGTGCCGGGCTGACGACGTTGTGCGCGCCCGAGGATGTGTGTCGCATCGTGCTGTCGCGGGTTCCCGAGATCACGACGATCCCACTCTCGGAGAATTCCGAGGGCATCCTCGACTCGAAGGCGCTCGATCTCATCTCACCCAGGCTGAACGAGTTCACGACGGTTGTGATCGGGCCGGGTCTCGGTACGCATCCCGCAACCGTCGAAGCAGTGCGGGCGATCGTCGAGTCGCGCGAAGGAGCGCTCGTGATCGACGCCGATGGTTTGAACGCCCTTGCCGGAGCGACGGACATCCTTCGGCAAAGGAACGAGAGAGGTCATATATCGATCCTGACGCCTCATGCGGGCGAGCTTTCCCGTCTCGTCGGAAAGCCGGCTCCCGATCTCGATGCGGACCGGCTGAGCGCAGCACGAGATGCCGCGGCCGATCTCGCTGCGATCGTCGTCTTCAAGGGACCGGGAACGGTCATCGCGGGCAGCGAGACGTTCATCAATCCGACGGGCGGTCCGGCGCTGGCCCAGGGCGGGACGGGAGACGTTCTTGCAGGGATGGTGGCCGGGCTGCTCGCACAGAAGGGTAACGACATCGGCGCGCGCGATGTGGCTGCGTCGGTGTGGCTGCACGGCGCGGCAGGCGATCGCGTGGCCGCGCGCGTCGCGCCACACCCCGCCAATGCCACCGCGCTGATCGGTGAATTGGCAGCAACCATCCACGAGGTGACCATATGAGCGACGCTTCTCCTCGGCCCGCGTGGGCGGAGATCGACCTCGGCGCCGTTCGCCGCAACGTCGCGCGCATCGGCGACAAGCTCAACCAGCACACCCAATTCATGGCGGTCGTGAAGGCGAACGCGTACGGGCACGGCGATGTCGGTGTCGCGCGCGCGGCATTGGACGCGGGTTCGACGTGGCTCGGCGTGATACTCGTGGACGAAGGCTTGCGGTTGCGAGAGGCCGGGATCGAAGCGCCGATCCTCCTGCTGCACGAAGCGCCGGTCGAGCGCGTCGACGAGGCGATCGCGAACGAGCTGACTCCATGTCTTTTCTCCGAGAAGGGCTTATGGGCGCTCGGCGAAGCGGCCGACCGCGCGCACCGGCCCGTCCGCGCGCATCTCAAGATCGACACCGGCATGAACCGGCTCGGCGTGCCGATGGATCACGTCGAAGACTTCGCGCGCGCGCTTGCGAAAGAACCGCGTGTCGAGATCGAGGCGATCTACAGTCACTTCGCATTCGCGGACGACCCGAAGAACAAGTTCATCCGCGAGCAACTCTCGCGATTCAACGACGCGACGGAAACGCTGACGCAGCTCGGTATCGAGCCGGCTTTCCGCCATATGGCCAACTCCGCGGCGGCCCTCACGTTGCCGGACGCGCACTTCGACATGGCACGGGTCGGGATCGCGATGTACGGCCTATCGCCGGGACCCAAGCTCGACGGAATCGTCGAGCTCGATCCCGTGATGACGCTGAAAGCGCGCGCCGCGATGGTGAAGCGCGTCCCCGCCGGCGAAGGCGTTTCGTACGGTTTGCGCTACAAGCTCGAAAAACCCGGCACGATCGTTTCGATCCCGCTTGGATACGCGGACGGGTGGCCGCGCGCGCTCGGCTCCGGCAACAAAGGCTCCAAGGCTGCCGTCCTTATCGGCGGCAAACGGTACCCTGCCGTTGGGACGGTGTGCATGGACGCGTTCATGGCGGACATGGGCAACGACTCCTGTGAGGTGGGAGACGAAGTGGTGCTCATCGGTTCGCAGGGCAAGGAGCGGATCGCGGCGGACGACGTCGCGCGCGCGCTCGGCACGATCAACTACGAAGTCGTGACGCGGATCTCATCGCGCATCCCGCGCATCTACCGTGGCTGATGGAAAGAAGCGCGCGCGCCGCGCGGGGCTGATCACCGGAGCGATCGCGCTCGGCGTCGGTGCGGCCGCGGCAGCGGGAGCGGCTGGAACACGCGCGTTCCTACGACGCGAGCGCGGCCGGCCGGATCCCTACAAGGATGAGGATTACGGGATGCGGCGAGGCCGCTCGATCGGCCCCGTCGCATCGTTCGACGGCACGCTGCTCAACGTAGAGGAGATCGGCACGGGGCCGACCGTTGTGTTGTCGCACGGGTTCTCGCTCAACTCGACCACCTGGCATCACCAGATGCGCGATCTTTCGTCGGAGATCCGCATGGTGATGTACGACCACCGCGGGCACGGGTACAGCGGCCTGCCTCCATCGGACGACTGGTCGCTCGACGCGCTCGCGCACGACCTCGAAGCGGTGATCCGTGATGCGGCCAATCGCGAGCCGGTGATCGTCGTCGGTCACTCGATGGGTGGGATGACGCTGCTCCGTTACTGCGAGCTGTTCCCCGAGGCGATCGGCGCGCGCATCCGCGGGATCGTTCTCGTGGATACCACGTCGGCCGACGTGATGGGCGGACTGCTGCCTGCGATCGCGCGGAGGCTGCATGCTGCGGTGGAAGGGGTCGAGGAGGTGGCGCTGCGAGCATTGCAGGGCCGGACCGACAACGTCGACCAGCTGCGCACGCGCGCCAACAATCTCGTGTACCTGGGCACGCGCCTGATGGGATTCGGTCGCGATCCGTCGCCGACGCAAGTGGAGTTCATCGAGAAGCTGCTCTCCGAGGTTCCGTCGAGCGTTTGGTTCAAGCTGATCCCTACGATGCTCGGCATGGATGTATCAGGCGCGCTCGACTCGATCGGCGTTCCTGCGCTCGTGATCGCCGGCGAGAAGGACAAGCTGACGCCGTTGGCGGCGGCGGAGCGCATCGCCGACGGCATCCCGCGCGCAGAGCTGGTCGTGCTGCCGGACACCGGTCACATCCCGATGCTCGAGCGCGCCGATGAGTTCAATGCGTTGCTGCGGCGATTCGTGTTGCGCGTTACCACCGCAGACGCGTCGCGATGATCACGGACGTTCCCGGCGTCCGCGTCGGGCACTGGACGAACGACGAAGCCCTGACCGGTTGCACCGTCATCCTCGTTCCGAACGGAACGACCGGCTCGGTCGTCGTTCCCGGCGGTGCGCCGGCCACCAGGGAGACCGACGCGATCGCGCCGGGCCGTCGCGTCGACGAAGTCAACGCCGTGTTGCTGACGGGCGGCTCGGCATTCGGCCTCGGCGCCGCGAACGGGGTCATGCGTTACCTGGAGCAACGCGGGATCGGACACCCGACGCCGGCCGGCGTCGTGCCGATCGTTCCGACGGCTGCGATCTTCGACCTCGGATTCGGGAGCGCCTCGGTCCGCCCCGGTCCCGACGACGCATACGCCGCGTGCGAAGCGGCTTCGGAGACTGAAACGCGCGAAGGAAACGTCGGGGCCGGCATGGGCGCGACGGTCGGGAAGGGCGCCGGCTTCGAGAACGCCAGCAAGGGCGGAGTCGGCTCGGCCTCAGTTCGGGACGGGGATCTCATCGTCGGCGCGCTCGCCGTCGTGAACGCCGTGGGTGACATCGTGGACGATGACGGAAGCATGATCGCGGGTGCGCGCGCCGAACCCTGGCCGCTCCCGCCGATCCTCGGGACGAACACCACCATCGCATGCATCGTGACCAATGCGGTCATGACCAAAGAGGAATGTCACCGCGCCGCAGAGATGGCCACCGCCGGCCTTGCGAGGGCCATCCGCCCTGTGCATACGATGTTCGACGGTGACGTCGTTTTCTTGCTCGCAACCCGGGCGGTCCCTTCCTATGTGGAGATCGTCGGCCGTCTCGCGGCCGACGTCCTCGCCGACGCGGTTCGCCGCGGCGTTCGAGCAGCCTCCGACGTCGCGGGGATCCCGGCACGCGGGCATCGCTGAGCCTTCCCTCTGTCCCGAGGGGGTGGGCTGATGAGAACGATCGAAGAAGCCGCGCGCGAGGCATCCGGTTGCACGCAGTGCAAGCTCGCGCAAGGCCGCACACAGGTCGTGTACGGATCGGGTGATCCGAATGCCGATCTGATGTTCATCGGTGAAGCGCCGGGATTCCACGAAGACAAACAGGGCGTTCCGTTCGTCGGTGCGGCGGGCGGGTTGCTGACCGGGCTGCTCGAAGGGATCGGGCTGACACGCGATCAGGTCTACATCGCGAATGTGCTGAAGTGCAGGCCGCCGGGGAACCGGGATCCGCAGCCCGACGAGATCGAAGCGTGCGAGCCGTGGCTGTGGGAGCAGATTGATCTGATCAACCCGAAGGTGATCTGCTCGCTCGGGAACTTCTCGACGCGGTTGTTGCTGGGGAAGCCCGCTGGGATCTCGCGCGTGCGCGGGCAGCGGTTCAAGTTCCGCGGACGCTGTTTGATACCCACGTTCCATCCGGCCGCCATCCTGCACGGCGGCCGCACATCGCCCGCGATGGGGCAGATGGAGGACGACTTCCGGTTGATCGCGAAGACGCTCGAAGAGATCTCGGCGTCCGAGCCCGATCCCGACTCCGAGCAGCTGGGGCTCTTCTAAGGAACGGTCGTGGCCGACGTCTTCTGTGTTTCTTCCTCTTCCGAGCAAACGCGCGCGATCGCATCGGTCCTGGCCAACGGCCTGCGCGGTGGCGACGTCGTCGTTCTTGCCGGCGATCTCGGCGCGGGGAAGACGACGTTCGTGCAAGGCGCCGCAGACGCTCTCGGTGTGCGCGCGCACGTGACGAGCCCGTCGTTCGTGCTCGTACGAGAGTACGCAGGCCGCGCGCGCATCGTGCATGTGGACGTGTACAGGATGAGCTCGCTGCAAGAAGTGATCGATCTAGGGTACGAGGAGCTATTCGCACCCGACACGATCACCTTCATCGAGTGGGGAGACGCGGTCGGCGACTTGTTGCCCGACGCGCGCGTTGAGGTTGAGATCCGCGCGACGACAGAAGATGAGCGACGGATCGCGATCCGGGCCACTGGGGAAGCGTTGCGCGCGCGTCTCGCGGAGATGCGTTTCGCTCAGTGGGCGGTGCCGGTCTGATGCTGATCCTCGGTATCGAGACGTCGACGGGCGCGTCGTCGGTCTCGTTCTGGTCCGAACGCGGCCGGGTCGGCGGCAGCACGGTCGCGCGCGAGCGCGGCCACGTCGAGTTCCTGATGCCGTCGGTCATGCAGACCGCCGAGCTGGCCGGCGTGTCGCTCGATCAGATAACCGGCGTTGCGGTCGGAGTCGGCCCCGGGCTGTTCACCGGCTTGCGCGTCGGCATCGCGACCGCGAAGACCCTCGCGCAGGTGCTCGACGTGCCGATCGTGGGGATCTCCAGTCTGGACCTCCTCGCCTTCAATGCTCGCTTCTCACCGAAGCTGATCTGCGCTTGCGTCGACGCGCGCAGGGGAGAGGTGTTCGCCGCTTTTTACCGGCAAGCACCTCACGGCGTGCATCGACTGAGCGACTACGCGGCCTGGGAGCCGAAGACGTTGGCGGCCGAGGCGATCGCGCGCGGAGAAGATGTGCTCTTCGTCGGCAACGGCGCGCTCGGCTATCGCGACGAGCTGGGCGAGATCGGCGAGGTTGCCGGGGGAAGCTCGCAATATCCGCGGGCAGAAGCGCTGTGCGAGCTGGCCGCTCGGCTGTTCGAGCGCAACGAAACCGTGCCCCTTGCGCTGCTCGAGCCGTTATACGTTCGGCGGTCGGACGCGGAGATCAATTGGGAACGCCGCGGGATGGTCATCAAACGGCCCGACCGGGTGAAGATCTCGAAGAAAGCACTGGAGGGGCGCGCGTGAGAGCCGAAGCGGACCCGCCGCGTCCGATCTTCGACGTGTCCCTCACGCCGATGCGGCGCAAGCACGTGCGCGACGTCCTTTCGATCGAGCGGCGTGTCTACCCGCGCCCGTGGAGCGCGGCGCTGTTCTTCAGCGAGATCTCGCAACGGAAGACCCGGCACTACGTCGTCGCGCTCGTGCACAAAGAGGTTGCCGGCTACGGCGGGCTGATGGTGCACGAAGACGAAGGCCACATCACGACGATCGCGGTTATGCCCGAGATGCAGCACGCGGGCCTGGGGACGCGCTTGATGCTCAACTTGATGGAGGCTGCTCGCGATAGGGGCGCGCGCACCGTGGCGCTTGAGGTCCGCGTCGCGAACTGGCCGGCGCAACGCTTGTATTCATGGTTCGGGTTCCGGCCGATCGGCGTGCGCAAGAACTACTACGCGGAGACCGGCGAAGACGCGCTCGTGATGTGGGTCGACGACATCGGCGGCGATGAGATCTCCGCGCGCCTCCAGCGCATCAAGGAATCGATCGACGAGTGATCGTTCTCGGCATCGAAACGTCGTGCGACGAAACCGGCGTTGCCGTCGTCGAAGACCAGCGAATCCGTTCGAACGTGATCACGTCGCAGATCGATCTTCATGCACGCTTCGGTGGTGTGGTGCCCGAGCTTGCGAGCCGCGCACACGTGATGACGATCAACCCGGCGATCGAGCAGGCGCTGACCGATGCCGGCGTCGGCTTCCGCGATCTCGACGCAGTGGCTGTGACGGTGGGCCCCGGCTTGATCGGCGCGTTGATGGTCGGCGTCGCCGCGGCGAAGGCGACTGCGGCCGGGCTCGACATCCCCTTGATCGGCGTAAATCACCTAGAAGGCCATATCGAATCGGCGTTCCTTCAAGAGCCCGATCTCGAGCCGCCGGTGATCGCGCTCATCGTTTCCGGCGGCCACACGATGATCGCGCGCATGCCGGAGCACGGCCGCTTCGAGATCCTGGGGCAGACGATCGACGATGCGGCGGGGGAGGCATTCGATAAGGTCGCGCGCTTCCTCGGCCTCGGGTTCCCGGGCGGTCCTGCGATCGACCGCCTCGCGCGCGAAGGCGACGCAGCGGCCTATCGCTTCCCGCGCGCGCTGCTGAACGAGCCGAACTACGACTTCTCGTTGTCCGGCTTGAAGACTGCCGTGATCCGTTGGGCGCGTGAACAGGAGGCGACGGGCCAAGATTTCGATCTCGCCGATGTCGCGGCCTCGTTCCAAGAGGCCATCGTGGACGTCCAGGTCGCAAAGACCGTGCGCGCGGCGCTCGACGAAGGGATCGGCTCGGTGGTGATCGCCGGCGGCGTGGCGGCGAACAGCAGGCTTCGGGACAAGATGCGCGCGGTGGGCGAGCGGGCCGGCCTCCGGGTGGTCACGCCGGCACCAGCGCTGTGCACGGATAACGGAGCGATGATCGCGGCCGCGGGGGCCAGGCGTCTGGCGCGCGGGGAGACGACGCCGCTCGACGTGGGAGCGGACCCCAGCCTCTCCCTCGCCTAGGGCAGGTTGACGCTGTCTCGCTCGGCCCTCTAGTATCTCTTTAGCACTCGGGAAGGTAGAGTGCTAAAGCCAAAAGCCCAGGGTTATCGAGTCATAGGAGGGATAGATGGCGAAGGCGTTCAGCCTTGAGCCGCTCGAGGACCGGATCGTCGTCCGGCCGCTCGAAGAAGAGACGCAGAAGACTCCCAGCGGGATCATCATCCCGGACACCGCCAAGGAGAAGCCGCAGGAGGGTGAGGTCGTGGCCGTCGGCCCCGGTCGTTTCGAGGATGGCAAGCGCGTCCCCGTCGACGTCGCCGTCGGCGATCGCGTCATCTACTCCAAGTACGGCGGCACCGAGGTCAAGGTCGAAGGCGAGGAGTATCTCGTCCTCACCGCGCGCGACGTGCTCGCGAAGGTGAAGAAGTAAGAACGTGATCTGTGACGCAGACGGCGGCCGAGAGGCCGCCGTCGCGCATTTCGGGCGTGTGAAGCCCTGCATGGGCCAATCCCGTCCGTTAGTCTTGTTCGAAGCATCGGGGGTCTGGAGGGATACGGCATGGCAGAGATAGAGCTGGGGATCGGAAAGACCGCCCGCCGGGCGTATGGGTTCGACGAGATCTCGATCGTCCCCTCGCGACGGACGCGCGACCGCGATGACGTCGATATCACCTGGCAGATCGACGCCTTCACCTTCCAGCTTCCTCTGCTCGCGTCCGCGATGGACGCGGCCGTTTCACCGAAGACTGCGGTCGAGATCGGTCAGCTCGGCGGCCTCGCAGTGCTCAACCTCGAAGGCCTCTGGACCCGGTACGAAGACCCCGACCCGATCTACCAAGAGATAGCAGACCTGCCCGATGGCGCAGCCACGCACCGCATGCAGGAGATCTACCTCGAGCCGATCAAGGAAGACCTGATCTACAAGCGGATCCGCGAGATCAAGGAAGGTGGCGTCGTCGCGGCCGCCTCGCTCACTCCGCAGCGCGTCGAGCGCTACCACAAGATCGCGTTGGACGCGGAGCTCGACATCCTTGTGATCCAGGGCACAGTCGTCTCGGCGGAGCACGTGTCGACCCGCACCGAGCCGCTCAACCTTAAAGAGTTCATCGCGCATTACGAGCTGCCCGTTATCGTCGGCGGCTGCGCGTCCTACGAGACCGCGTTGCACCTCATGCGCACCGGCGCGTGCGGCGTGCTCGTCGGTGTCGGTCCGGGCGCTGCCTGCACGACACGCGGAGTGCTCGGCATCGGCGTGCCGCAAGCGACCGCGATCGCAGATGCGGCCGGCGCGCGCACGCGACACCTGCAAGAAACCGGACGCTACGTTCACGTCATCGCCGACGGCGGGATGCGCACCGGCGGCGACATCGCGAAGGCGATCGCGTGCGGCGCAGACGCAGTGATGATCGGCTCTCCGCTGACGCGCGCAACGGAATCTCCCGGACGCGGCTATCACTGGGGCATGGCGACGTTCCATCCCGAGCTGCCTCGTGGCGCGCGCGTGAAGACGAAGACGGTGGGAACGCTCCGCGACATCCTGGTCGGTCCCGCCCCGGTCAACGACGGAACGATGAACCTGTTCGGCGCGCTCAAGACGTCGATCGCAGACACCGGCTTCCAGAGCGTGCGCGATTTCCAGCGCGTTGAGGTCGCGTACTCGCCGTCGTTCCTCTCCGAGGGCAAGACGTACCAGCGCGCGCAAGGCGTTGGGATGGGCTAGCACGAAGACGCACAAGCGCCTTCTCTCTGTCGCATTCGCTCTAACGTTCGTCGCCTGCACGACAGCGACCGCACCTCCGGGGCCCGGCGGTTCCGCTTCTCGCTCGGTGCCGTCGACCAATAAGTCGAGCGTCCCTCAAGGTGCGCCCGCAACGAAACCCAAGCCGGGGACGACCGTCATCGGTGGTTCGGGTGGCCAGCCGGGCAGCTCGTACGAAGACGACGCGAGTGTGGGCGCGATGGCCCGGACGATCTTGCGCGCCTCGCCGGCGCGCCGGCTCGTCATCGAGATCGCCTACGTGTCCGGGCGACAGCCGAGCCAGCAGGCGCTTGATCACCTGAAGGCGATCCTGCAACGAGAGTGCGCGAAGCCCGACGGTATCGCCATCGACATGGATTCCGAGATCACGAACCCCAAAGACTCGTACACGCTCAGCGATCTGATCGCCCTAGAAGCGCATTACCGCCGCGACCATTCGGCCGGCTCGGTCGCGACCGTCTGGATCGCGGCGTTGAACGGAAGCTTTGCGGGCGGGAGCGCGACGCTCGGGCTCTCGTTCCGCGCCACGGCCTTCGTGCTGTTCGAAGATCAGATCCAGCAAGCGGCCAACGTCTTCGTGTCCTCTGCTTCGATCGAGCGCGCGGTGATCACCCACGAGATGGGGCACCTCCTCGGGTTGATCAACATCGGGTACCACAGCCATTACGACCACGAGGACCCCCAGCACCCCCACCACTCGAAGTACCAGACCTCGGTCATGTACTGGGCGATCGAAGACATGTCGATCGCGACGATCCTGCGCGGCGGCCCCCCGGACGACTTCGACCAATACGACCGCGCCGACCTGGCGCTCCTCCGCGGCTAGAACCACCCCAAACGGTACGAATCGGACCAGGACCCCCGATTCTTATAGCCCTTTGGTGTCCCCTAATTAGCACCACTCTTCGTCCAGATTTCGCCTGATGCCGCCGATAGATGAAGAGCACCGAGCCATGGGCGTTGTTGCGGCGTATGGCCCGGATCCGAAAAGAACCGCGAGCGAGGACGAACGGATGAAGGGTCGGCAGAAGATCTTGGTGGTCGAAGACAACTTCGCCACGCGCACGATGCTCGAGCACACCTTGGAGCTCGAGGGCTATGACGTCGTCGCGCTCCCGGATGGCTCTGCGGTCGCCGGCCACCTCGTCGGCCCGATCCCGTCGCTCGTCATCCTCGACGTCATGATGCCCGGCGTCGACGGCTTCACCGTTCTGAAGAGCATCCGTGCCGGCGAGCGTACGCGCGACCTGCCGGTGCTTCTCCTTACTGCTTTGGACGACGCCGACTCCACCTGGCAAGGCTGGACCGGCGGTTGCGACTACTACATGAACAAGCCATTCGACACGGACGATCTCCTTTCGGTCGTGTCCAACCTCGTTAGCGGAGTCGCGGCGTGACATACTCCCTGGCGATCCAGCAGTCGCGCGCGAAGCGCGCGTTTGCTGCGTTCATCGTTGCGCTTGCGCTCGTCATGTCGGTCACGCCGGCAGTGGCGGCGCTCGGGCGCATGGTTTCGGTCATCGTCGAAGGTTCGAGCGCCCAGCAGGCGGCCGACCTGACGCAGAGCGCACACGGAACCGTCGACAACTACCTCCCGATCGTCAGCGGCGTGCAGGCGCACGTCCCGTCGTCCGAGCTCGCGGATCTGCAGACACGCGCGATGGTCTTCCCCGACCGGGCGATGCACCTTCAGGGCAACAGCTACGGCGGCAACCTCGTCTCTGCGTACCCGTCCGAAGTCGGTGCGACGCAGTCGTGGAGCGGGCAGAACACCGGCGCCGGCGTCACGGTGGCGCTCGTCGACACCGGGATCGCGGACGTTCCCGACGTTCAGAACCAGATCGTTGCTCGCGCGAACTTCACGAACGAGCCGACCTTCCAGGACACCTTCGGCCACGGAACGTTCGAGGCCGGGATCGTCGCGGGTAACGGCGCGGCGTCGGGTGGCCGCTACGTCGGTATCGCCCCGGACGCGAGCCTGATGTCGGTGAAGGTTGCAGACGCGAGCGGATCCACGTCGCTCGGTCAGGTCCTCAGCGGTATCCAGCTCGTCGACTTCAGCGCGCAGCAATTCAACGTCCGCGTGCTGCTTCTCCCGCTCGACTCCAACTCGCCGTTCCCGCCGGAGATCGACCCGCTGTCGCGCGCATTGCGCACAGTGTGGGCGCACGGCGTCGTCGTGGTGGTGCCGGCCGGCAACAGCGGCCCCGGCTCATCGACGATCGCATCGCCGGGGAACGACCCAGTTCTTCTGACGGCAGGCTCGGTCAACGACATGGGCTCGGCGAACGTCTCCGACGACCAGGTGTCCACCTTCAGCAGCCGCGGGCCGACGGCCTTCGGTGAAGACAAGCCGGACGTTGCCGCGCCGGGCGAGCACATCGTCTCGCTGCGCGTGCCGGGCAGCACGATCGACCAGCAGAACCCGTCTGCGGTCGTCGAAGGCAACTACTTCAAGGGTTCCGGGACGAGCATGTCGGCCGCGGTTACGGCCGGTACGGCTGCGCTCTTGCTGAGCGCGCGGCCGTCGCTCACCCCGGACGAGGTCAAAGCGCTGCTGATGGGCAGCGCGACGCCGGTCCTCGATGGCGACACCGAATCGACCGGCGCGGGCGTCGTGAACGCCGCCGCGGCAGTGTCGATGGACGACAGCGACCTGGTTCTGCACCCGCTGCCGGACATGGGCCCCGTGATGCAGCCGTTCACGCCGCCGGGGCTCCAGTTCGACTGGCGCCAGGTCAACGGTCAGGGCGCGTTCTTCTGGGCGAGCAAGAAGTGGACCTCGCGCCAGGGTCAGACCGACGGCGATCTCAACGCGACTTCGAACGCCGCGCGCCAGTGGGCCGCTCGTTCGTGGGACGCGCGCCAGTGGGACGCTCGCTCCTGGGACTTCCTGATGTGGCAGGCGCGCCAGTGGGCCGCTCGCTCCTGGGACGCTCGTTCGTGGGCCGCTCGTCAGTGGGACGCGCGCGCATGGGCTGCACGGGCATGGGACGCGCGCAACTGGGATGGCGCGACGTGGCTCGCTCGTCAGTGGACGTCGCGCACGTGGGACGGCGCGTCGTGGGACGGGATCACGTGGGACGCTCGGAACTGGGACGCGCGTACATGGGATGCGCGCGCCTGGGACAGCCGCTCTTGGGATGCGCGCGCGTGGGACGCGTCGAGCTGGAACTCGCGCACCTGGGATGGCCGCACGTGGGACAGCCGCTCTTGGGACTCCAGAACTTGGGACAGCCGCAGCTGGGACTCGCGGACGTGGGACGCCCGCACCTGGGACAGCCGCACGTGGGACAGCCGTAGCTGGGACGACATGAGCTGGAGCTAAGACTTATGCAACGGGGCCGATGGAGAACGCCGGGCACCGGTTCGCTGATCGCGGCCGTGGCCGGCGGCGGCGCGCTCGCGATCGCGATCGCCGTCCTCGCATACCCACCTCCGCTGCACGGCACCGTCCTGAAGAAGGCGTTGATCCTCGTCGTCCTGACGGCGATGTCCGAGCTGATCTCGATCCGCTTGCAGCACGGGCAATCGGCCGAGCTCCTCACGCTGTTCGAGCTCGCCGTCGTCGCAGACATGGTGCTGCTGCCGGCGTCGGTCGCCGTCCTGGTGTCGGTGGTCGGGCTCGCGCTGGCGCTCGTCGTCCAGCGTAAGACGCCGAAGAAGTTCGCCTTCAACATCGGCCAGTACGCGCTCGGCGTCGTGCCGGCGGTCGCTGTCTACCACGGCATCGGCCACGGAGAGTTCGGTTCGGTGCGCGGGCTCATCGCCCTGACGGCCGGCATGTTCCTGTTCACGCTGATCAACCTCGTGTCGATCTCGGCGATCATCGCGGCGACGACCGACACGGCGCTCATGAAGGTCTTCGTCGAAGAGCAGAAGCTGTCGATCGCGCTCGGACTCGGTAACTCCGCCGTCGGCATGGTGGCGGTTTCCTTGTACCTGACGCGGCCCGCGCTGCTGCCGGCGGTCTTGGCGCCGACGCTCGCGTTGCACATGTCGTTCCGCGGCTGGGTGCAAGAGAAAGAATTGCACCGCCAGATGGAAGAAGAGACGAACAAGCTCGGCCGCATCGTCGAACATTCGTCCGAAGGTATCGTCCTGGCCGACGCGGACGGCACCGTCGTGCTGTGGTCGCCTTCGATGGAGCGCATGACCGGCGTCACGGAAGTCGAAGCGGTCGGCAAGTCCATGGCGTACCTGCTGCGCGGACGCGACAACTTCGGCCGCCCCGTGTCGATGGACGTGTCCTCCGGCGGCGAGCCGACCGACCTCGAGATCGTCGCGACCGACGGTTCGGTCCGCTGGCTTCGCGTGCAGCACGGTCCCGGCTTCGACGGCCGCGGCCAGCTGAGCTTCGACGTCTTGGTCGTCACCGACGTCACGCGCCAGCGCGAGGTCGACAAGCTGAAGGACGACTTCATCTCGACCGTGTCGCACGAGCTCCGCACGCCGCTCACGCCGATCAAGGGCTACGCGTCGCTGATGCTGCGCCGCGGCGATGAGATCCCGCCCGAGCGGCGTCGCGAAGCGCTGCAGTCGATCCTTGAGCGAGCCGACCACATGCACCGCCTCGTCGAAGACCTGCTGCTCGCATCGCGGGTCGCAAACACGGGCGAGCGGCGTCTGCCCGAGGTCGGCAGGCAAGCCGTCGACGTCGGTCACGTGGCCGAGAAGGCGCTGCGTTCATTCGTTATCGCGCACCCGCTGCGTGAGTTCCGCCTGGAAGCAGAAGAGGGCGCCATCGCGCTGGGCGACCCGATCCGCATCGAGCAGATCGTGGCCAACCTCGTTTCGAACGCGATCAAGTTCTCAGACGAGGGAACGCCGATCGACCTGGAGATCGTGCGAGAAGGCGTCTCGGTTCATATCAAGGTGCGCGACACCGGACGCGGGATCCCGGCCGACAAGTTCGAGGAGGTCTTCGAGAAGTTCAAGCGCCTCGAGGACCCGCTGCGGATGGAAACAGGCGGCGCGGGGCTCGGCCTGTTCATCGTGCGGCAGCTTGCGCGCGCGATGGGCGGCGAAGCCACAGTCGAGAGCGAGCTTGGCAAGGGAAGCACGTTCACCGTGACACTTACGGTGAGCAGCAATGCCGCGGCCGCCGCGGTTGCTCCGCCGGAGCGCCGAACGAGCGATCTCGCTGGCTAGACGGCCAAAACGGCGGGCGTCCTCGTGGTATCCTCCGCGGATGGAGACGTCTTCCTTCGATTCCGTCCTTGTTATCGACTACGGCGCCCAGTATGCGCAGCTCATCGCGCGCCGCGTCCGTGAGTGCAAGGTCTTCTCTGAGATCCTGCCGCACGATGTCTCTATCGATGAGATCCGCAAGCGCCGCCCGCGCGGCCTGATCCTCAGCGGCGGTCCGAGCAGCGTGTACGCGCCGGGCGCGCCGGCGGTTAATCCAGCCTTCTTCGATCTCGGCATCCCGGTGCTCGGCATCTGCTACGGGCTGCAGGGTATGGCGCAAGCCCTCGGCGGCGAGGTAGCGCACACCGGCACGCGAGAGTACGGCAAGACCGATCTCCACGTGGCAGAGCCGCACAGCGTCCTGTTCGAATCACTCCCCGAAGACCAAACGGTGTGGATGAGTCACGGCGACGTCGTGACGCGCGCGCCCGAGGGCTTCCAGGTCACGGCGTCGAGCGACGCGTCGCCGGTCGCCGCGTTCGAAGACAAAGAGCGCGGCTTGTACGGCGTGCAGTTCCACCCCGAGGTCGCGCACACACCTCGCGGGCTCGACCTCCTGAAGAACTTCCTCTACGAAGCCGCCGATGCGCGCCCGTCTTGGACGCGCGTGTCCATCATCGAAGAAGCGATCAAGGACATCCGTGAGCGGGTCGGCGGCGAGCAGATCATCTGCGGCCTGTCCGGTGGCGTCGACTCCGCCGTCGCGGCCGTCCTGGTTCACAAGGCTGTCGGCGATCAGCTCACGTGCGTCTTCGTGGACCACGGGCTGCTCCGCGCGGACGAACCAGAACAGGTCGAGGAGACCTTCCGGCGGTTGTTCAACATCAACCTGATCCACGTGAAGGCGCAGGACCGCTTCCTCGCGAAGCTCGCCGGCGTCACTGATCCCGAGACGAAGCGGCGCGCGATCGGGGAAGAGTTCATCCGCGTCTTCGAAGAGGTCGCGCGCACCGAGCTGGCCGGCGCGCGGTTCTTGGTCCAAGGGACGCTGTATCCGGACATCATCGAGTCGGGCACGCGCGATGCCGCGAAGATCAAAAGCCATCACAACGTCGGCGGCTTGCCCGAGGACATGGACTTCGAGCTGATCGAGCCGTTGCGCAATCTGTTCAAGGACGAAGTGCGCGCGATCGGAGAAGAGCTGGGGTTGCCGGACGAGATCGTGTGGCGCCAGCCGTTCCCGGGACCGGGTCTCGCGATCCGCGTCA
>DATGHY010000108.1:0-2300 GCA_035307625.1 Actinomycetota bacterium
CGAGTATCCGGCGCTGCAAGAGTTCCCGGCGCCGTGGAAGCTGACCGACATCATCGCGACGGCGACGCTCGTTCAGTCGATCTTCGCGGTCGGCGGCGGCGATGAGACGACGAGTGCGCTGCTGTACGAGTCGCTCGTGAAGCGCTACGGCGTGACCAAGGGCGCTGCGATGTGGCGCGACTTCCGCTCTCAGAACGACCCGGAGGCGAAGACCAGCATCAGCACGAACTTCCCATACGAGGCGGTTCCTGCGACGGTCGACCCGAACTCGCTGGCGATGCCTGTCTCGAAACCGAAGGGCAACATGTGTGACGGCGGCCCGTTGCCGGCGAACAACCCCGGGCTCGGTCAGGTCGTTATCGGCCACATCACGATCGACCTCAGCGAGCTGATGCCACCGCCGTACTCAAAGCCGCACATGAGCAACGAGCTCATGGTCGACGCCGCGCACAGCGTCGGGCACCATCCGATCGCGGTGTTCGGTCCGCAGACCGGCTACTTCTCGCCGGAGATACTCCACGAGATCGACTTGCATGGCCCCGGTCTGCAGGCGCGCGGCGTCGCGTTCCCCGGCACGGAGATCTACGTCGAGCTGGGGCATGGCGAGGACTACGCGTGGAGCGCAACGTCGGCCAGCGCGGACCTGATCGATCAGCGCGTCGAGAAGCTCTGTAACACCGATGGCTCGCCGGCGACGCTCGCGAGCAAGGGATACATGTACTTCGGCAATTGCCGTCCGATGTACGAGCGAACCGACCGGCAGTTCGCCAAGACGTCGGCGACCGCGACCAATCCGCCCGCCATCGTCACGATCCAGGTCGAGCGCACCGTTCACGGCCCCGTTCTCGGGCGGACGACGGCGATAGACCCTGCGACGGGCAAACCGATCCCGGTTGCGATCACGATCGAGCGGTCGACATGGGGCGACGAGCTGGGCCTCGCGCCCGCATTCATGCTGTGGAACGACCCCGACTACATCCACAACGCGCACGATTTCATGCGAGCAGCCGGTTTCGAGACCGGGACGTTCAACTGGACGTACATCGACTCGCGCGACATCGCGTACATCATGGCCGGCAAGATCCCGATCCGCGCGCCGCACGTCGACCCGAACTTCCCGTCGTGGGGGACCGGACCGTACGACTGGCGTGGCTTCGTCCCAACCGACCTATCGAGCCGCGACGTGCATCCGCGCGCGATCAACCCACCGGCCGGGTTCTTCACGAACTGGAACAACAAACCGTCGCCGGGCTTTTCCGCCGCGGATAACAACTTCGGCTACGGGCCGGTGTACCGCGTGTCGTCGCTGAGCGATCGTGTGAAGGCCATCATCGATCAGCGCCTTGCGACGCCGGCCGACATCGTCAACGCGATGGAGGACGCGGGGAGCGTCGACCTCGACGGATCGCAACTGGTCGGGCCGCTCGGCGATGTCCTCGCCGGAGCATCGTTGACGGCCGCCCAGAGCACCGTTCTGCAGATCCTCAAGAGCTGGGCCGCCGATCCGTTCTGGGGGCCGAACGTTCCGGGCGCACATCGCCGCGACCTGAACGGCGACGGGAGCTACGACCAAGGCACAGCAGTCGCAATCATGGACGATCTGTATCCGCGGCTCGCTCACGCGATCTTCGACCCGTGGCTGGATCCATCGCAGTTCAACCTGCTGCTGAGCTTGAATAGTCTCAACAATCCTCCGGGTCCGGGTGGCTCCGCATACGACGGCGGCTGGGAGGGGTACATCCAGCGGGCGCTGCAGCAATCGGTGGGCGCTTCGGCGAACCCGTACTCCCAGAGCTACTGCGGGAGCGCTTCGGCGTGCGGCTCGGCATTGGTCACTGCGTTGCAAGCGACGATCGATCACCTGACGCAGGTCTACGGTTCGGCGAACCCGACGGCGTGGACGTGCAGCCGCTCGAACGGATCGGGGAAGTGCAACCCGGCGAACGACGACATCCACTTCTCGGCGACCGGCGTTGCCGCGATCCCGGCGATGCCGTGGGTGAACCGCCCGACCTTCCAGCAAGTCGTGCAGTGGCAAGGCCACCGCTGAGGCATCGTTAGCCCGGATCCACCTCATCCGCGAGGGGATCCGGCTGGCTGCGCACGATCAAGCGGATGGGGCGGTCGCGCACGATGTAGTTCCACGCCCACGACGCGAGAACGGCGGCGCGGTTGCGGAAACCGATCAAGTAATAGATGTGCACGAATAGCCACGCCAGCCATCCGAGCAGCCCTTTCAGCTTGAGCCCGCGCACGTCGGCGACCGCTGCGTGGCGGCCGATCGTCGCCATCGTTCCCTT
>DATGHY010000109.1:0-2570 GCA_035307625.1 Actinomycetota bacterium
AGCCGCCCGTCTCGTTGCGCCCCTTCGGGGCCCGGTCGAGCCACTGGTACATGCCCCAGAGGCCGTCCAGTCCGCGCGCATAGGTGGAATAGGTGTGGTAGACGACACCGTCTTCGAGCACGAACGCGCTCATGCCCGGCCTCTCGCGCGAGTAGGTGGGCGCATCGGTTCCGCAGTTGGCCGCGAACTCGGCGACCGGCTCCGGGGCCGGCTTCGCGTCCATCGCGTGGCCGCCGCGCTGGTAGTTGTATTCGACGACGTTCTCGCGCTGCTGCTCCTCGGTGAACGACACGTTGAAGTCGAAGTTGAAGTCGCTGCCGGACGAGGACGCCCAGGGAAACGTCCACCCCATCCGCCGCCTGTACGCCTGCAGCTTCGCGAGCGGCGCCCGCGACACCGCCGAAAGCGTGACGTCGTGGTTCGCCAGGTGGACGACGAAGCCATCGAACCCGTCCGCGATCGCCGAGCAGGACGGGCACCCTGCCGTGTAGTCAGGCCCGAACATGAAGTGGTAGACGAGGAGCTGCGAGCGTCCTCTGAAGAGGTCTGCCAGCGAGGCGCTCCCTTCATCGGTCTCGAACTGGTACTTCCTGTCGATCCGGACCCACGGCAACGCCTGACGGCGCCGCGCCAGTTCGTCGCCGCGCCGTGTTAGCTCCTTCTCCGCGTCGAGCAGTTCGAGCCGCGCCGCCAGCCACTCTTCACGTGTCCCGGTCATATGTTTCGTCATCATGCTGTCCCTCCGTTGTGTATCTTGCGTCGTTCGTTCACGATACGACGTGCTGGTTGGTGGTCGTGCTAGATTAGTACCGGGCATCGAACGGTGGGAGTGACAAGTGTGGCGGGATTTGGATGAACATGGACTCGCTGATCACGGCCGCGGCGCGTGCGCTCGCGGCGGGTGATCCCCTCGGCGCGCTGAACCGGGTCGCCTTGCGCGACGATGCGCCAGCGCTCGCGCTTCGAGGCATCGCGATGGCCCAGCTCGGCGATTTCGTTCGAGCGAAAGCGCTCGTGCGAAGTGCGGCGCGCGCCTTCGGTCCAAAAGAGGCCGTGGCGCGCGCGAGATGTATCGTCGCCGAGGCCGAGATCGCACTCGCCTCGCGCGACCTGGGCTGGCCTGCGAAGGCGCTCGACGCAGCGCGCGCGACGCTCGAAGCGCACGGCGACCGGGTGAATGCCGCGCACGCGCAGTATCTCGAAGTCCGGCGCCTCCTCCTGATCGGGCGCCTCGACGAGGCCGAGCGTACCCTCGCCGGAATCGACCCCGCGCCTTTTCCGCCGGCGTCGAAGGCTGCCCACGAACTGGTCGTTGCGGGCATTGCGATACGACGCCTCCAGACGAAGTCGGCGCGCGCTGCGCTCGCCCGGGCCGGGGACGCCGCGCGCCGCGCAGGTATCCCCGCGCTGACGGCGGAGGTCGAAAGCGCATCCCTGATCCTGAAGACGCCCGCGGCGCGCCTGATTGCGCGTGGCGAGGAGCGGTTCCTCCTGCTCGATGAGGTTGGAGCATTACTGGCGTCGAAGGCCCTCGTCGTAGACGCGTGCCGTCATGTCGTGCGTGACGCAGGCACGGTGGTCTCGCTCGCAACGCGTCCGGTGCTGTTCACACTCGCACGCGCGCTCGGCGAAGCGTGGCCGGAAGACGTGCCGAGGGACACGCTCGTCGCGCGGGCATTCCGGGCCAGGCTCGCCGATGAATCGCATCGCGCCCGCTTGCGCGTCGAAGTCGGGCGGCTTCGCACGGCGCTCCGGGCACTGGCCGACGTGAGCGCGACGAAGCGCGGCTTTGCGCTGGTGCCGCATCGCGCACGCGAGGTCGTCGTGCTGGCGCGGCCCATCGAAGAGGAGCATGCGACGATGCTCGCCTTTCTCGCCGACGGTGAGTCGTGGTCGAGCTCAGCCCTCGCGCTTGCGCTCGGCGCCAGCCAGCGCACCGTGCAGCGGGCACTCGACTCGCTTGCGGCAGCAGGCAAGGTGCAGTCGTTCGGTCGCGGCCGGGCCCGTCGCTGGATGACCCCGCCCGTGCCGGGATTCACGATGACCTTGTTACTCCCCCTCCACTACCACGTGACCAGGATGGAAGCATGAATCGATCAGCGGCAGAAATCGTCTGTGAGTATGGGCCCTTTCCGGGTGTCGACAGCGTGGGTGGAGTCACCTATGACGGTCAGCACGTCTGGTTTGCGTCCGGAGACAAGCTGAACGCGTTCGACCCCGCAAACGGGAAGATGCTGCGTTCAATCGACGTCGCCGCGCATGCCGGAACGGCCTTCGACGGTCAGCACCTGTTTCAGATCGATGGGGATCGCATCAAGAAGATCGATCCGACGACCGGCCGTGTGCTCGCCTCGATCCCGGCGCCCGACGTCCACGGCGGTAACTCCGGGCTCACCTGGGCCGAAGGGACGCTATGGGTGGGACAGTATCGGGACCGGAAGATCCATCAAGTCGATCCCCAGACAGGGGCGATTCTTCGCACCATCGAGTCCGACCGCTTCGTCACCGGGGTCACATGGGTGGACGGAGAGTTCTGGCACGGCACCTGGGAAGATGACGCGAGCGAATTG
>DATGHY010000110.1:0-2526 GCA_035307625.1 Actinomycetota bacterium
AGCCCCGTCGATGTCGGCTGCTCGTGGATAACGGACCCGGTCGGTAACCCCATGACGCAGTTCGCGACCCAGTCTGGCGTGCTGCAGACCAACGCGTCGATCGAACTCGACGTGCCGGAGTCGCGGTTCTACGACGACCGCACCGGTGTCGTCCTCCAGACGAGCACCATGCAAGCGGCGCTGCACGCTCTGCGGTTCGAGGAGATAGACGCGTCGAACATCAGCGCGAAGCTTGGACCGAACGCATCCACCAAGGACGGCATCCTCGCGTACATCAAGCAACAGAAGCTGACCGGTGACGCCGCGCGCTTCGCGGAGTACTTCTTGCGATTAGTTGTCGAGCTACCAGACGCGACCGATTGGGATCTTGATTCGCTGCAATACTGGGCGAACGGCTCGTCGCCGTACATCGGGTTCGGTGAGGGAGACTTCCCCGTCGGCGGATATCGGCGACTCACGGGATCACTGGGCGCATCGACCGACGTTCGCTTGCAACACCGCGTTACGAACGTCTCGGTCCATCGAGACGGAGTCGAGGTCATCGCCCGCGATCGCACGGGCGCGCGCCACGTCTTCAAGGGATCGCACGCCGTTGTCACCGTCCCCCTTGGTGTCCTGAAGGCCGGCTCGATCTCGTTCTCACCCAGTCTCCCGCGATGGAAGACCGATGCGATCCGTCGGATCGGCATGGGCACGTTCGAGAAAGTGGCGATGCGCTTCCCGGAGCCCTATTGGGCGACGGAACACGCGCACATCTTCCATCTCTCAGCGCCGAACGCGATGGACTTCCCCCTCATCATCGATCTCTTCTTCATCGAGAAGGTCCCGATCCTCGTCGCATTCAACACGGGCAGACACGCGATCGGGCTCGACGACAAGACCGACCGAGACATCACCTCGCACATGCTAAGCATCCTCCGCCGCGTGCAAGGCGGCCACATCCCCGCGCCCACCGACGTGTTCATCACACGCTGGGGGCACGACCCGTTCACGCACGGCTCGTACTCGTACCTGAAGCTCGGGTCGACGCCGAACGATCAACACGCACTGGGCGCACCCATCGGCGGCCGGTTGCTCTTCGCTGGCGAAGCCTCGAACCCCGATCGCTACGGCTACGCCGACGGTGCATTCTCGACGGGGATCCGCGAAGCGAAACGACTGCTGCGCGCGGGCTCCGTGCAGCTGCGCGCCCAGCCGCTCTGATCGCTTGCCCATCCGGTTCACGCCGCCTACTGTTGCGCGCGGCGTGCCGGGAAGTCTGGTCGGCGACGTAATCGTCGACCCCGGAGGACGCCGGATGAACGCTCCCAAGCGATTCCCTGCTCCCAAGCACCTTCGCGCGGCCTTCCGTGTCTCGGTCGTGTCGGTCGCATGGACGGTTTCGGCCAGTGCGACCGCGATCGCGTCGGGGATCGTCGCGCATGCGCTGGTGCTCGTCGTCTTCGGACTGACCGGCGTGCTCGACGCAGCGGGTTCGTGGACGCTCGCGCTTCACTTCAGGCACGCGCTCAAGCACGAAACGATCTCGATCGCTCGAGAGGAGCTCGCTCTGCGCGTCGTCAGCGTCGGCTTGCTGACGATCGGTCTGTTCACGGTCGAGGAGAGCGCGCGCCGCCTGGCAACGGGCAGCGAAACGCATCCCTCGGCGGTCGGGATCGCGATCACGGGTGCCTCGATCCTTACCCTCACCGCCCTGACCGCGCGCAAACGGTGGGCCGCCCGACTGGTGCAGAGCAAGGCCCTTCTCGCGGACAGCTGGCTGTCCGCGAGCGGCGCGGCACTCGCCGTCGTCGCGATCGCGGGAACGACGCTGGGGACACGGGCTTCGTGGATCGACCCGGTCGCTGCCTTGCTCGTTGCCTTGATCGCCGCCGGCGTTGGGATCAGCTTCCTGCGACGTGAAGAACGATCCCTTGAAGACGAGTAGAGACGCTCATCCTCATGTTGAGATTCATCGCTCGAAAGCCAACGACCGGAGCCGCACGGGTTCAAAGTAGAGTTGACGCGTGGAAGGTTGCTTCAGCGTCGAGTCCGCGCGAAGGACATGGGGGACGTCATGGATCTTGAAGTTCGGCAAGATGAGCTCAGCCACACGCATCAGTGGGATTTCAGCGATCTGCGCGCGCTCTTCCTGAGCTGCACGCTGAAGCGCTCGCCAGATGTGTCGCACACTGAGGGCCTCGCGAAGATCTCCATGGAGATCATGCAGCGCAATCATGTCGACGTCGAGCTGATCCGCATCGTCGACCACGATGTGCCGCCCGGCGTCTACCCAGACATGACGCAGCACGGCTTCGAGCGCGACGAGTGGCCCGAGATCTACGCCAAGGTGAGCGCAGCGGACATCCTCGTCATCTTGACACCGATCTGGTTGGGCGAGAAGTCATCAGTGTGCACGAAAGTGATCGAGCGGCTGTACGGACAGTCCGGCGAGCTGAACGAGCACGGTCAGTACCTGTATTACGGGAAGGTCGGCGGCTGTTTGATCACCGGGAACGAGGATGGCATCAAGCATTGCTCGATGAA
>DATGHY010000111.1:0-3410 GCA_035307625.1 Actinomycetota bacterium
GCGCCGGCCCAACAGGAAGCTCACGATCGCCGCGTACAACGGGATGCGCCGCGTCCCCAAGAAGACGCCACCACGCAGCATCGTCGCGCGCAGCTCCGGGATCTCGCGTATCAGCGTCGGGAACGCTCCGGCCATCCACGACCGCCGCAGCGCTTCGTCTGCCGGCGGGCGCGTGACTTCGTGGCGCACGACCGCGTCGGGCACGAACACCGACGACCCCGACCGCCGTACACGCCACGCGAGCAATGCATCTTCACCGAAGCCGAGTCCCCTGCTGAACGCACCGGGGCGGAAACCCAGCAAGCTGCCGGCGTCGTCGAACCCGCCGGCGCGCTCGAACGCATCCCGCCGGTACAGCACGTTGCAGGTCGCGTACAGACCGTCCTCGTGGCTGATCCACACGCTTCGTTCGAGCAGCCCGAGCGGACGCACCGGTTCGGTGCGGCCCTGCACGAGGTCTACCCCGTCGGTGAACGCCGCGACCGCGTTCTGCAGCCACAGCGGATCCGGCACGCAGTCGCTGTCGGTGAACGCCAGGTAGGGCGCGCGCGATGCGGTCACGCCGCGCCGGCGCGCTTCAACGGCGCCGACGCCGTCCGTGCGAAGCACCCGAACGTTGAAGTCGTCCGCCGAACCGGCCGCCGCTTGGTCGCCGGAGCCGTCAGAAGAACCGTCATCGATGACGATGACCTCGAAGTCGCGGTACTTCTGCTCGCGAAGGCCATCGAGCAGCCGCCCGAGCATCTCCCGCCGGTCTCGCACGGGCACGATGACCGACACGCACGGCTCGCTCATGCTTCCTTGACCGCCCACACCCACGAGAACAGCGTCCCTAGACCCTTCGTCTGCTTCACGTCCATGCCGCCTCGCGCGACCGCGCGCTCGATGCGGTCGAGCGGCACCTTGCTGCCGAGGAACTCAGGCGCGTGACGCCGGTAACGCTCCGACTTGATCCCTGTTCGCTGCAGCGCGCCCAAGATCGCGCGACGTACAGACCAGTACGCATTGCCCCCGTTGTTCCACTGGAACACGAACAACCCGCCCGGCCGCAGCACGCGTCCGGCGTCGACGATGTATCGCTCGATCACCTCGACGCTGGGGATGTGCTGGAACACCGTGAACGACAAGACGAGATCGGCGGACGCATCGTCGACGCCGCTCAATGTGTCGCCGTTGCCAACGACGAACGATACGCGCGGCTCGGGCACCAGCTCGCGTGCGCGCGCGACCATCTCTGGTGAGATGTCGACACCGGTCACAGCGTCGAACCGCTCGGAAAGTGCGAGGCATACGCGCCCAAGCCCCGATCCGATCTCAACTGCTTTCGCGCGCCCCGGCGGTTGTACCGGCGAGCCATCAACGGCTTCGGACACGATCACCCGACCGGTCGCAAAGAAGCGCTCCATGTCGGGGTGGTCGTATTCGAGGGATGTGTCTACGTACCAGGCAGCGTTCGTGCGAGCGGCGCCGTCCCAGAACGCGCGCATCCCTTCCTCGGTGCGCCGAGTGGCATCGTGGTCGCGTGGCATCGGGCCAGTGTAAACGAGGGTTGGGCAGCGCTCCGCCGCGATCCTCGAGCGCGTATCATCACAGCGCCGGCGGGTCGCCCCCCTTCGACCCGCGCGGGCCGGACGGGGGAACGACATGGACGCATCACGGTTGGCTCTACCTACCTATGGGCGGCTTCGAGCGCCTTGGCTCTTCAGGGCTCGCGAAGCATGAGCAAGCGACCGATCGGGCTCGATCGTTCGATGTGGCGTCCGCCACCCCGCCGCCCGATCGGCGGGGGCCGGCTCCCTTCCTTCGTGATCGCCGGCTTACCGAAGTGCGGCACGACCGCGCTTGCTGCATACCTGCAGGTCCATCCAGACGTCTTCGTCGTCCCGGAGAAGGAGATCCATTTCTTCGATAGGAAGTTCGATCAAGGACTGGATTGGTACCGGTCGTGTTTCACCGGAACGAAGACGGAGCGAGCCGTCGGCGAGGCGACCCCTACCTACGTCGTGGAGGACGAGACCGTTACGCGCATGGCAACGACACTCCCAGACGCGCGGATCATCCTCGTCCTCCGCGATCCCATCGCGCGCGCGCGCTCCCACTATTGGTGGATCCGGGGAGCAGCAACTTACGAGCGACGCAGCTTCGAGGAGGCCGTCCGCGATGAGATGCGCAGAGAGTCGGAGACCACTCAGCAGTACTACGGCTACCTCGAAGGTGGCTGCTACCTCACCTACCTGAAGCGCCTTGAAATGTTCTACTCGTCGAGCGCGACGCTCGTCGTACTAGCAGAGGATCTGAAGCGCGACGCGGGCTCAGAGTTCGCTCGGGTCTGTCGCTTCCTCGAGGTAGACGACAGTGTTCGTCCCTCGAATCTCGGCGCCCCGATCAACACATCGTTCCGCCGGCGCTCGGATCGTCTCCACTACGTCATGATGCGGTCGCGGGCCTACCAGTGGCTCCCGATGGCGTACAAGATCGAGCAATGGAACAGGGAGCCGGTCACCTACGAGCCGCTCGACGAAGATCTTCTCAGAGACCTGTCGTCGTGGTTCCGGCCGCACAACGAAGCGCTTTCCCAGCACCTCGGCCGAGACCTGACACAGATCTGGTCCTGAACGTGTGTCGCGGATCGGGTGACCCGGTCGAGAGTGGCTCGCGCACTACGACAGATCCCCATCTGAGCGATACATCGCAGGCGTACTCCATCGGCGGTACTCTCGCGAAATGCGACCGCTTCGGTACTCCATCAACGTCACATTGGACGGATGCTGCGATCATCGAGAAATGATCGCGGACGAAGACTTGCATCGTCACGCGATCGAGAACCTCAAGCAGGCCGATGCCCTTCTCTTCGGCCGGGTGACGTACAAGATGATGGAGTCAGCCTGGCGGTCGCCGGCGCCGACGGGAGCGAGACCCGATTGGATGGAACCCTTCGCCCGGACGATCAACGCGTCAAAGAAGTATGTCGTGTCGAGCACCCTGGAGCAGGTCGATTGGAACGCGGAGCTCGTGCGCGGGGATCTCGGTGAGGCTGTTCAGCAGCTCAAGCGGGAGTCGGGTCATGGACTGTTGGTTGGAGGCGTGAAGCTCCCACTGGCGTTGGCCGAGCTGGGGTTGATCGACGAGTACGAGCTCGTGGTACATCCACGGCTCGCGGGCCACGCACCGACGTTGTTCGCTGGGCTATCGAAGCGCATCGACTTGAAGCTCGTGAGCCGACTGGATCTCGGCTCGGGGGCAGTGGCGATGCGCTACGAGCCGCGACGGTAGCCATCAGGCGCGCGAGCGCGAGCAGGCCGCATCGGCCGCGTGGCGCTCAGTGCGGGTCGAGGAACGCCGGCAAGGTGATCTCTATAGGTGTCCCGGCGAGGGCCGCGCGCGCCACTTCGGCCAGGATCTCCGAGGAG
>DATGHY010000112.1:0-6629 GCA_035307625.1 Actinomycetota bacterium
AAGCAGTGCTGTTCCGCATCGCTGCGGACGGCGCGAAGGCGTCGGCGGCGGTGAAGGGTGCGCGCGCGATCGTGTGCGCCCAAGCGTCGGTCCGACCCGTCCTTGTCGAGCAGCTTCGCGTGCAAGGGATCACCGCGAAGATCCGTTCGATCGCAGTGACGCGGCGAGTGCTTCCGGTGAAAGGTGTTGTTTCGGGGTTCCGGGTTGTCGTCAACCTGGCGGCGGCGGGCGCGGCGATCACGGTTCAGGAAGACGTGATCGTGTTGGCGCGCGGGCGCGCGCAAGTGCGCGCAACGTTCGTCGACGTCGGCATCGCGTTCCCGGCCACTTTCGAGCTATCCCTGGTTCGGAAGCTGGCGGCGAAGCTGGAGCGGTGATGACCACCGAGGCAGATCTCGAACGTGCGCTACGCGGGCGCGTCAACGGCGAGGTTCGATTCGACAGAGCGACGCGGGCGGCGTATTCGACCGACGCTTCGAACTACCGCCAGGTTCCGATCGCTGTCGTGGTGCCCCGGTCGCTCGACGATGTGATCGAGACCGTAGCCACGTGCCGCGAGCGAGACGTTCCGGTGTTAAGCCGAGGCGGGGGGACCAGCCTTGCCGGCCAAACCTGCAACGTCGCCGTCGTCATCGATTGGTCGAAGCACCTCCGGCGGTTCGAGCTGCTGCCCGAGGAGAAGCGCGCGGTCGTCGAGCCCGGAGTGATCTGCGATGCCGTGCGCGATGCCGCGAACGCACACGGGCTGACGTTCGGTCCAGATCCGGCAACGCACGACCGCTGCACGTTCGGCGGCATGATCGGCAATAACTCCTGCGGGCCGCATTCGGTGATGAGCGGCAAGACGGTCGACAACACCGAAGAGCTCGACGTCCTCCTCTACGACGGAACGAGGATGCGCGTCGGGCCGACCTCCGACCATGAGTTGTCCGACAACATCGATAGAGGTGGGCGGACCGGCGAGATCTATGAGCGCTTGCGAGATCTCCGCGATTCTTATGCCCAGGAGATCCGCGCGCGCTACCCGCGCATCCCGCGGCGCGTCTCCGGGTACAACCTCGACGCACTGCTCCCCGAGAACGGGTTCAACGTTGCGCGCGCGCTGGTGGGGAGCGAGGGGACGCTCGTGACGGTCCTCGGCGCCACGGTTCGGCTCATGGAGTGGCCGGCGCATCGCGCGCTCCTGGTTGCAGGTTTCGAGGACGTGTACGCGGCGGCGGACTCGGTGCCGGACGTCGTTGCGTACGGGCCGCTCGCGCTCGAGGGCCTCGACGATCCGCTGATCGCGCGCGCGCGCGCGGGAAGCGCCGATCTCCCGGGGGGAAAAGGCTGGCTGATGATCGAGTTCGGCGGCGCCACGCCCGGGGAAGCCGGGGAACGCGCGCGCGCAGCCGCCTCGACGCTGAAAGCCCTGCGCGGGCACATCGGTACAGCCGTTGTCACGGATGCACGCGAACTGGCTCGCCTGTGGCGCGTCCGGGAGATCAGCTTCGGTGCGACCGCCTTCGTCCCCGGCAAGCCCGACGCGTTGGCCGGGTGGGAAGACGCCGCGGTGCCGCCCGACCGGCTCGGGGCCTATCTCCGAGACTTCAGCGGTCTCGTCGCGCGATACGGATACGAGACCTCGTTGTACGGCCACTTCGGTCAGGGATGCGTACATTGCCGCGTCACGTTCGACTTCTCGTCTGCCGACGGCGTGCGCGCGTACCGGTCGTTCATGGACGAGGCGGCGGACCTCGTCGTTGCGTATGGCGGGTCGCTGAGCGGCGAGCACGGAGACGGTCAACAGCGCGCGGAGCTGTTGCCGAAGATGTTCGGCCCCAAGCTGATCGACGCATTCCGCGAATTCAAATCGATCTGGGATCCGAACGGGAAGATGAACCCCGGCAAGGTCGTCGATCCGAATCCGATCACGTCGAACCTCCGGCTGGGCGCAGGATGGCGGCCGCTCGACGTGAAGACCCATTTCGCATACCCGGAGGATCAGGGTGAATTCGCGCACGCGTCGCTGCGCTGTGTCGGAGTGGGGAAGTGCCGCCGAGAGGACGGCGGAACGATGTGCCCGAGCTACATGGCGACGCGTGAGGAGATCCATTCGACGCGTGGGCGCGCACACTTGCTGTTCGAGATGATGCGCGGCGAGACGATCACGGACGGCTGGCGCTCTGAAGAGGTACGCGAGGCGCTCGACCTGTGCCTCTCGTGCAAGGGTTGCAAGAGCGACTGTCCGGTGAACGTCGACATGGCCACCTACAAAGCGGAGTTCTACTCCCATCACTACAAGGGGCGCGCGCGGCCGCGGCAGGCCTATTCGCTCGGGCTGATCTACTGGTGGTCGCGCATCGGATCGAAGATGCCTCGGCTGGCGAACCGCGTTACGCGCTCCCGCCTCGTCAAAGGGATCGCCGGCGTGGCGTCGCAACGCGATGCGCCCACTTTCGCCGAGCAGCCCTTCCGCGCCTGGTTCAGGACGCACCGGCCACGCAACCCGAACGGCGAACGGGTCATCCTCTGGCCCGACACGTTCAACAACTTCTTCCACCCGGACGTTGCGCGCGCGACCGTCGAGGCCCTCGAGGCGACCGGGTGTCGCGTGCAGCTGCCCCCGAAGATCTTGTGTTGCGGGCGGCCGCTGTACGACTACGGGATGCTCGACCTTGCGAAGCGGTTGCTGCAGCAGACGTTAGAGGTGCTTCGCGACGAGATCGCGCGCGGAACGCCGGTCGTCGGCATGGAGCCCAGCTGCATCGCCGTGTTCCGCGACGAGCTGCCGAACCTCTTGCCCTATAACGAGAACGCGAAGCGGCTAAGCAAACAGGTGTTCACGCTCGCTGAGTTCTTGACTGAACGAGACTTCGATCTGTCGCCTCTCGCGGGCAAGGCCCTCTACTTCGGCCACTGCCACCACCGCTCCGTGATGGGTACGCAACGAGATGTGTCGTTGCTGAAGCGGTTGGGCCTCGACGTCGACGAGCTCGAGACGACGTGCTGCGGACTTGCCGGCTCGTTCGGCTTCGAGGCGGGGAAGCGTTACGACGTCTCCGTGCGCGTTGGGGAGCATGGGGTCCTTCCGAAGGTTCGAGCAGCCGACCGCCAAACGGTCGTGGTGGCCGACGGGTTCAGCTGCCGGACGCAGATCGAGCAGCTGACCGACCGCAGCGCCGTTCATCTCTCACAGGTCATACGGAAAGCGTTGCGCGAGCGCTAGGCGGAAACACCGGTAGGCTTCGCGCATGAGCTTCTGGGGAGACATGCTCGACGCCATCGTCGCCGGTACGGGTGAGCCTCCGCCGATGGTCGTTGCTCTGAAGTTGCCCACCATCCAAGGTTGGGAGCCCGGCAGCGTTTGGGGAGACTGGCCGCTCAACAAGGAGATGTATCACGCCGCAGGATCCGTTTTCGGCGGTTATCTCGCCGCACTAGCGGACAGCTTCACCGGACTCGCGATGTTCACGGTCCTCACGGACCAGGAGTCGTTCACAACATCCGATCTGCGTCTCGCGTTCTTCCGGCCCGTCACCACCGATCTGCACATCGTCGCGGAAGTACTGAACCGCGGGCGGCGGCAGGCGCACGTCGAAGCGACGTTCGTGGACGATCGGGACAAGGTGGCGGCTAAGGCAACCGCGACGCAGGTGATCCTGCCGATGAGCGAGCTACAGGGCGGCTCGAGCTAAAAGGATCAGCGGACCGCGCGCCCGATGCGCGCGCCCATCACGTCGCGCAGGGAAACGATCCCGAGCACATTGTTCCCCTCCATCACCGGCAGGTGGCGGAACCCATTCGCGGCCATGATCTGCGCGGCCTCTTCGGACTCCATGTCGGCGGTAGCCGTCTGTGGGTCCTTGGTCATCCACTCCGACACCGGCGTCGCCGCGAGGTCTTTCCCGGAGGCCGCCGCGCGCAACACGTCTCGCTCGGTGAAGATGCCGGCCAGCCATCCGCCGTCCAAGATGATGGCCGACCCGAAGCGGCCTTTCACCATCGCTTGCGCAGCCGCAAGAACGGGCGTGTCGCCGGTCGTCGAGTAGACGTCCTTCATCATGATCTCGCCGAGGGTCGGCATCAGCCCGCCCCCCCGACCTCGTGGATGTCCTCATCGGTGGCCGGAGCGGCATGCTGCTCGATGTCTTCATTCAGCTTCCGCCACAGCGCGCCGGCCCACGAAGAGATGTGCGGCCAGTCCTTCCAGAAGTTCTGCAACGTGGTCTCGTCGAACGTTCGTGCAGCGTCTTCCGGCGTAACGTCGTCGGCGACCGCGTCGAGCTCGGTGATGGCGTCAAGGAAGCGATCGGTCGTGTCGGCCACGCAGACCTCCTCGTGCCGGGGTGCCCGGTTGGGGGCTGATTCTAGACGGTGCCCCGAGCCGGGCGAAAGGGCGATATCCATCTGATCAACGAGGGCCTGCGATATCGTCCCGCGAAAGGAGGACGCCATCTCGGATAACGGTCATAGATCCCTCGAAGACGACGCTCCGGTCCCTCTCCGCGAACGTCTTTGGTTCATCTTCGCGATGATGTGCGTTCTGCCGCCGTACGGCCTGGTGCTGTTCTGGCGGCACGAAGATTTCCCGCCGGAAGCCAAGTGGCTTGTGACGTTCGTCATAGTCGGGGCCATCATCTGGGCGGTACTACTTGCGGGGAAAAGATGAGCGACAGACCCGAGCCGTTCCGCGATCTCGATTGGGATCCGAAGCGCGCGCGCGACATCGGCGAGCGCGCGCTCGACCTATGGGTTGAATTCCTGGAGAAGCTTCCCGACCTTCCGATCGGGCGCCGCGAACGTTCCGAAGAGGTCCGAGCAGCCGTCCAGCTCGATGTCCCCGAAGGGCCGATGCCGCTCGACGACTTGATGGCGTACCTGCGATCGGTCGTGCTCGAGCATTCGATGTACCCGGGGCATCCTGGCTTCATGGCGTACGTATCCGGCGCCGGGACGGTGCCGGGAGCGGCCGCCGACCTGGTTGCCGCGGCAGTGAACCAGAACGTCGGCGGGTGGCGGCTGTCGCCGGCGGCGAGTGAGATCGAAGCGGTTCTGATCAAGTGGCTGGCCGCGCAGTTCGGCTTCCCGGACGGAGCCGGCGGCTTGCTTACGAGCGGCGGCGCCATGGCGAACTTCATCGGGCTCAAGGCTGCGCGCGATGCCAAAGGAGGGAAAGAGGTGCGCGCGCGCGGCGTGCACGGCGAGCCGTACATGACGATGTACGCCTCGGAAGAGGTGCACTCGGTCGTCGATCGCGCCGCCGACATGCTGGGGCTCGGCTCACAGGCTGTGCGGCACATCGGGATCGACGATCGGTACCGCATGCGCCCCGACGAGGTGCGCCGGTCGATCGAAGCGGACATCAACGACGGTTCGCGCCCGATCGCGATCGTCGCGAGCGCCGGCACCGTTTCAACGGGATCGATCGATCCATTGCCTGCGCTGGCCGATCTCGCCGACGAGTTCGGGCTTTGGTTGCACGTCGACGGCGCGTACGGCGGCCCAGGCATCTTCGCCGACGACTTGCGCCCGCTGTACGCGGGCATCGAGCGCGCGGACTCCATCGCGTTCGATCCGCACAAGTGGCTCTACACGCCGCATTCGGGCGGCTGTCTCGTCGTGCGCGATGTTTCGGTTCTCGGCGAGTCGTTCGCCGTCCACCCCAGCTACATCTACCAAGACCTCGAAGCGACCGGACGAGGCAAAGACTTCGCGCAGATGGGTGCGCAGTTCTCGCGCGGGTTCCAAGCATTGAAGGTGTGGGTGTCGTTGCTTGCCCACGGTCGAGCAGCCTACGCAAAGCGCATCTCGCACGACGCCGCGCTCGCTCGCTACCTCGATGCGCGCGCGACCGAGCGCCCGGATTTCGAAGTGATGGCGCCGACCGTGCTGTCGATCTGCTGTTTCCGGTACGTGCCGGAGGGGTTGCCGGCTGCAGCCGAAGGCCGCGAGGAGTACCTCGACGAGCTCAACGAGCACCTCATGACTGAGCTGCAACTGGATGGGCGCGCGTACTGTTCGAACGCCGTCTTGAACGGCCGGTTCGTGTTGCGCGCCTGCATCGTCAACTTCCGCACCGAAGCCGACGACATCGACGGGCTGCTCGACGTCGCCGCCGAGATCGGCGCGCGCATGGATGAAACGATGAGACCCGGGGGACTGCGATGAAGGACGTGACGGAGCTCGGCACGATCTTGGGTGTATGGGCGCACCCAGACGATGAGGCGTATCTGTCGGCTGCTCTGATGGCGTGGGCGCGGCGCAACGGACAACGCGTCGTCGTCGTGACCGCGACGAAAGGCGAAGCCGGAACGTGGGACGAGGAGCGGTGGCCGACGCCGCAGATGGGCGACATCCGCGAGAAAGAGCTGATGCGCTGTCTCGAGATCCTCGGCGTGAGTGAGCACCACTGGCTCGGCGTGTACGACGGGACCGCGCAAAACGTGCCGTTGCAAGATGGCGTCGCGATGGTTCGGCCGTTCATCGAAGACGTGCAACCGGATACTGTGATCACGTTCGGTCCCGACGGCATGACAGGCCACCTCGATCACAAAGCCGTCAGCGCATGGACGACGGAAGCGTTCCGACGAGCAGCCCCGCAAGGCGCAACGTTGAACTACGCGACTGTGACGAAGGCGTATGCGGAT
>DATGHY010000113.1:0-3688 GCA_035307625.1 Actinomycetota bacterium
CGCAACGCGCGCCTCCGCCGCCGGATCGTGCGCCCGCGCGCGTACACCCGGTCGAGGATCTCCCCTTCCGGATGGATCGGCTTCACATCGTCGTCATTCGAGGTCAATGACGGTCTCCTCGTCCTTCATCGCGAGCCGCAGCGCTGCACGCCCGCGCCGAACGTGCGTCTTCACCGTTCCGAGTGAGAGCCCCAGCAGCTGCGACACCTCGTTTTCGCCGAGCCCCGCGACGTAGCGCAGAACCACGATCTCCCGCTGCCGCCGAGGCAGCGCGCGCAACGCAGCCCACAGCGCGACCCGCAACGCATGCGTGTCTTCATCCTCCGACGCAACAGGCGGCGCGACAACCGGGAGTCGTCGACGCCGGATCTGATCCAACGAGATGTTCGTCGTCACACGCAGCACCCACGCGTCTCGATAGGGAAGCTCCGAAACGCGCTTCCAATCCGCGAACGTGCGCGCCATCGCCTCGGCTGCAGCGTCCTCGGCGGCTGCTCGATCGCCGAGCAGCCGGTAGCTCAACCGGAACGCGCGCGGGAACAGAACGACGAAGGCAGCATTGAATGCTTCGTCGCGCCCGGCCTCGGCGAGCCTCACCCCAACCCCTTCCCGCTACGTCACGGGATCCTAAGAAGTAAACGAGCGAGAGCCCTCGGGCAGATGACCTATCTGGGGAGGATCAGGACGCTGCGACTTCGGCAGGCAAGGCAGGCGACTTCTGGCGGGGCTGCCGCACCCCGAAGTAGAGCATCAACCCGCCGGCGATGAACGCCAGCAGAGCCAGCCCGAGCAGCCCTATCCCGATCCACGCCAGATACCGCACGCGAACACCGACCGACATCTGCGCGCCTACGCCCCCCGACCCGTCGGCGTTCATGATGACGACGGTCCAACGGCCGCTCCGCGGATGCCAAAGGAGCTGCTGCTCTTGCTGGCCGGCGCCCGTTGCGACCCAGATCGGTTCCTGTCCGGGCGGACGCGAGGGCGGTCCCCCATCGACGTGCTCGTAGGTCGCGCGGAACGGTCTCGAAACATCGGTAACGACATCGTGGTCGACGTTCGCGAGATAAGCGTCGGCTTCGTCCGACGGTGCCACACCGATGAAGATCTGCTTGCCGTTCGAGCCTTGCGCGCGCAAGCGCAACGTGAAGATTCCACTGATGTTCGTAGCCCCGCGCTCAGGATTTGCTCCGAGATCGATCCGGTTCGACGTGATCGCGTAGCCGCTGCTCTCGAATGGGTGGGGGCCTGAAACGAAGAACCCTTCTGCGTCGCGGAACGCGCTCTGCGCGACGAGGACGACACCGCCGCCGGCCGCGAACGCTAACCCAAAGATCAACGCGAATGACCCAAGAACGATGAGAACGATCCTGCCGGCAGTCATGCCGGATGGTGCCCGGCTCGCCATCCTTAGCCCCACGTTCGAGATCGACGACAAATCATATGCTGGCGGCCGTGAGCGACGCAGCCCGATTCCACCTCGCGCAGGTCAATATCGCGCGCGCCCGCGCGCCGCTGGACCATCCACAGCTTGCCGACTTCGTCGCGCTGCTCGATCCGATCAACGCGATCGCCGACGCGAGCCCGGGCTTCGTGTGGCGCCTGCAGACGGACGACGGGAACGCGACGTCGCTGCGCATCTTCGACGACGACTCGATGTTGGTGAACATGTCCGTGTGGACCGACGTCGAGTCACTGCGGCGATTCGTCTACCAGTCGCGGCACCTCGAGGTTTTCAAGCGCCGCACGGAATGGTTCCACCGCTTAGCCGAGGTGTATCTCGCCCTCTGGTGGATCCCTGCCGGCGCGATCCCGACCGTCGCCGATGCCGAAGAGCGCATCACGCACCTGCGCGCGCACGGCCCCACGCCGTATGCCTTCAACTTCGCGTCCGTTTACGAGCCGGTCTGAGCGATCGGCTCTTTCACTGCGCGTAGGTAGACCGCAGAAGACTTCCCCAGGAGCGCGAGGCGGCTTCCAACGGCTTCGCCAAGCTGCTCGAAGAATTCGCGTTCTTTCTTCAGCTGAGCCGACGCGCTTGCGATGGTGAGGACGCCGTCGGGCCGGAACGAGCCTGGGATCGGCACCGACACCCACGAACCAGAGCCGTCGTACAGCACGTCTTCGGTCAGCTCTTTCAGCCGCGCGCGCGGCCCGCACACGACGCCGTGCTCCAGCACGACGTCCAGGAAGGAAGTGGACGATGCGCGCATCCGGACTCCCGGAAGGATGCTCGACGGATGCGCGCACCACGATCCGACGACGATCATCTCGTTCGATGGCTGCAGGTACATGCGCACGTTCACGCGCGCGATGTGGAACATCGCGGACAGCGTGACGGCGAGCCGATTAACGGCGCGATCGATGGTGGTGGAGCTCTGGACGGCTTCGATCGATCGGTGCAACGTCGCGGTGCTCTGCAGGACGGTAGGCATGCCGAACCCCTCTCCGGTTTCGGGCATCCCTGCGGTGGTGGCCTCGCTCGGTGCCTCTCGTAAGCACCGTCCGTCCGTGACTAACTCCGCACAGAAGTTACCAACCACGCTATGTGGTCATCCCGAGAGGCGCAAGTGAACTTATCGCCGAGATGGCCGAGCGGAGCCGGACGATGGCTATTTTTGGCCTTTCCGGCCGTCTCGAGGAGGGAAACTTTGCATCTGACGGTCCGTCAGGAAACAATGTCTCATGCCCCAGGCCGCGAAGGAGCCCGCCGTCGAAGGGTTCTTCACCACCGATCCCGAACCCGCCCTGCTGGGCACGCGCTGCTCGGACTGCGGCACCTACCACTTCCCTGCGGAAACCTTCTTCTGCCGGAATCCCGCATGTTCGGGGACCACGCTCGAGCAGGTCACGCTCAGCCGCCGCGGCAAGGTCTGGAGCTGGACGATGAACCGCTATGCGGCTCCCCCACCGTTCCCGCAGACAGAACCGTTCGAGCCGTACGGCGTTGCAGCGGTCGAGCTCGCCGAGGAACGGATGATCGTGCTGGGGATGCTGACGGGTTCGTTCGACGCGTTGAAGATCGGCGACGAGGTTGAGCTAACGGTGGAGCTACATGTCGACGGGGAGTCGCTGATCTGGAAGTGGAAGCCGGTTGAGTAAAGACGTCGCGGTTCTCGGCGCGGGCATGCACCCCTGGGGTAAGTGGGGGCGCAACTTCGTCGAGTACGGCGTGCACGCCGCGCGCGCAGCGCTTGCCGACGCGGGCGTCGACTGGCAAGACGTTCAGTTCATCGCCGGCGGCGAGACGGTGCGCAACGGATACGCGGGCTATGTGGCCGGATCGTCGATCGCGCAAGCGCTCGGGTGGTCGGGTGCGCGCGTCGCCACCGCGTACGCCGCGTGTGCGTCGGGCGCGGCCGCGATCGACATCGCGCGCGCGCGCATCCTGGCGGGGTTGTGCGACGTCGCGTTGGTAGTGGGTGCGGACACGACACCCAAGGGATTCTTGGCGCCGTCCGGTGGAACGCGCACGCAAGACCCGGACTGGTTGCGCTTCTTCTTGCTCGGCGCGACCAACCCAACGTACTTCGCGTTCTACGCGCGGCGCCGGATGGAGCTGTACGGCTCGACGGAACGAGATTGGGCTGCCGTGAAGATCAAGAACGCGCGTCACGGTCTGAGCAATCCGAACGCGCGCTACCGCAAAGAAGTCACGGAAGAAGAGATCTTGGCGAGCGCGATGGTG
>DATGHY010000114.1:0-16971 GCA_035307625.1 Actinomycetota bacterium
GATCGTTTCGAACGGGATGCCAACCTCGGATCCGACGGCGATCGCCGCGAGGGCGTTCAGCGCGTTGTGCGCGCCGGGAACCGGCAGCTGAACCGGGCGCGCTTCTGCCTCGCCTCGCGACACGAGCAACGTTTGCTCGCCGTTCGTGGGCACGCGCTGCGCGGTCCACTCCCCTTCGCCGAGCCCGTACGTCACGAGGCGCCGGCCCACCTTCGGGGCGAGCGCGCGCACCGCGGGATCCTCGATCCACGCGATGATCGCCCCCTCGGGCTCGACGTTCTCCATGAACGCGAGGAACGTGTCGCGCACCTCGTTCTCGTCTTTGTAATGGTCGAGGTGATCGGCTTCGATGCTCGTCACGACCGCGATCTCCGGCGCGAGCCACAAGAACGATCCGTCGCTCTCGTCCGCCTCCGCGACGAGCCACTCCCCCGCCCCGTCGTGCGCGTTCGTCCCGCGCTCGTTCACCTCGCCGCCGATCAAGAAGCTGGGATCGAGCCCGGCATGTTGCAACACCAACGCGACCATCGACGTCGTCGTCGTCTTCCCGTGCGTCCCTGCAACGGCGATACCGCGCCGGTCGCGCATCAATATCGCGAGCAGCTGCGCACGATGCAGCACGCGAACCCCCGCCTCCTCCGCCGCGCGCAGCTCCGGGTTCGTCGCCCGGATCGCCGAGGAGACGACCACGGTCTCGGCATCGCCGAGGTTGGCGGGGTCGTGACCGACCGCGATGCGCGCGCCTTGCACCCGGAGGGCTGCAAGGTCGGGCGACTCCTTCATGTCCGAGCCGGACACCGACACGCCGCGCGCAAGGAGCACCTTCGCGAGCGCGCTCATGCCGGCGCCGCCGATCCCGATCAGGTGGACGGGACCCAGCTCAGAAACCAGCGAGCGCTTCGGCTCACGCACCGCGCGCCTCCGCGAGCTGGAGGATCCAATCGGCCATCGCGTCGGCCGCGTCCGGGCGCGCCACCGTGCGCGCGGCTGAAGACATGCGCTCGCGTTGAGCTGGATCGGACAACAGGCCGCCGAGGACCGGGTCGAGCTGCTCTGCCGTTGCGTTCGCATCTTCGACCACCGTCGCCGCACCGACGCCGGTCAACATGCGCGCGTTCGCATGCTGCTCCTTCCGCCGCGCGATCGGCAGCGGCACGAGAACCGACGGGAGGCCGACGACGGCGAGCTCGTGCACCGTCGACGCGCCAGCGCGGCAAACCCCAACGTCGGCCGCGGCGTACGCCAGCTCCATCCGCTGCACGAACGGCTGCACGCGGACGGTGAGCTTGCCGGGGTCGATGCGCGCGCGCACATCAGCGTCGTGTGCCGAGCCGGTGACGACGATCATCTGCACATCCTCGCGCGCGCTCCAGCGCGTCGCGAGCCCGATCGCAGCTTCGTTCAAGTGCGCGGCGCCTAAGCTGCCGCCGAAGATCAAGACGGTAGCGAGATCCGGCGAAAGGCCGAACGCCTCCAGCGCTTCGGTCCTGAGAGCATCTCGGTCAAACCGTATGATCGCGTCCCGCAGCGGCAAGCCGACGAGCCGGGCCTTCCGCCCGCGGAACAGCCCCACGGTCTCGGGGAACGAGACCGCGATATTTCTCGTCATTCGCGCGGCGGCTTCGTTGGCGAGCCCGGGGATCGCGTTCGCCTCGTGGATCAATGCCGGGAGACGCGACAGACGTGCCGCGGCAACCACCGGCAAGCTCGGATAACCACCCATGCCGACGACCACCGACGCTTTCTCCTCACGAAGGATGCGTCGCGCTTGAACGGTCGCCGGCAGCATCGAGCCTGCCGCGACCACACCACGCAGGTCGCGCTTGAACGGCGCAACCGATGTCGTGTAGGTCCGGTAGCCGGCGGCAGGGATCAGCGTGCGGTCGAGCTCGCGGGCGGTCCCGACGAACGAGATCGAGACGCCTTGAGCGCGCGTCTCCAGCGCGGCCGCGATCGCGAGCGCGGGGACGAGGTGCCCGCCGGTCCCCCCGGCCGCGAACACGACCGAGTAGGTCATCGCAGGGTTCGTGAGCGGGCCGGCGCGCGGCGCGTCGGCCGCTTCTTGGCCGGCGCGGCCACCGGAACCGGGTCTTTCTTCGGCGGCCACTCTTCCTGGCGCCCGATGTTGATCAGGATCCCGATAGCGGTCAGCGTGAACACCAGCGACGAGCCGCCGAACGACACGAGTGGAAGCGGCACGCCGGTGATCGGCAGCAGCCCGGTGACGGCGCCCATGTTGATGACCGCCTGGCCGACGATCCACGCAGTGATCGCACCCGCGACGATGCGGCCGAACTTGTCCGGCGCCCGGCGCGCGATGCGAACGCCCGCATACGCCAGCAACGCGAACAGTGCGATGACGGCGAACGTGCCGAGTAGCCCGACCTCTTCACCGATGATCGAGAAGATGAAGTCCGTGTGCGCGTTGGGAACGTACAGCCACTTCGCCCGGCCCGCGCCGAGGCCGACCCCGAACAACCCCCCGGAGCCGAGAGCGATCTGCGACTGCACCGCTTGATACCCGGTGTTCAGCGGATCCTTGAACGGGTTCGTGAACGAGAACAGGCGCGCGCGCCGGTACGCCTTCGACATAGACAGCATCACCGATGCGCCTATCCCGGCGATCCCGAGCCCGCCGAGAACCGATATGCGCGAGCCGGCGACGAAAAGCACCGTGAACGCGATCCCTGCGAGGATCAGCGTGGTGCCCATGTCGGGCTGGATCATGACGAGCAGCCCGACGATCCCGGCGATGATCCCGTAGGGAACCACGACGTCCTTGATCGTCCAGAGGCGGCGGCCTTTGCGGACGCAGATATCCGCACCGACGAGCACCAACGCGAGCTTCGCGAGCTCCGATGGCTGGAAGCGGATCGGACCGAGCGCCAGCCAGCGGCTCGACCCTCCCGCCGTCGTGCCGAACGCCGGATGCAACACGAGAACGAGACCGCCGATCGCAACCAGCAGCATGAACCAAGACAGCGAGCGCCAGCGCCTGTAATCGACCACCGCGGCGACGATGAGACAGGCGATGCCGACGAACGACCAAATCAGCTGGCGCATGAAGTAGGTGAAGGGAGAAGCGCCTGCTTCGTACGCAGAAACCCACGAGGAGGAGAGGATCATGATGAGCCCGCCGCCGAGGAGCAACGCCGATGTTCCGATGACGAGCGCAGCGCTCGTCGTCATGCGCCCGGTGGAGCCCTTCGCGCCTTTGGTGCGCGCGCGGCTCAACCACCCGGCCGGCGTTCGTGCGAGCTCGAGAACCGTCATAGGTCGCTCCCCTCGATCCGTTGGACGGCTGCGCGGAAAGCCTCTCCGCGCTCTTCGTAGTTGCGGAACATGTCGAATGACGCGCACGCCGGCGACAGCAGAACGGTGTCTCCCACGGCGGCAAGCTCGCGCGCGCGCGCCACGGCATCGTCCATCGAGCCGGCCTTCTCGACAAGCACCCCGGTCGGTGCGAATGCGGCGTCGATCTCACCCGCCGCCTCGCCGATCGCGACGACCGCGCGCAGGTGGGGCGCTGCGGCGGCGAGCTCGGACAGATCGAGACCCTTGTTTCGGCCGCCGGCGATCAGCACGACGTTCCGCAGGTCTTCAAGCGCGGCGAGCGTGGCGTGCGGGTCGGTCGCCTTCGAATCGTTGATGTAGGTCACGCCGCCGATCACTGCGATCTGCTCGATGCGGTGCTTGCCGGTCTTGAACGCTGCCAGCGCCTCGCCCACCGTCGCCGGTTCGACGCCGAGCGCGCATGCCGCGGTGGCGGCGGCGATCGCATCGCTTCGGTTCGGCCGGCCGCGCGCGCGCAGCCGTTTCGAGTCGACCACACGTCCTTGCGGCACGACGATCCACCCGTCCTTGAGACCGGCGCCGCCGTGCGGCTGCTCGTCGTCTGCGAAAAGGACCTGCGCTGCCTTGCCGCTTGCGAGACCGCGGCACACCGGATCGTCGTGAACGACGGCGACGTCCTCGGTTGTCTGGTTCTCGAAGATGCGCCCTTTCGCGCGCCGATACGCGTCGTCGGAGCCGTGCCAGTCGAGGTGGTCGTGCGCAACGTTCAGCAGAACGGCGATGGGGACGCGGAACTCGTCGATGCCCTGCAGCTGGAAGCTCGACAGCTCGGCCACGATCTCGGCGCCGGGGGCGAACGACACCAGCGGCGTGCCGACGTTGCCCGCCACGACGGCGTCGCGACCGGCTGCTCGCAATGCTGCAACCGTCATCTCCGTCGTCGTCGTCTTGCCGTTCGTCCCGGTGATCCCGACGAGCGGCCTCACCCCAAGCCGGTAGGCAAGCTCGACTTCGCTCCAGACCGGGATCCCGCGTGTGCGGGCGCGGTCGATCCACGGCGACGACCAGGGGACGCCCGGGCTGGCAACGACGAGATCGGCGTCGTCGACGTCGCGCGCATCGGTCCGCCCGAGCACAACGCGCGCGCCCTTGATCGTTGCTGCGCGTTCGCGCTGGGCGTCGCCGTCGGCCGCGTCGAGCACCGTCACAGTCGCTCCGGCGTTGAGCAGCGCGCGCGCAGCGGCTTCGCCCGACCGCGCGAGCCCGAGCACAACCGCGTGCTTGCCTTCGAACGTCATAACGCCGGCCCGCCCTTTGACAGGAACTCTGCGTAGAACAGGCCGAGCCCGAGCGCGGCCGCCAAACCCGCGATGATCCAGAAGCGGACGATCACCGTGAACTCCGGCCAGCCGCCGAGCTCGAAGTGATGGTGCAAGGGCGCCATCTTGAAGATGCGCCGCCGGAACCCGCGGAACGCGATCACTTGCATGATGACCGACATCGTCTCCAACACGAACAGCCCGCCGAGAACGACCAGCAGCAGCTGCGTGCTCGTGAGGATCGCGAGCCCGGCGATGCCGCCGCCCAACGCGAGCGAGCCGGTATCGCCCATGAAGATCCGTGCCGGCGCGGCGTTCCACCACAGGAAGCCTGCGCATGCACCGAGGCCCGCTGCTGCGACGACGGCGAGATCCAACGCGTCCGGGATCCCGTGGTAACACCCGGGCACCAGTGCGCAGGTCGTCGGCCCGTGACGGAACTGCCAGAACCCGATGAAGATGTACGCGGCGAAGACGAGCGTGCCGGATCCGGCAGCGAGGCCGTCGAGGCCGTCGGTGAGGTTCACGCCGTTCGTCGTGCCGGCCATCATCACGAACACCCACACGACGAAGAAGGGACCGAAGTTCAGCGCGCTTTGGCGGATGAACGACAGTGTCGTCGGTGTGTTCGTGTGCGTCACGACTGCGATCGTGAATCCGACGGCGACGAGCAGCTGGCCGAACATCTTCGCCGTCTTGTTCAGACCCAGGCTGCGCTGCCTGCTGATCTTGATGTAATCGTCTAAGAACCCGACGATCCCCATCCCGATCATCGTGCACAGCACGATCCCGCCGGCCCAGCCGAAGCTCCCGCCGCTGAGATGGGCGCCGACGTAGCCGGCGATCACTGCAAAGATGATCATCACGCCGCCCATCGTCGGCGTGCCGACCTTCTCGGCGTGGTGACCGATATCGCCCCAGTCCTCCCGGAGCCGCTGCCCGAACCCGAGCCGCCGGAACGCGCGGATCAAAAACGGCGTACCGCCGAGGGAGACCAGCAAGCTGATCATCGCGGCGAAGAGGACTGTTTTCATGCGTCGGGTACCTCGAGCGCGCGCGCGAGGCGCTCCAACCCCGCCGCGCGCGACGCTTTCACGAGCACGACCGCATCGGGCTCCATGCGCGCGTGCAAGAGCGCCAGCGCGTCCTCGATCGTCGCGGCGAAGATCGCCTCGCCGCCGAACATCCCTTCCAGTCGAGCAGCCTCATGCACGGCGCGCGCGTCTTCCCCGATGGTCACGAGGTGCGTCACGCCGAGCCGAACAGCGAGGCGGCCGACGCGATCGTGTGCCGCAGTCGTCTCATCGCCGAGCTCGGCCATCGGCCCGAGCACAGCCCACGACGGACGCCCGCGTGACATCGCGACCAACGCCTTCAATGCAGCGGCCATCGAGTCCGGGTTCGCGTTGTAGGCGTCGTTCAGGATCCGCCGCCCGCCGACGTCGTGCAGCTCCATGCGCCACGCCGACCCTTCTGCGCGCGCCAGGCCGTCCGCTGCGCCCTGCAGCGACACACCGGCTGCGCGCGCCGCCGCAGCAGCGGCCAGTGCGTTCGACACCATGTGCTCCCCGGGGATGCGCAGCGTCACTTCGGCCCGCTCGTCCCCGGCTACCAAGGTGAACGTGGCGCGCGCGTCGCCGTCCAGCGATACGCCTTCCGCGCGGACGTCGGCTGAGGCTGCTCGACCGAAACGCACGACGTGCGCGTTCGTCTTGGTGGCGAGCGCATCGACGCGTTCGTCGTCGGCGTTCAGCACCGCGGTCCCATCCGGCTGCAGCATCTCGACGAGCTCTCCCTTCGCGAGCGCCGTGTTATCGAGGGAGCCGAACATGCCGATGTGCGCGGGGCCGATGTTGGTGACCACGGCGACGTCCGGACGGATCATCGGCTCGAGCGAGGCGATGTGGCCGATACCCCGGCTTCCGACCTCGATCACGAGGACGTCGGTGTCTTCGTTCGCCTCGAAGATCGTGAGCGGCACGCCGATCTCGTTGTTGTAGGAAGCGAACGCAGCCGCCGTGCGCTTCTCTTTCCCGCACGCCGCAGCCGTCAGATCCTTCGTCCCCGTCTTGCCGGACGAACCGGTGATCGCGATCGTGGTGAGACGCAATCGCGACCGGACGAACGTTGCCAGCGATCCCATCGCTTCGCGGGGGTCCGTCACCCGTACTGCTGCCTCGATCTCGCTCGCATCGTCGCGCGCGACGACCGCGACCGCCCCTCGTTGCAGCGCGTCGGCAGCGAAGGCATGGCCGTCGGCGTGCTCGCCTTCCAACGCGACGAACAGCGCCCCGGGCACCACGGCGCGCGAGTCCACGACGACGTGGGAGACGATCGCGTCCGGATCCGCGCCGTCGATCCGACCCGCGCACGCTTCCGCGATCTCCTTCACGCTGAGCGGGATCACCGGCCGCTCCTCTGTAGCGCTTCGCGCGCGACGATGCGGTCGTCGAACGGGATCGTATGGTCGGCGAACTGCTGCCCGGTCTCGTGGCCCTTGCCGGCGATCACGATCACGTCGCCGCGCGCGGCGCCGTCGATCGCCGCGCCGATCGCTTCCCGCCGGTCCGGGATCAGCTCATACGGCCGGCCCGTTTCGCGCGCGCCCGCTTCGATCTGCTCGATGATCGCGATCGGGTCTTCGGTCCGAGGGTTGTCGCTCGTGATGATCGCGCGATCGGCAAGGGCTGCGCCGACCTTTCCCATGAGAGGCCGCTTCCCGCGGTCGCGGTCGCCGCCACAGCCGAACACGACCACCAGCCGCGCACCCGGCTGCGTGATCTCGCGCGCAGCTCGCAGCACACTCTCCAGCGAGTCCGGCGTGTGTGCGTAGTCCACGAGCACCGTGAAGTCTTGCCCCGCGTCGATCGGCTCCATGCGTCCCGGCACACCGCGCAACGATGCGATGCCTTCGGCGACCGGACCGATCGGCAACCCGAGTGCGCGCGCAGCCGCAAGCACGCCGAGCGCGTTCTCGACGTTGTAGCGCGCCGGGAGGTTCACGCGGATCGGCACCGATCGCCCGCCGACGTCTGCGATGAATGAGCTACCGGTACGCGCGAGCTCCAACGAATGGCCGCGAACATCCGCTTCATGGTCGATCGCGAACGTCGTCAGCGGCAGGTCCGTTCGGGCAGCGAGCGCGCGCCCGTGCTCGTCGTCGAGGTTCACGACCGCACGTTCGCTCATCTCGCCACGGAACAACAGCGCTTTCGCCTCGAAATAGGCGTCCATCGTGCCGTGCGTGTTCAAGTGGTCTTGGGACAGATTGGTGAAGATCGCGCACGCGAAATGCGTCCCCTCGACGCGCTGGAACGCCAGACCCTCCGACGACGCCTCCATGGCAGCGCCGCCGACGCCCGCGTTGCGCATCGTCGCGAGCAGCCGCTGCAGATCGATCGCTTCGGGTGTCGTCCGCGTTACCGGCAACACCGTTTCGCCGATGTGCGTCTCGACGGTGCCGATTACGCCTGGGATCATCCCGAGCGCGCGGAAGACCGATTCGAACATGAACGTCGTCGTCGTCTTCCCGTTCGTTCCGGTCACGCCCACCAACGTCAGCGCGCGCGATGGATCACCGAAGAACGCCGACCCGATCGGTCCCATGACTCCGCGCACAGAGGGAACGACGACTTGCGGAACCGAGACGTCGAGCAGCCGCTCGACGACCAATGCAACGGCGCCTGCATCGATCGCGCGCGCAGCGTAATCGTGCCCATCGGCGTGCTCACCGGGGACGCAGAAGAACAACGTTCCGGGCGTCACCGCGCGCGAGTCGTACGCGACGTCGGCGACCGGCACGCTGCCAACTCCCTGCAGGCGCGCGCCGCCGATCTCGACGACGCGAGCGACGTCGACAAGGGTCTGAAGGATCATGGGCACGGCGGTCGTCCTTCCCGCCCCCACCCGCCGCCAAAAAGGGAGGTGATCGAACCGGGCGGGCCGCTCGGTCGGCATGCTGGCAGAGGCGAACATTACCACGTGCTCAAGGCTTCTTCGTGGTCTTCGGCTTGGGCGGAAGGACGGCCGGTGTCGCGTTCGGCGACGGTGTCGCCGAGGGTGTCGGCTTCGGCTTCGGAAGTGCGAGCGCGCGCGCGCGCATCTCCTCGATCGAGGGCCCGCCCGGCAGCGGCGCGGTGGGTGGGATGTTCAGATGCGCGAGCGAGTACTGCATGATCTGCTTGAAGACCGGCGCTGCCGTTGCAGCGGCGACGCGCGGCGTCGGGTTGTACAGCTGCACGAGAACGACGAGGCGCGCATCGTCGGCCGGCGCCATGCCGACGAAGGTCGTGATCAGGTTGCTGGAGTATCCGCGCGCGTGCAGGTTCGGCACGCGCGCCGTGCCGGTCTTGCCGGCGACAAGGTAGCCGGGGATCTGCGCGCGCGTTCCGGTTCCATCCTCGACGACGCCGACGAGCATCCCGCGAACCTGAGCCGCGACGAACGGACTGACGACGCGGCGGCTCGGCGAGGGGCCATATTCCTTCAGCGTCCCGTCCGGCTGCACGATCCCTTGCACCAGACGCGGCTGCACCTGCAGGCCGTCGTTCGCGATCGTCGCGTACACCATGGCCATCTGCAACGGCGTTACGGCGATGCCTTGGCCGATCGGGATCGTCGCGAGGCTCGTTTCGTACCACTGGTCGTACGGGAGCGTGACGCCGGCCGATTCACCGGGGAATCCGACGCCGGTCGGCCGCCCATACCCGTAGCGGTTCAGCATGTCGTAGATGCGCCGCTTCCCGACCTTGATCGCGACCTCGATCGTTCCGATGTTCGACGACTGCGCGATCGCGTCCGCGTACGTGATGTGCCACGTCGGGTGGACCTCGAAGTCGTTGAACGTGCGCCCGAAAACGTGGAGGTGATACGGAACGGTCATCATGTCGCCGGGCGATTCGATGCCGGCTTCGATCGCAGCCGACGCGGTGATCACCTTGTTCACCGATCCTGGTTCGTACGCGTCGGTCACCGTTCGGTTGCGCATCTGATCGGGCGTTGCGGTGCCGAAGCTGTTCGGGTTCAGCGCCGGCCAGTTCGCCATCGCAAGCACGTCGCCGGTCTTCGAGTCGAGCACAACCGCGGTCCCGTTCTGCGCGCCGGTCGAATGCGCGCCGCGCGCGAGCGCCTGTTCGGCGTAGAACTGGATGTCGCGATCGATCGTCGTCTGTATCCCGCTGCCGTTCACGGGATCGACGATCGAGTTACGGCCTTGCGGGATGGCGCGCCCTTGCGGGTCGTGCTCGATAACCTGCTTCCCCGGCGTGCCCGACAGCGTGGTGTTGTACATCGACTCCAAGCCGGAGAGCCCGACGTTGTCGACGTTCACGAACCCGAGCACCTGTCCCGCGAGATCGTTCGACGGATAGGTCCGCATCGTTTCGTCGAGAGCGCCGATGAATGGGATCCGCAATGCGAGCACCCTGTTCGCGACGTCGACGGGAACCTTGCGCTCGATGTAGACGAAACCCGCGTCGGTGCTGAGCTTCGCCGTCAGGGCTTTGACGTCCAACCCGAGGATCGGCGCGATCTGCGCGGCCGCGCCGGCGGGATCGGTGAGGCGTTGCCCATCGGCATAAAGCGCGCGCGCATCGGTGGAGACGGCGAGCGGAACCATGTTCCGGTCGAAGATCGCCCCACGCTGTGCGGGCAGCTCGATCGTGCTGATCCTTTGTTGCAACCCCAAAGAGTCCAGGGGCGCCGCGCGCACGATCTGGAGCATGACGAGGCGAACGGCGACCGATGCGAAGAGGATCGTGAAGATGAAAAGGAGAACGACGAGGCGTAGAGCTGGCCGGGTGCCGCGACGACGCACGCGGCCCCCCCTCTACCTCCCCTCCCGGGTCTGGGAGGGGCCGCTCCGAGTGGTTGGTGGGGTAAGGACCACGACGTCGGGCGCCGGGACCAAGCCGATCTGCTGCGCGCGCTGCGCGATACGCGACGGCGACGCGAGCTTCGCGACCTCGAGCTCGAGCTGTTCGGTCGCGAGACGCTTTTGATTCACGATGCTCTCAAGGTTCGATTGGCGGAACGACGACTGGCCGAGGAAGACCTGCGCAACGACGAGCGCGAACAGAGCCATGCCCGTCGCCGTGAGCGCAAGCACGATGAACAACGTTGGGGGGCGCCGGCCCGGCGCCGGGCGGCCCCGCACCACCCGAAGGTGACGAGGCCGCTCCGGCGCCGGGACCGGTCGCCTGGGGCTTGCTGCCGTGCGTGGAGGCGTCATGCGGCAGCGCCTCCCGGCGGACCATCGGGCTCCGGCGGCGCCGCAAGCCGCTCGGCCGCGCGCAGTCGCGCAGCCGACGATCGGGGGTTCGCCGAGATCTCGTCTTCAGAGGGACGCTCAGGCTTGCGCGTTAGCAACCGCAGGCGGGGCGCCTCGCCGCTCGCCTCTTCCCGCATGAACCGCTTGACCAAGCGGTCCTCGCCGGAGTGGTAGGACAGCGCGACGAGGCGTCCGCCGGGCTTCAGCTCGTCGGTAGCCTGCGGAAGGGAAGCTTGGATCGCCTCGAGCTCCTTGTTCACTTCGAGGCGGAGCGCTTGAAAGGTGCGGCGCGCCGGGTGCGGCCCTACCCGACGCGCCGCTGAAGGGACCGCGGCGCGGATGACCTCGACCAATTCCCCTGTGGTCGCGATCGGCCGGCGCTTCCGCGCCGCAACGATGAACTCTGCGATGCGCGACGCCCACCGTTCTTCTCCGTACGAACGGATCACGCGCGCGAGATGCTGCTCGTCGTAGGTGTTGACGATGTCGTAGGCGCTGAGGGGCGCCGTGGTGTCCATGCGCATGTCCAGTGGCGCGTCGTGCTGGTAGCTGAAGCCGCGCTCGGGCCGGTCGACGTGCATCGAGGACAGGCCGAAGTCGTAGACGACGGCGTCGCTCGGGCCCCAGCCGGACTGCGTCACTATCTCCCCCAAGTCTGCGAAGTTCGCGTGCACCAGCCGAACCTGGTCCCCGAACGGCGCGAGCCGATCGGCGGCCAGACGGAGGGCATCCGGGTCGCGATCGATGCCGAGCAGCCTGCCAGCGGGCCCCATAGCCCCGAGGAGCGCCGCCGCGTGCCCACCCGCTCCGACCGTGCAGTCGATGACGAGACGCTCACCCGGCGACGGCACGGCGTACCGGACGACGGCTTCTGCGAGGACCGGAACATGCGGCTCATGCACCCCTCCTCCGTCATCGCGCCCCGAACAAGCGCACCGCGACCGCACCGATACCGATGCACGCGCTCATGCTCGAGATCATCAGGACGATCAACAGCAGGCTTTCACGGAGCTCTTTGACCGGCTTGAAGCCGTCTTCGGGGGCGCGACGTCCCTCGGTCGGTGCCTGTTCCACTGCTCCCCCTCGTTGCTCAGAACGGCAGGTCCGGGTTGGACTCAGAGAGGTCGGCGTAGTTCGGCAGTCCGTCCGAGAGGCGCTGGGCCCAGGCTGATCGGGACCAGATCTCCGCAAACTCCCCTCGGCCGGTCACCGTGACCTCGCGCTCGAGGCCCGCGTAGTCCCGAAGGTGCTCGGGAACGGTGACTCTGCCTTGCTTGTCCGGCTCCTCCTCGACCGCCGAGGCGTACCAGATCCGAAGGAAGTCTCTCACCTGCCGGTTCGACTGACTCGACTCCCGCAACCGAGCGGAGACGCTCTCCCACTCCTGCGGCGGGTACACCGCGAGGCACTTGTCGAGACCGCGGGTGAGGATGCAGCCGTGCGCTAGAAGCCCGCGAAACTTAGAGGGGAGGATGATTCTCCCCTTGGCATCCAGCGAGTGCTGGTACTCCCCCAGGAACACTTCGGCGCTCTACCATCCACCACTTGGCGCCACTCTACTCCACTGGTGAATTAAGCGTCAAGAGTTCCCGCACGTCGGCGGTGACTAATTTAGAACAGGTCTGTTAAGAACTGTTGCAGGTGGGAATCGTGGCCCGAACGGGGTAGCCCGCGGCTAGGCAGGCGCGGCGGCCGGCTGGGCCGGGGTGTGGGAATGGCCCCCGTTGAGATAGGGCTCCCACTTGGGGTCGACGCGACCGACGGCCACGATGATCCAGATCTTCTCGCGCGGCGCGGCGGGCTTGCTCCGCAGCTTCATCCCGGCCTCCGCCGGCAGGCGATTCTCCTTGCGCGTGTTGCACGCCTTGCACGCGGCTACCACGTTCTCCCACGTGTGCGTGCCGCCGCGGGACCGCGGGATCACGTGATCGACGTTCTCGGCGCCTTCGCCGCAGTACTGGCACTGGAAGGAATCGCGGACGAACACCGCACGGCGGGACAAGCTGGCGCGCGCGCGATACGGAACCCGGACGAAGTACTTGAGGCGGATGACCGACGGGATGGGCACCGTCATGCGTTCGGAGTGATACGAGCCGCCGTCTTGGTGAACCAGCTCAGCTTTTTGCTTGAGGACGAGAACCAGTGCCCGCCGCGCGCTCACAACGCAGAGCGGCTCGAACGTTGCGTTGAGGACGAGGGCTCTTCCCAACTGGTGGTCCTCCCCCACGCTGCCGCATGGTTGGACAAAGTATAGAGGAGAGGGACCACCAACGCGCGCGACTGTGGGTGAACGTTGAGCGCGGAGGGGCGGTGTTGGCCTCGGGTTTACGCGCCGCGGCGGCGACGACGCTTCGCCGGCTCCGATTCCTCGCGGAGCTCGTGCTCGGCTGCCCGAAGCGTGCGAACGAACTGGTCGCGGTCGCGGAGGAACTCGCTCACGCCTTGGTCGACCTCACCTGCCAGCTCGTCGATCGCGACGAAGAACGTCATCTGGCCCTGTTTCAGCGCGTCGATGATGTCGCCGTCGGTCTTGCAGATCTTAAAGATGCTCTGACCGTCGGTGACAAGCTTCACCCCGGACAGATGCTCTTCGAGCCCGGCGCTCTCGCGCAGGTATTCGAACGCGCGCCGCACGCGCTGAAGGGACATGCCGCCCTCGAGCAGCGAGTTGACGACCTTGAGCGCGACGAGATCGCGGAACGAGTACAGCCGGCGGACGCCAGGACGGCCTCCCGTCGTTTGTACGGACGGCTTGACGAGCCCGATCTTGTCCCAATAGCGAAGCTGGTTGCCGGTACAGCCTGTGAACCGCCCAGCCTGAAGCGACGTGAATCCTTCCACAGGCTCTGTCCCTAATCCCGGCGGCCCTGATCGTCAGGACCTCATGCGTCGTTAGAAAGTTGTGAAACAACTTGGGGGGAAGAAGACACTGTTGTACGGCACGAGGCTAACGAAAGGCAAGACGAAGCAGTGATTTTTTCCGAAAACTTTTTTTTCCACAAGCACGAAGCGTTCGGAAGGACTACGACGCTACGATGACGACGTCGATCAGCCGTCGTCGCGCTCGAAACGCTTGCGCCAGCGCTCTTCGGCACGACCGAACCACGACGAGCCAGAATCTCTCGTCCTCGTCGATACGGGACCGATGTCCCGCGATGCGCGCGCGATAACGAACAGTGCGAGCAGCATGACGACGAAGCCGGCGATGCCGAGCTGCTCGGTCAAGCTCGTCACGAGACCGGCGATCATGAGCACGAATCCCCCAACGAAGACCAACGACGCTCGTTTGATGCGCCTGACGGCAACGCCACGAGGCGTTGCGGCGCTCGTCGAGCGCGCAAACTTCGGGTCCTCAGACGCGAGCCGACGCTCGATCTCATCGAGGATGCGCTGTTCGTGATCCGATAGGGGCATGCGATCTCCAGCAACGACCTTGTTACTGATTATAGGAGTGGCGCAATCGCCCTCACAAGGAGTATCGGTCTCACCTCGCCTCGAAGTGAGGCTCGCGTTTTTGAACCCGCGCCGTTACCGCTTCTATGAAGTCCGACGAGGCCAGGATGCGGCGTTGTGCGGTCGCCTCTCGGTCTAGTCCTTCCCGCACAGGCGTGTCGAACGCGCCGTTCATCAGCCGTTTGATCGCGGCCAGCGCGAGTGGGGGCCCGGCGGCGAGCTCGCTCGCCCACTCGGTCGCGTTCTGCAGGTGCGTTCCGGCCGGGACGACTTTATTCACAAGCCCGATCTGGAGCGCCTCATCCGCCCCGACGCGCCGAGCGGTCATCGCGAGCTCCTTCGCGCGACCGAGCCCGACCAGCCGCGGCAGACGTTGCGTACCGCCGAGGTCGGGAAGGATCCCCCACCGCACCTCCATCACGCTGAGCGCGGTGTCCGTTGCCGCGACCCGGAAGTCACAGGCGATCGCCAGCTGCAGCCCTGCACCGAACGTCGGCCCGGCGACCGCAGCGATCGTCGGTTGCGTGATCGTCTCGAAGATCGTGAACGCGTCTTGTAACGATCCGATGTCGATCGACGACGGGCTGCCGTTGCTGCCCGACGTGAAGACCGAGGTGTCGATGCCACTCGAGAAGTTCGGCCCCTCGCCGGTGACGACGACGGCGCGCACCGCGCGATCAGAGCCCGCGCGCGCGCCGGCTTCGGCCAGGCCCGCGAACACATCCATATCCATCGCGTTGCGGACCTCAGGGCGCGCGATCGTGATCGTTGCGACCGAGCCCGATACCTCGTACCGAACCTTCTCACCCATCGGACTCCTCCTGTTCGTCTTCTTTCCGTCGAGCAGCCCGTGGCCTCGGCTGCGAAACGGCGGCCCGCTCGACCGTGTCACCACCGAACCGTTCGCGCAACCTATCCACCGCGCGATCGGCCGCTCCCCAGCGATCGGGCCGCTCGCCGATGCGGAGCTGCTCCGGACCCGAGCCTGCGACGAGGCCGCTCGCCGCGACACCGAGAAGCCGGATGCGCGGCCGATGGAGACGAAGCGCCGCGTACAGGTCGCGCGCCGCTGCGTAGATCTTCGCCGCACCGTCGGCAGGCGCCGGCAGCGTACGCGAGCGCGTGATCGTTTTGAAATCGGAGAAGCGAACCTTGATCGTCACCGTGCGGGCGGAGTGGCCGCCGCTGCGCAGACGCTGCGCGACGCGATCGGAAAGCCGCAAGAGCTCGCGGCGGATGTGCTCGAGCGCGTCGAGGTCACGTTCGAACGTTTGCTCGGCCGAGACTTGCTTCGCCGGTTCGTACGGCACGACGGCGCGATCGTCTTCGCCTTTCGCAAGCGAAAGGAGATGGGTCGCGGGGCCGTGACCGAAAGCACGCTCGAGCACGCCGTCGGGCAACGCGACGATGTCCCCAACCGTCTTCACGCCGAGACGGTCGAGCGCCGCAGCGGTCTGCTCGCCGACCCCCCACAACGCGTCGCAGGGCAACGGATCCAAGAACTCGTGGATGTGGCCGGCGGGCACATGCACGACGCCGTCGGGCTTCGCGTGCTGGCTCGCGAGTTTGGCGAGGAACTTGTTCGGCGCGACACCGACCGAGCACGCGAGCGAGCGCTCCGATCGCACGCGCGCGCGGACTTTCTCTGCGATCGCAACCGGCTCGCCGAACAAACGCACGGATCCGCCGATGTCGAGGAACGCTTCGTCGAGCGAGATCTGCTCTACGAGCGGCGTGAAGGAGAACAAGATCTGAAGGATCAGTTCGGACTCTGCGCGGTATAGATCGAAGTTCGGTGGGACGAAGATCAGGTTCGGACAGAGCCGGCGCGCGCGCACACCGGGCATCGCGGAGTGAACGCCGAACGTGCGGGCCTCGTACGACGCAGCCATGACGACGCCGCGCGGCCCGCCGCCGCCGACGGCGACGGGCTTGCCGGCGAGCGCCGGATCTTCGCGCACTTCGACCGACGCGTAGAACGCGTCCATGTCGACGTGAAGGATCGGTTCCGGAACCACCACTCCCCTGTGCTCAAGCAAACACTGTGCTCCCTCAGAACCCTGTGCTCCCTCAGAACCCTATGCTCCCGCAGAACCTCCGCTCGCGTGCCACAGCTTGCGCGGCGCCGCCGATGGGTGCGGTGCAGCAGGCGCGCGCGACGGCATCGGGATCGCGCGCTCTGCGTGAACCGGAGCGGGCGCAGGCGCGCGCTTCCCGCGGGTGCGGCGGCGATCCGCCTCCGAGGCTTCGATCTCGTCGACCCCTTCGGTCCACAGCATTTCCACGTCGAGCGTGCCCTCGCGGTGCAGCTTCGCCAGCTCGGCGAGGTTCCACGCGCGCTCGCAGTTGATCGACACCCCGCCGCGCCCCGCGCCCGTCTTACGCAGAGTCCCCCGGACGACGAGCAGCCACGAGTGGAACACCGTCCACGCGCAATGCTCCTGCACGCTTTCGAAGATCGTCGCGTCCGACAGCGCAGTGCCGTCGTCCAGCGTCACGAAGATGATCCGCTGCCCGGACCGCACCGCAGGCGTCTGCGACGCGACCTTCACCCCTGCGATCATCACGCGCGCGTTCTGCCGCTGCCGCCGCAAGTGGTCCGCGCGCGTCACGCCGAGCGTGCGCAATACGTCGCCG
>DATGHY010000115.1:0-4122 GCA_035307625.1 Actinomycetota bacterium
GCTGGCGCATCTCGCTCATCGCGTCGACGAACGCGCGCAAAGCGTGCAGCAGCTTCGCGCCGCTGAACGCGTCGGCCTGCGCCGCCAAGCGCGCGCGCGTTTCCTCGGTCGCATCGATGAGGTCCCCGGGCTCGGCGACCTGCTTCGTCAGCAGCAGCGCGCGCAGGTGCTCGACGACTTGTCGAGCGAACACGCGCAAGTCGTGCCCTTCTTCCACCAGCTGCGCGATCCGCTGCACGGCCGCGCCTGTATCGCTTTGCGCCAGCGCGTCGGCGAACTCGAACATCAGGTCGCCCGTCGAGGACCCGAGCAACCGCGCGGCGTCCTGGACCGACACCGACCCCGCTGCGGCCAATTGATCCAGCGTCGACAGCGCGTCCCGCACGCCGCCCTCCGCCGAGCGCGCGATCAGCTGCAGCGCGCCCTCGTCGGCATCGATGCCTTCTTCCTTCGCGACGCGCGCGAGATGCTCGGCGATCTGCGCGGAAGAGATGCGCCGGAAGTCGAACCGCTGACAGCGCGACAGGATCGTCGGCAGCACGCGGTGCGGCTCGGTCGTCGCGAAGACGAAGATCACATGCTCGGGCGGCTCTTCGACCGTCTTCAGGAACGCGTTCCAGCCTTGCGTCGAGACCATGTGCGCTTCGTCGACGATGTAGATCTTCCTGCGCGCGATCGCAGGCGCAAGCAGCGCGTTCTCGCGGAGCTCGCGCACGTCGTCCACGCCGCCGTGCGATGCCGCGTCGATCTCGATGACGTCCAGCGACGTCCCGTCCGTGATCGCGATGCACGTGTCGCACTTGTTGCACGGGTTCGGCGTCGGGCCCTTCTCGCAGTTCAGCGCTTTGGCCAGGATGCGCGCGGTGGACGTCTTTCCCGTTCCCCGCGACCCGCTGAACAGGTACGCGTGCCCGATGCGCCCTTCGCGGATCGAGGTCTGGAGCGTTTCGGTGACGTGCTCTTGGCCGAGCACATCTTCGAACGTTTGGGGCCGGTACCGACGGTACAGCGCGATCGATGTCACAGGTTAAAGCCTCGCTCGGGAAGGGCCGCTCGATGTGGGTCGATTCTAAGACGTTGAGGTGACCGTGCACCCGCCGTTGTCCGACGATCCCACGTGCCCACCGCGCGCCGGGCTCCAGTCCGGCACTCCCGCAACACCCGCCAGTGATCGCTTACGGCTGCTTCCTTCCGGATCTGACCGGGTTCACGAGCTGACGTCGCGCAGGACCTGACCTTCAACACCCTCGCTGCGGCGGCTTCCGTTCGACCGAAGTCCGCGGGCGGGGATTCAGCCTCGCTGAAGCGGATTGCGAGTACAGGGCACCGCTGGCTCCCCGCCTAGCACGGCCACCGCGACCTAGTATAAGGAGCGCCCGGGACGCGCGCACCCGGCGAAAGGACGTCATGACCAGCAGATTCACAGAGCTCGTTATCGACGCGCACGACCTCAAGAAGCTGGCCGATTTCTGGTGTGCGGTGCTCGACTACAAGATCCTGGATGAGCAGCCGGAGATCATCGAGGTCGGGCCGAAAGACTTCGTCGGCGAGCCGGGACCGCAGCTGTACGAGGAGTGGAAGGCGCGCGCGCGCAGCGGGCCGCCTGCGCCGACGATCGTGTTCGTCCCGGTACCCGAAGGAAAAGACGTGAAGAACCGCGTGCACATCGACGTCTCGCCTCTGGGCGATCACGCACAAGAGGTCGAGCGGCTAGTCGCACTAGGTGCGACGCACGCGGATATCGGCCAAGGCGACGTGAATTGGGTTGTGATGCGCGATCCGGAGGGGAACGAGTTCTGCGTGCTGCGAAGCCTGCAGGCCTGAGCTTCTGAGAGGGAATGTCCCCGGCCCCATCGCGGTTCGAACCACCCGGAGGCGATCGGAATTGAGCGGCCCACTCGAAGAGCTGAACGAAGGACCTCAACCCGGTCTCGGCGAGATCGAGGTCAAGGAAGGCCGCATCGCCGACGTCGGTGGGATAGGCGTCCTGCGAGTCCTGCCGACGAAGAGACGCCGCACGGTTGGGCCGTGGTGCTTCGTGGATCTCATGCATCCAAACGATCTTGCCGAGCCTCCGCCGATCGAGATCGGCCCCCATCCGCACATCGGGCTCGCGACCGCCACGTGGCTGTTCGACGGGACCGTCGTGCACACGGATTCGCTCGGAACCGAGCAGCTCATCCGGCCCGGCGAGCTGAACCTCATGACCGCCGGGCGCGGGATCGCGCACGCGGAGCAAGGCGTGGAAGCGCCGGCGGTGTCCAGCGGCGTTCTCGGTGCGCAGATGTGGATCGCGCAGCCCGATGGGACACGCGATGGCGCTCATCATTTCGAGCATCACGTGGACCTCCCGCTCGTCGAGCTTCCCAGCGGACACGCGCGCGTCATCGTCGGGTCGTTCGGCGGCGTTGCCTCACGGGCCGGCGTCGATCATCCCGCCGTCGGTCTCGACGTAACGTTCGAGGGGAGCGTCGAGATCCCGCTGCACCCGATCTTCGAGCATGCGGTCGTTCCGGTCGATCGGCCGCTGAAGGTCCAGGACGCGCTCGTCGACCTCGGGTCGCTCGCGTTGGTGCCGGCCGGATATCAGACGCTGCGCGTCGAGGAGCGCAGCGGTAGCGCGCGCATGCTGTTGATCGGCGGCGAGCCGTTCGGCGCAGAGGTCAAGATGTGGTGGAACTTCGTGGCGCGCACATTGGATGAGATCACCGACGCGTGGCGCGCGTGGAAGGATCACGACGACGATCGGTTCGGACCGGTGTCGTCGAAGCTCGGCCGCGTCGAAGCGCCGACGCCTCCGTGGATCCGGGGGATCGAGACACGATGACCGAAGTTCGACACATCCCCGAGCGCTACGTGTTCGCGATCATCGTCGACGAGGAGATGGCCGGGTACACCGAGTACCGCACAGGCCCCGGTGTGCGCGCGTTCATGCACACGATCATCGACGAGAAGTTCCGGGGGCAGGGCCTCGCGTCGCAGCTCGTGCAATGGGCGCTAGATGAGACGAGAGGCGAAGGGCTGCTCGTCGAACCGTACTGTCCCTTCACACGACGCTACATCCAAGAGCATCCCGAGTACCTCGACCTTGTTTCGGAAGATCGCAGAGAGGACTTCGACCTCCCCGCATCGGCTTCGTAGACGCGTGAAGCAGGTCGCAGCTGCAGCGTTCCCGACGGCTAGAGCACCAACCCCATCGAGATCGTGTCCCACGATTCGCCGCTGCGCCGGCGCCACTGCTTCGGGTGATATCCCTCTCGCACGAAACCGAATTTCTCGTACAGAGCGATCGCGCGCTCGTTGTGTGGCCACACCTCCAGCGTCAGCTTCGCGAGGCCTTGCGCGCGCGCCCAGTCGATCGCGCGCGCCATCATCTCGCTACCGATCCCTTGCCCTCTGAAATCGCTCAGCAGGTGCATCCCGAGATCGCCGTGGCCGTGCACGATATCGACACCGAGCTCACCGACGATGCGTCCGCCAACTTCGGCAACCAACGAGAGGCACTCGCCACGACGTACCCGATCCACGCGCACGGAGGTAGCGTGCTCTCGGTCGATCGGCAGCTCACCGCCGACCCACATGCCTTCGGCCGCAACGCTTTCGTACGCGTCCACGACGGAGTCGATATCGCCTTCGGTCATCTCACGTACTGTCACGGCGACCAGCCTAAGCGTGGGACGCGCTGATCGAGCTCCCAAATTCGCGATCGGGCTACAGAGCGGAGGCGGAGGGATTTGAACCCTCGATGCGGTTGCCCGCAAACCGGTACTCCAAACCGGCGCCATCGGCCAGGCTAGGCGACGCCTCCGCGCGGCATTGTAGCGGCGGCCCGACCCTTGTCCCCGGCCTGGACCCGGCGTATACCGGAAGGGCAATCGGCGGAAGGAGGCTTCGATGCGCCGGTACCTGGTGGTGTCGAACCAAACCCTCGGCGGAGCCGCGCTCGCGGCGAAGGTTCGAGCCGTTCTCGATGAAGGCCCCACGGAATTCCACATCGTCGTCCCGGCGACGGCCCCGAGCCACTTCGCGTGGACGGAGGGCCAGGCGCGCGCGATCGCCCAAGAACGGCTCGACTCTGCTTTGCGTTGGTTCGCATCGATCGGCGCAACGGCAACCGGCGAG
>DATGHY010000116.1:0-12543 GCA_035307625.1 Actinomycetota bacterium
GCGACGCGAGCACGCGGTCGGGGTCCATGGCCGTGAGCCTAACTGCCGATCGTGACACGGGCTGGACGCGTGCATCCCTTGGTAGGGTTGCGGCCCGTGCCGGACGAACGGACGCCCGACGAGCTGGTTCACCCGCGGAAGCAGTGGGCCTTCCTCATCGGTGCTGCGCTGCTAACCCTTCCGTCGGCGCTCATGCGTTTCCATGTGTTCGGCACTGTGCATGGGGCGCCACCGTTCGAGACGTTGCTGTTCGGGCTGGCCATCTTGGGCGCAGCGTTCTTGGTTTCGTGGGCCGCCGAAGTCGCACAACTCGATATCTCCAAGGGTCTCGCGATCGCGTTTCTGGCCCTGATCGCGGTACTTCCCGAGTACGCGGTGGATCTCGTCTTCTCGTGGAAGGCAGGCGTGGAAGACCGGACCGGTGTCCTCACGTGTCAGCCAAGCCACTGCCGCGCGCTCGCGACGGCGAACATGACGGGGGCCAACCGGCTGCTGATCGGGTTGGGTTGGGCGGCCGTCGTCCTGCTGTGGTTCTTCCGATCGAAGAACAAGGGAGTCACGCTGCCAGGATCGCGACGGACCGATCTCGGGTTCCTGTTCATCGCAACGGTATGGGCCATGAAGATCGTGATCTTGAACCACATCGATCTGATCGACTCGGCTGTTTTCGGCGCGATGTTCGTTTTCTACATCATGCACGCCGCGAAGGAAGAGCAAGAAGAGCCAGAGCTGGTGGGCCCGCCGCTGGCGATCGCGTCGCTCCCCACTCGAACCCGGCGTGCGTTCACGCTTGGCCTTTTCGTCTTCGCGGCGGTCATGATCCTCTCCAGCGCCGAGCCGTTCGCAGAGGGCCTCGTCGCGACCGGACAGCGCTTCCACATCAGCCAGTTCCTGCTCGTCCAGTGGCTCGCACCGCTCGCATCAGAGGCGCCCGAGATGATCATCGCGATCTTGTTCGTGCTGCGCGCGCAGCCGCAACAAGGGTTGGGAACGCTGGTGTCTTCGAAGGTGAACCAATGGACGCTGCTCGTCGGGACGCTACCGGCCGTGTACGCGATCGCACATCGATCGATCGCGCCTATGGCGATGGATCCTCGACAGGTAGAGGAGGTGCTCCTCACCGCCGCGCAATCGTTGTTTGCGGTTTCGGTTCTGGCGAACATGACCATCTCGCGGGCCGAAGCCAGCGGGCTGCTCGTGTTGTTCATCGCGCAGTTCGGCTTCGAAAGCAGAACCATCCGCTACGGATTCGCGTTCGCGTATCTCGCGTTGTTCCTGATCCTGATCGTGAAGGAGCGTGAGAACCGGGAGGGCTTAGTGCATGCGATCCGCCACACGTTCATGAAGCCCGGCGGCTCGCACCGCGCGCGTTCGGGCTAGTTGCCGAGCTGTCCGTCGCTGCAGATGTCGACGAACTGATTCCGAGCAGCCTGCGGCACAGTCACGATGCTCGCTCCGCCCACGTTCCCGATCCCGCCGGTCATCACTTCGTTCGTGACGTTCGCCGGCTTGATCTTGAGCGCGAGCAGCCCGAGCTTGAGCGCTTCGGTCACCGGGATGTCGAGTCGCAGGTTGCGGTACATCGCGCCCATCGCGCGCAACAGCGTCCCCGGGTCCTTGCGTGAGTTCGCCTCTTGCTGTGCGAGCGCAGCGATGATCAGCTTGCCCTGAGCCAGCGACCGGTCGAAGTCGCCGCGGGGGCGCGTGTGGCGGTCACGCGCGAATGCAAGAGCCGTGCCACCGTTGAGGTGATACGTGACTCCTTGCTGGAAGTTGTAGTGCGAATAGTGGTCGGGGGGCGTGTTCTCCGTCACCTTCATCGTGATCCCACCGAAGTCGTTCACGATGCCTATGAACCCCTGGAACGATGTCAGCGTGTAGTAGTCGAAGTGGCAACCCGTCAGCTGCTCGACCGTTTGGATAGTCAGCTGAGGCCCGCCGAAGAACATGGCGGAGTTGATCTTGTTCTGCCCATGACCGGGGATGTTCACGTATGAGTCTCGAGGGATGCCGAGGATCGATGCGTGCATCGTGCTCGGCACGATCGCAACGATGTGGATCGAGTCGCTCCGCGCGTTCGGCGAGTTCCCCGTGCGGCCGTCGCCGCCGAGCATGAGGATGAAGATCGGCCTGGTGTAGCTCGGCGCGAACTCGCCGGCGTGTGCGCGCGCGATGGTCGTTGCCGGTGTCTGGCCGGCCGCGCTTTGGAACGAGCCGAGCGTGGCCCAGAGCAGCGCGCCGATCACGCCGGCGACCGGGAACAGCAAGAGCTTCCGGCGCGCGCTCATGACGCCGAAGGGCTCGGAGAGGGAACGACGGAGTTCTGGGACTGCTTCGCTGAGTAATAGGACACGACCCATCCCTGCCCTGTCATCTGGAAGTCGTACGTCACGCTCTGGTCGATCTTGAGCGGGTATGCGCCCGACTTCTTCATCGTTGCGCTGGCGATGAAGTGCACCGCAGCGATCGCGTAGGTGGGTTTCCCGTTGCTGAAGTACACGGTGACGGTCGCCGTTTGCGTCGACGGATCGACCCGCTTCACCTCTGTGCGAGCATCGCCGATCGTCAGTGTGGCCACGTCGTTCTTGAACTGGGCTTTGGCGGCGTCGGTGAAGTTCTTCGCGATGTCGGGGAACGTGCCGTCACCGAACCTGCTCGTATCGACGAAGGCCTGCTCGTACCAATCGTTGAGCATCGAGACGATCTTGCCCGCCTCGGCGTTGACTGCGCTCCGCGACGGTGCCTTAGCGTCGCTGTCACCTTTGACCGACGCCACGAACTTCACCACCGCGATACCAGGAGGCGGTGTGTTCGTTTTCTTCTTTCCGCCGCCGGCCAGGTTGGCGATCAGCGCAGCCAGCACGACGATGACGACGACTCCGATCCCGGTTCGAAGGAGTCTTTGCTGGCGTGTCTTCCGCCGTGAAAATGTGGGTTGTCGCATGGACGCGGAGAGGGTACTAACCGCCCTTACCCTGCGCAACGACCTCGAGATGGCTCCCGCGGGCCGTATTCCGTGCGCTTTGCAGGCCTAGGGGGGTCAAGATAGCATCGCGTGCGCGCGGCACCCCCTTATGTCAACGCCGTCCCAACAGGAGGTTCGATGAGCGGCATTCTTGCGGCCGAGGGCGGGAAGATCCCCGTTCCTTTCCGCACGTTGGAAACCAACGCGCTGTGGATCATCCTCGGCATCTCGCTGGTGGCTCTCATCGTGGCTTACTTCCTCGTCAAGCAGGTGTTGGCGGCACCGCAAGGGTCGCCGAAGATGATCGAGATCGCCAAGGCGATCCAGCAAGGAAGTGCGGCATACCTCAAACGGCAGTTCAGCACCGTGGGCGCCTTCGTCGTCGTCATCGGCATCCTGATCTTCTTCATCCTTCCGGCGCCGGTCGCGTGCATCGCAGGGAGCGGCGCGGCCTCCAAGCTGATCCCGCTGGTCAATGGGAAGTGCGTCGGCGGCGCTGTGTTGCACGCCGCGTGGGTGATCCGTCTTGGCCGCTCGCTGGCCTTCGTCCTCGGCGCCGGCTTCAGCGCGCTCACCGGTTTCGCGGGCATGTCGCTCGCGGTCCGTGCGAACGTGCGCGTCGCGAACGCCGCCAAGGAGTCGGGCCTGCGGCGCGCGCTCACGATCGCGTTCCGCGCCGGTGGCGTCGCCGGCATGTTCACGGTCGGGCTCGGCCTGCTCGGCGCCGTCGTCATCTTGCTGCTGTTCAAGGAAGACGCGCCCGACGTGTTGATCGGATTCGGATTCGGAGGCGCGCTGCTCGCGATGTTCATGCGCGTGGGCGGCGGCATCTTCACGAAGGCGGCGGACGTCGGCGCGGACCTCGTCGGCAAGGTCGAGCAAGACATCCCTGAAGACGATCCGCGTAATGCGGCGACGATCGCGGACAACGTCGGCGATAACGTCGGTGACTGCGCTGGGATGGCTGCGGACCTGTTCGAGTCGTACGAGGTCACACTCGTCGCCGCGATCATCCTCGGCGCCGCGGCGTTCATCACGAAAGGCCCCGCTGCAGCCATCATCGGCGTAACGTTCCCGCTCTTCGTGCGCGCCGTCGGCGTTATCACGTCGATCGTCGGCATCTATCTGGTAGCTCCGCGAAGTGAGACAGAGCACGGGATGCGCGCTATCAACCGCGGATTCTTCGTCTCGGCCGCCCTGTCGGCTGGTGCCGTCGCCCTGGTCGCGCACTTCTACGCGCACAACATGAAGGACTTCTACGCGGTCTTGATCGGTCTCGGGCTGTCGGCCGTCATCCAGATCCTGACGCAGTACTTCACCGACACGACCCGGGCTCCCGTGCAGGAGATCGCGAAGAGCTCGAATACGGGAGCCGCGACCACGATCCTCTCCGGTTTCTCGGTCGGTATGGAGTCCACGGTCTGGGCCCTGCTCGCCGTGGCGTCCGCGATCATCGGCGCGTTCCTGCTCGATCACAGCATCGACGAGAAGCTCTACTACATCGCGCTCTCGGGCATGGGCATGCTGACGACCGTCGGCGTCATCGTCTCGATGGACACGTATGGACCGATCTCCGACAACGCGCAGGGCATCGCAGAGATGTCCGGCGAGTTCGAAGGCCGGCCGGCCCAGATCCTCACCGGCTTGGACGCTGTGGGGAACTCGACGAAGGCGATCACGAAGGGCATGGCCATCGCGACCGCCGTAATCGCAGCAACGTCGCTGTTCGGCTCCTTCCGGACGATCGTGATCGGCGAGCTGAGCAAAGGCGGCAAGGCGGTGCTCGACTTCCCGATCCGTGTCGACCATCCCGACGTGCTTGTCGGTCTTCTGATCGGCGGCGCCGTCGCGTTCCTCTTCGCCTCGCTGGCGATCCGGGCCGTCGGCCGAGCAGCCGGTCAGATCGTCCAGGTCGTCCGGAAACAATTCCGGATCCCCGGCGTCATGGAGGGGACCGTGAAGCCGGATTACGCAGAGGTCGTGGACATCTGCACGAAGCGTTCGCTGCGAGAGCTCTTAACGCCGGGGTTGCTCGCGATCCTCACGCCGGTGATCGTTGGGTTCGCGTTGAAAGCGGAGGCGCTGGGCGCGTTCTTGGCCGGGGTGATCCTGACCGGGCAGCTGCTCGCGGTCATGCTTTCGAACTCGGGCGGTGCGTGGGACAACGCGAAGAAGTACGTCGAGGAAGGCCATTACGGCGGCAAGGGCTCCGAACCGCACAAGGCGACCGTGATCGGCGACACCGTCGGTGACCCCTTCAAGGACACGGCGGGCCCGGCGCTGAACCCGCTCATCAAGGTCATGAACCTCGTGTCGCTGCTGACCGTGCCGGTGATCGTGCGCCTGCAGCACAACAACGGTGCGCGCGCAGCGATCGTTGCGGTCGGCATCGTGATCCTTGCCCTCGCGATCGCTAACTCGAAGAAGGTGCGGCCGGAAGATGAGATGATGGCGGAGCCGGTGCCGGCGGTCCCCGATGCTGCTCCTGCAGCCGAGGCTCCTCCGAGTGCAGCCACCCCGAAGCGCAGCTCGTCGAAGACTGCGACGAGGAGCAGGTCGACAACGAAGCGCTGAGGCACGTCGCTGGGCGCGACGACGGGGGGCGGATGGTAAGGCGGTTCTTCAAGCGGTTTGTTCAGGACGAGTCGGAGCGGCGATCCGAAACCATCCGGGCTTGGGCGTCCGCCGTCCCAGGGACGACTCCGATCGCGAGCGCGGCTCCGCGATCGATCGCGCGCATCGCCGGGGTCGTCGAGGGGCTGCGGGTTCGCCCGCGCGAGGGCGTCCCTGCGATCGAAGCTGTGATCGGCGACGGGACCGGTCAGGTGACCGCGGTCTGGCTCGGCCGTCGGCAGATCTCGGGTCTAACGCTGGGCGCGCGCGTCGTGGTCGAAGGGCGGCTCGGCGGGGACCCGATGCGGCTGCAGCTTATGAACCCGGTTACGGAGTTCTCGCCGCAGGAGAACCGCTAGCAGCTAGCCGCCGGTGATCGTCCGGCGGAACATGTCCTCTGTTTCGGTGGTCGCGATCGCAAGGATCTCGTCGCCCGCCGTCAGCGGGGTCTCCGGTTCGGGGATGATCACGTGTCCATCGCGGATCACCGCGACGAGCGCGCAGTCGTGGGGCAGCCGCAGGTCGAAGATGTGCTTGCCGACGACCGGAGAGTCGCCCGGTAGCGTCACCTCGACCAGGGCCACTCGGCCGTGCTCGAGCCGGAACAGCTTGACCAAGTCGCCGACGGACACTGCCTCTTCGATCAACGCGCCGAGGATGTGCGGCGGGCTCATCGCGACGTCGACGCCCCAGCTCTCAGTGAAGAGCCACTGGTTCTTGGGATGATTCACGCGCGCGATCACGCGCGGCACTGCGAACTCTTGCTTCGCCAGCAGCGAGATGACCAGGTTGTCCTCGTCGTCTCCGGTCGCAGCCACGACCACGTCTGCGCGCGCAGCCTCAGCGCGCTCGAGCACCCAGGGCTCGCACGCATCCCCGTGGATGACGGTGGCACCCGCGATCTGGCTCTTCGCGCGCGCGGCGAGCTCCGAAAGCTGCTCGATCACGACGACCTGATGGCGGCGGTCCGTCAGGTCCGAAGCGAGATAGGAACCGACGTTGCCCGCCCCCGCGATGACGACCCGCATCAGTGCTGCTCCTCGTCGAGCTTCGCGCGCAAGGAGTCGATGGAGTCGCGGGCGACGATGATGTGCGCGACGTCGCCATCCTGGAAGCAGGCATCCGGGCCGGGGATCGTCGGGGTTCCCATCCGGTCGAGCGCCACCACGAGCGATTTCCCGGCCTCGGCGAGGGAGGAAACCAGCGCGCCCGCGAGGTTCGGGCCGATCTCGACGCGGAGGAGCACGATGTCTCCCGATCCGATCGCCAGCTCGGCGTGCTCGATGCCGTGGAACAGGACGTCGTAGATCTCTGCGGAGGCCCAGCGGACCGTCGCGACCGTCTTGATGCCCAGGCGCTGATAGATCTCCGCGCGCCGGGGGTCGTAGATGCGCGCGACGACGCGCTCGACGTTGTAGTGCTCGCGCGCGACGCGCGCCGACACGATGTTCGAGTTGTCGCCGTTGGTCACGGCGATGAAGGCGCCGGCGTCGCGGATGCCGGCCTGCTCGAGCGTCTCGCGGTCGAAGACCATCCCGACCAGGGTCTGACCTTCGAACCCTGGGGGAAGCCGCTCGAACGCGTTCGGCTTCTTGTCGATGATCGAGATGGTGTGGCCGTGGCGCGCCAGATTCACGGTCAGCTGGCTACCGACGCGGCCGCATCCACCGATGACTACGTGCATAGGAGGGAAGACTACAGCCGCGCTTGCCGCCTGCAAATCGGCAAAGCCGGCTAGTCCAAGTGGTACGGGACGCTCGTGACGACGATCCCCGGCTCGAATACCAGCGCGTATTTGATCCCGAGCGCCGTCTGGTTGTGAAGGAACTGGTGCCACCAATGACGGACGACGAATTCGGGCACGATGACCGAGACGACCGAGTCGGGCGTGGCCGCTTTCAGCTGGCGCGCGTACTTGACGAGCGGCCTCGTCACCTCGCGGTACGGCGAGTCGATCGCCTCGAGTGGAACGTCGGCGACCGAACCGGCCCATTCGTTCACGACCCGCATCGTCTCGTCGTGGTCGACGTTGAACGTGACCGCTCGCAGCTCCGTCGGGCTGAGCGAGCGTGCGTACTCGAGCGCGCGCAACGTCGCGTTGTGCACCGCCGAAACCAGGACGATCGCGATCGTTCTGGCGGGGACGATGGGGCGGCCCGAGGTGACTTCGTTCTCCTCCGCGAGAACCGGAACGTCGGTGACGACAACTCGCCGCTCGAAAAGAAGACCCGCTTTCAGCAGGAGCGCGCGCCGGCGGCGGACGAACTCGCGCCTGCCCTTGTTCTCATACACCTCCGGCATCACAACGGTGATGACCTCATCCTCCGCAACGTTCATCCCGCGCACGTATCCGCGGATCGGGTCGATGAGGTCCCGATCGTTCCCAGGGATAACTTCGAGCGGCGTCACGAGGCGACGTTCTTCCCACGAGGCGGTGACGAGACGGGCCTCCTCGCCACTTCCGACGTGAAGCGCGCGCACGTCGAGCGGCCGCAGCGAGCGCGCGTAGCCAAGCGCTCGCATCGTCGCCTCGTCGACGTCTTTCACCAGGACGAGTGCGCGCGTGCCCCGCAGCTGACGCGGACGGCCTTCCGGCAATCGGAGCTGGCCTGCGACGGACACGTAGTGCCGGTTGATCGACTTGAACAGGAGGACGATGAGAGGGACGGCGATGATCACGATGTACGCGCCGTGCGTGAACTTCGTGATGGCGACGACGATAAGAACGATGAACGTCGCGACGGCGCCGACCCCGTTCAGGATCGCGTTCCGCTTCCATCCCGGAGGCCGAAGGCGCCGCCAGCGGCGGACCATGCCCGTCTGCGAAAGCGTGAAGCTGGTGAACACGCCGAGCACGTACAGCTGGATCAGCTTCGTGACGTTCGCGTCGTAGATAAGGAGGAGGGCGGCCGCGACAGCCGTCAAGACGAAGATGCCGTTCGAGAAGACGAGCCGGTCGCCGCGGTTGATGAACTGGCGCGGCATGAATCGATCCTTCGCAAGGATCGACGACAGGCGCGGGAAGTCTTGGTATGCGGTGTTCGCGGCCAACACGAGCACGAGTGCCGTGGCGATCTGAACGAAGACGAATCCGAAACCGCCGTGGAACGTGGCATCGGCGACCTGTGCAACGATCGACTTCGTCTCCGACGGGCGCGCGTGCGTGGCGTGCGCGAGGTAGGTGATCCCGAGGAACATCGTGACGGCGATCGCGCCGAGCATCCCGAGCGTGCTCGCCGCGTTGTGCGCTTGATCGGCCGGCCTCCGTCCGCGGAACGCGGGGACGCCGTTCGCGATCGCTTCAACTCCGGTGAGGGCGGTCGATCCGGAGGCGAACGCTCGAAGGATGATGAAGAGGCCGAACGCCTGGAGCTGTGGAGGCACGGGGTGCGGCACGGTCGCAACCGGGCAGGTGGCGAACTCACAGCGCGCGACACCGACGACGATCATCACGAGGATCGACAGCACGAACGCATACGTTGGGATAGCGAACACCGCGCCCGACTCCTTGGTGCCGCGTAGGTTGGCGACGGCGATCACGGCGATGAACGCGAGAGAGAGGCCGAGCTTGCTGATGTTCGCGTGTGGCAAGAGCGACGTCACCGCGAACGCGCCGGCGGCGATGCTGACCGCAACCGTGAGGATGTAGTCGGTCAGGAGCGCGGCAGCCGCAACCAGGCCCGGTAGCTCACCGAGATTCTCGTGCGTCACGATGTACGCGCCGCCACCGTTCGGGTACGCGCGCACCGTCTGTCGATATGAGATGACGACGATGATCATCAGGATGCCGACGGCGAGGGCGATGAACAAAGACGTCTTGAGATGCTTCGTGGGGTTGATCGCCGTCCCGGCGAGCAGAAGGACGAGCATGATCTCTTCGGTCGCGTAGGCGACGGACGACAGCGCGTCCGACGCGAACACCGGAAGGGCCAGGATCTTGGGGAGGAGCTGGTGGTGGGCTTCTTCGCTCGCCAGTGGGCGGCCGAGAAGCACCCTCTTTACTGCGCCCATACGTTAATCAAAGCCGCCTTCCCCATGGCCTCATCATCGCGCGCGCGCGCCCGGCCGGCGAATCTCGCGGGCGATTATCATCCGAGTGTTATGGAGAGGGAAGCAGCGATCGCGCTCGTTCGGGAAAAAACCGACAAGGACATCACCGTCAGGCACCTGGTCTCGGTCGAAGGTGTGATGCGCCGACTAGCGCAGCATTTCAATGAAGACGAGCACGCCTGGGGTCTGACCGGGCTCTTCCACGACCTCGATCAGGACCAAACGGGGAAGGACCTCGAGCGACACGCGTACCTCGCGGCGGAGTGGCTCCGCGAGGCCGGTGAAGACGAGCTCGTCGTGAACGGGGTCCTTGCCCACGCGCACCCGCAGTACCAGACCGACCTGATGTCCCGCTCGATCGTCGCGGCCGACGCGGTGGCGGGGTTGCTGGTGGCGGCCGCCTTGCCGCGCCCGGAGAAGGCGGTGGGGATGAAGGTGTCGTCGGTGAAGAAGAAGCTGAAAGAGAAGTCCTTCGCGCCCGGCGTCAACCGGGACGAGATCCACGCGTGCACAGCGATCGGGCTCGAGCTCGATCAGTTCATCGAGCTGGGCATCGAGGGCCTCCAGCTGGTGGCGCCAGAGATCGGGCTGGCCTGAGCAGCCGGGCGCGCGCGCGGCCGTACAGTTCCACCGTGCGACGCATCGTCCCTCTAACGGCTTGCTTATGGGCTTGCGTCGCACTCACCGCGAATGTCGCCGATGCAGCGCCGCACGGCGGCCTCACCGTTATTGCTCCGCCGGCCGTCTTGGTTCTCGGGATGCCTGAATCGGAGGCGCGCGCGCTTCTTTCATCGCATCCGGCTGCTGTGGGGCTCGGAGTCTTCCCCGACTCGAGGTCCTCGTCCGATTTCCTGGATCAGGTGGGGTTCGCGGCCCCCCGCGGCCTGACCGGAGAGCCGGGGCCATTGGGCGGCGCGCCCGGCAAGCTCGAGCGAGCGCTTACGGACGACGGCGCCTCGATCGAGACGACAGTGTTGCCCGACGCGGGAGGGAGCGCAGCGCGCCTTGGAACTGTCTTGCCGTCTGTGAGTGGAGGTGAGGCATCGGGTGCTCGCGTCGTCATCGCCATCATCGGAACCGTGTCAGACGCGCAGACGTTTCTCGCTCAACAGCCGGTGCAGACGATCGTCGTCGGGGTCGGCGCGCTCACCCCGCTTCTGATCGGCGTGCTCGGCAAGCCGGGACTGCTCGATCGCGGCGTTGCCGAGCGACCCGGCGTCGTTACGCCGTACGACCTCGCCGCGACGATCGCGAAGGCCGCCGGCGTCAAGCCCGTACCGGGTGGGCGCGCGCTGCAAGTGCGTCCGGATCCACATCCAATGCAAACGCTCGATGCGTTGCGCGCGCGCATCCTGCGCGACCGCGGATTCGGCCCAGGGCTGACCGGCGTCACCGCCGGACTCGCGATGTTCGGTGCTGTGTTCGGGGTCCTGTTCGTGATCCTGAAGCGCAACAAGCTCGCTGCGGCGCTTGCGCGCGCGGCAGCGATGATCCCCGCGGGTTACCTGGGCGCGCTCTTCATCCCGAGCAGCCGGTGGTACATCCGCTCCACGGTGCTCGTGGTCGCGTTCTTGATCGGGTTCTTGTGGCCGGCCCGCTCGTCGAAACGCTTCTGCGGCATCGTTGTCCTGGCGACCGCCGCGGCCATCGGCGTGCTCACGATCGTCGCCTCGAGACATCCCGGCGGCGAGCCGGCGCTCTCATTGTGGGGAGATCCGCTGAACTCATGGCGATTCTTCGGTATCCGCAATCACCTCACCGCGTTCCTAGCCGGTGGCTTCATGCTCGGCACGGCGTTATTGGATGCTCCTTTGTGGCTGATAGCGTCCGGCGCGATCGCGGGAGGAGTAGTCCTCGGTGCGCCCACGCTCGGCGCGCAATTCATCGGCGTATTGACGCTCGTGTTCGGCGCGGCGATCGAGATCCTTGGCGTTCTCCAGCGGCGTGTGCGCGCATGGCACGTTCCCGTCGCGATCGTCGTCGCGTCGGGCGCAGCCGTGGGCGCATTGCTGTCCGACTCGGGCCGGTTGTATTCGCACGGCGGCGCCGCAGTCGAGTCGATCCGCACGGGTGGATGGCGTATCGCGTGGGACTTCCTCCGGTTGCGCGGGCAGCTCAACTACAACCAGATCTCAAGCCTCGGACCGAAGGGTTTCATAACCCTCGTGCTGGTAGCGCTCGCCTTCGCATGGTTCTTCGTTTGGAGCATCAGTTCGAGCAGCCTCTCCCTACCGTTGCGCGCAGGTGTTGCCGGCGCGGCTGCAGCGGGGATCGCTGCACTCGTGGTGGAAGATTCCGGCTTCCTCATGGGTGGGATCTTGCTGCTGTATCCGGCGCTGGGTTTCGCGACCGGCTACGCGGATCGCGCGCTACTCGGAACCAACTTCGACGGCACGCCGGCGCCGCAAGAACCACCACACGGCTCCGGCGACGATGACGACGGCCACGATCACGCTCACGAGCGTGAATGAATGCTGCACCTTCTTGTAGCTGCTTCCGAGTCCCCACCCGATGCCGAGCAACGCGAACGCCCACGGAAGTGAGCCGGCGAAGCTGTAGATCCCAAACCGGATCGGCTCCATCTCTGCGATGCCCGCCGGGATCGAGATGAGCGTGCGCGCCAGTGGGATCATCCGGCAGATGAACACGGCTGCAGGCCCGCGCTTCTCGAACCAGACCTCGGATCGATGCAGGTGGTCCTCGGTGATGAGCACCCGCTTCCCCCAGCGAAGGACCACGGCCCGCCCGACGCTCCTGCTGACCGTGTACGCGATCATCGAACCAACGAGCGCGCCGGCCGCCGCGATGAAGGCGGCCGGGACGATCGAGATCTTGTGTAGCCAGATCAGGTAGCCGCCGTACAGCAGCGGCAACTCCGACGGGATCGGGAGCCCGATCGTGTCGATGAGGAGCAG
>DATGHY010000117.1:0-13447 GCA_035307625.1 Actinomycetota bacterium
GTTCGGCAAGAAGCCGTTCCCGAACGGCACGGTCGTCGCGCCGGGCAACGGTCTGTACCGCTCGACCTCTGGCGGGAAGGCCGGCTCGTTCTCGTTCATGGCGTCGACGTCGAAGCTGACGAACCAGCTGACGTCCTCCGATCCGATCGGGCGCATCAGTCTTGCGTACGGAACGGCCCCGGGGGCGGACGGCATCCTGTGGGCCTTGGTTTCCGACGCTGGACGAGCGCAAGGCGACACGCTATTCGGCACGCCGGATCTCCCCGAGGGTTTGAGTCTGACCGGCCACTCCGTTCTCAACGGCTTGTATCGATCAGGCGATGACGGAGCCGGATGGACGCTCGAAGGCACCCCGCAAACGCTGGCGACGTCGCCGGGCGCCGTTCTGGGCCCGACGTACCCATTGATCGGGATCGGCTATCAGGCCGACTACAACAACTGGATCTTGACCGACCCGAGCAACCCGAACCGGATCTACATGGGCTTGGAAGAGACCTTCCAAGGTGACTACCACGATCCGACCGGCGCGCTCCCCGTGCCGACGATGACGTGGACCACGATCGAGAAGTACGCGAACCTCTGCGGCTTCTTGACCTACTTCAACACCATCCCCAACAACAACGGCATCGCGTGCCCCGATCCGCTTCCCTTCTACGGCGGGGGCACGACGCACCCCGACCAGCATGGTGCGGCGATCGCGCGCACACCGAACGGCATCCGCTTGTACAGCGGCAACGACGGCGGTTGGTGGGCGCAGGATTCGCACTCGGTCACGATCGGCGGTGTCGGGTTCGATAACAGCACGTGGCGGTCGCTGAACTCGGTGTCGACCGTGCTGCCGTGGGACGTTACGTTCCTGCAGGACGGAAGCATCGTGCTCGCGCTGCAGGACAACGGCGTGACGCACATCCGTAAGAACGGAACGGCGTATCAGGTGTGCGGCGGCGACGGTGTGTACGTCTTCCCGGGTGCGAACGCCGACTCGTATTACTGCGGCATCGACGGCCAGACGATCCTGGCGACACGAGACGACTTCCAGCACACGATCAACGTCACGCCGGGATTAACGGGTGCGACGTTCCTATCGCCGTGGGCGGTCGACCGGACGAACCCGAACCACCTCATCGCTGCGGCGTCGGATATCGCAGAAACGACGGCCGGTCCGGACACGAACCAGTACGACCCGACAAGCACCTTGCTGCTGAACAGCGCCTGGCAGACCGTCTTCACGCCGCCTGCGCCGCCGGACGGTCCGTGGGACTCCAGCGCCGTGTTCACCGCTGGCAACGTGTCGTACGTGGCGCTGTGCTCGACCTGCAGGCCGAAGCTGGCCGACGGCTCCGTCGCGACGCCTGAGAAGGTCCACGCCGCGATCGCGACCAACGTTCTGCCGAAGTGCAAGGCGGCGGAAGCAAGTGCAGCGTGCTGGCACATGGCGAAGGGCATCGGCCTTCCGCATCAGCAGATCAGCGGCATCGCGGTCGACCCGTACGATCCGAAGACGATCTACGTGACCCTCCGGCAATACCTGCTACTCGGCGCAGACCCAGCGCGCACGGGCGTGCAGAAGGTCATGGTCAGCCACGACGCGGGCAACCACTTCACCGACATCACCGGCGACCTCCCGCACGCGGACGCACACGCGATCGCGTGGCGTGACGGAAGCCTGATCGTCGCGAACGACGTCGGCATCTTCATCTCGAAGGCGGGGAGCGGCCGGTGGGACCGCCTGGGTAACAACCTGCCCCAGGTGCCGTTCCGCAGCATGAAGCTCGACCCGACGGGTCGCTACGTCCTCGGCGGCGCTTACGGGCGCGGCGCGTGGGTGTTCGACTTCGGCCGGAAAGCGGCGGTCTCTCCCGCCGTCGTTCCGGGTCATGCGCCCGCCGCCCGAGTCTCCGCGACGTCCAGCAGCAGATCCACCAAGACGAGCGCCCCGACTCCGACAACCGTCGAAGCGAAACGGTTCTTGCCGATGACCGGTGTCGCCGCTACGGCAGTGATACCTGCGCTTATCCTGCTGATGCTCGCAGCATGGCTAACGAGGAGTCTGCGGCGAGTCGCTTAACGTAGCCGCGTGCGAAGCGGCGCGAGACGCGTACGGAGGCGCTCGCGCCGTTTCGTCGGCTGGTTGCTCGTCTTAACCCTTGTCGTCGGCGGTGCGTTCGCCGCCGTCGCTCTGTACGACCGCGGCTACATCAGACCCAACGATCCGAGCCTCGCCGACTATCCGGTTCGCGGCGTCGACGTTTCATCGTTCCAGGGGGCGATCGACTGGCCCACGCTCGTCTCGAGCGGGTCGCTCCGCTTCGCGTTCATCAAGGCCACCGAGGGCGCGCACACGCACGACTCGAGGTTCCTGCAGAACTGGGCAGCGGCGAACGGGCGCGTCGCGCGCAGCGCGTACCACTTCTTCAGCTTCTGCAGCAGCGGTGAGGAGCAAGCGCAGAACTTCCTTCGATTCCTCCCCGATGACGGCGAGCTGCCTCCCGCCGTCGACGTCGAGTTCACCGGCAACTGCAAGCACTATCCACCGTTCTCGGCGATTCGCGATCAGCTGCATATCTTCCTGAACGAGCTCGAGACCGCGACACACCGCAAGCCCGTGATCTACGTGAACCGCACGTCGTACGCAGCGTTCATCGATGGGCATTTCGGGGGCTACCCTCTATGGATCCGCGAAGTGATCACGGGGCCGCCGATCGGCCAGTTCCCGGACCTCGGGTTCTGGCAGTACGCGGGGAACGGGCGCGTGGACGGCGTGAAGAAGCTGATCGACCTCGATGCGTTCATCGGAACGAAGAAGGATTTCGAGCAGCTGCTCGATCGAGGCCATCTGTGAGCTAGATGCGACGCAGCTCTTTGTTCTGGAACTCGAAGATGCGCCCGTCGTCGAGCTTGACCTCGACGTACCCGCGCTCGCCCGCGAAACCGGGCGTCACCCACTGGATCGTGCCGCGCGCACCGAGTGCATCGTCTGGTATCTCGCCGTCGCGGATCTCCGCGATTTCGACGCGCTCGCCTATCTCGAAATCCTCCGCCATGGCAACAGCCTAGACCGGGAAGCCGGAGGCGAACAGCGAGTCGTACGCGAGGCCCCAGGGCGGGCGCAAGAAACCGAGCGCGCGCACGTCCTCGAACCAATGGCCGAACGGGGAATGGCGCGAGAATGTCCCGCCGCCGATCACACGGCAGATACGAAGCAAGCACGATTCCGCGAGACCGGCGATCGTCTCCTTCCCCGTCAGCACGTCGCGGTTCGGAACGTCTTTGGTCTCCACCGCGCGCAGCATGCCTTCGAAGGCCTGTTCCGCGAGCCACGCTTCTTGTTCGGCGCGTGCCCACTCGAGCTGCTCGTACGGCCGCATCCCGCTCGGGTTCTTGCCGAGCTGCGCGCGCGCGGCCTCAACCGCCGTCTGCACGACGCCCAAGACCACCGACGTGAACAGGGTGCCGATGAACGGCATCGCCGCGTCGGACACCGCGCGCCAGTGGCCCGGCCATGCGATCCGCGTCGCGGGGAAGTCCTCGAACATGAACCCGTGGCTCTGCGTCGCGACCATGCCGTGCCCGTCCCATTCGGCGAGCAGCTTCACGCCCTTCGATCCGTCCCACGGCACACCGCGCAGGTCGAACATGAACCAATCCGGCTCGGACTCCCCCTCGGGGAGTCCCGATGTGACCATGAACGACGTCACCCCGGAACCGGAGCCGAAGTGCTTCTGCCCGGTCAGCCGCCACGTCTCGCCGTCGCGGCGCGCTGCCGCCTTCGTCTTCGCGACGTCGCCGCCGGATCCCGGCTCGGACGTGATCGTTCCGAACCAGTCCGTCCGTGCCTGCTCGAAGAACAAGTCGCGTTGCGCATGCCACGCATCCGCATCCCCATCCGGAACCTTCGGCGTCGCGAGCCAGAACGACAGCACCGCCGGGTGCATCGAGGACACGAGCGCGACGGACGGGTCCGCGTGGGCGATCGTTCGCAGGATCTCGGCGACGTCGCGCGTGGACGACCGGATGTCGTGCCAGATGCCACCGAGCTCAACGGGGACACCGGTCAACGTGAAACCGGCGTCACGAAGGGCGGCGAAGTCGGCGGGATCGAGCGCGCGCCGCGCCTGGCGGGCCGCTCGATCCGCAGCCCACGATTCCGCTATCCGGGCGACGCCTTCGTGGACGTTCGTCGCGTCCACGATTACGGGGCGATGTTCTGGTTGTACCGGAACATGTTCGTCGGATCGTACTTCTTCTTGAGCTCGACCAAACGATCGTACTTCGGCCCGAAGCTGTTGCGCACGCGCGCGTTCCCTTCATCGCCGATGAAGTTGAGGTACGCGCCTTTGGACGAGAACGGCGCGAGGTCTTGCGACAGCTTCGTATTCCAGCCGATGTTTGCGTCGTCGTCGGCGGAGTCCGTCCACACCGAGATCAAGTGGTAGAGGAACGCGTGCTCCCGGCCGTTGAACGCGTTGTCGACCTCGGGGGAAGGGCCGACGTTGATCAGCTGGATCAGCGACATGGGGCTCGGGTTCTTCGTAGCGCCGTCTGCGATCACTTCGAGAGCTTCATCCGACGCTTCATCCATGAATGCCGAGCGCCAGTAGTTGCGAACGCCCTCGGGGGCGCTCGCGTCGAGCAGCTGCTGCGCGAACATGTACGGCATCGGGATCGTGGCGGACGCCGCGGGCGACCGATCCGCGATCGGCTTCAGCCATGGCTCGCCTTCGTCTTGCGGGCCGAGGTAGATCGCGCCCATCAAGAACGCGTCGGTCCCATGGAGATTCTCTGGGATGAACGGTAGCGGGGGAGCCGTACCGAACATGCCGATCGCGACGACCTCCGGAGGCGTTGTGGGGAAGTAGTCGCGGTAGAGCTTCAGATGCTCCAAACCCTCCGATGCCGGCCACATGAAGAGCGAGAAGGTGATGTCTGTCACCGGATGTGCCTGGTACGTGAACGAAGACACGATGCCGAAGTTGCCGCCGCCGCCGCGGATCGCCCAGAAAAGGTCCGCGTTCTCTTTCGCGTTCGCGCGCACGACGTCGCCACTCGCGAGCACGACTTCCGCGTCGATCAGGTTGTCGCACGCGAGACCGTACTTCTTCGCGAGGAACCCGAGCCCGCCGCCGAGTGTGAAACCGGCGATCCCGGTGCTCGAGATCGTGCCGCCGGTCGTCGCCAGCCCGTGCGCGCCGGCGGTGCCGTCGACGTCCCGCCACCGGCAGCCCGGGCCTGCGGTGATCGTCTCGCCTTTGGGATCTACTGCGACCTCGTTCATCAGCGAGCAATCGGCCACGATCGCATCGTCGATCATCGAAAAGCCGGCGATGGCATGACCGCCGCCCCGAACCGCAAGCGGCAAGCCCTCTTGCGCAGCGAAACGAACCGTTGCCGCCAGGTCGGCCGCGGTGCGGGCGCGCGCGATCAGCGCCGGCTTGCGGTCGATCATGCCGTTGAAGATCTTGCGGACCTCGTCGTAGGTGGGATCGCCGGGGCGAACCAGCTCTCCCGAAAACCCGGACGCGAGCTCTTTGACGGCAGCGTCGGAGATAGTTGCCATGATCGTCCTCCCCCGTTATGTGCCCCTTCGAGATGACGCTACTGCGAGCACCCGGAACGAGTAAAGGGGCGGCCGCACGGCCGCCCCTTCTCAGGTTGCCGCTCGATCAGGACAACGCGTTGACCGCCGTGTGCGCGTCGGCGCGCGCGTTCACGAGGTGCGTGCGCGCCGTCAGGATGGAGCTGCGCGCATCCAGCAACGTGCTGCGGTTACCGGGGTAGCCGCTCGGCGTGAGCGCGATGACCTCGGCGTCAACGCCCGCGATGGCGGAAGCCGCATCGGCAAGTTGCTTCTTCATGTCGTCCAGCGCTTCTTGCGCCTTCTTGACATCCTTGCCGGCTGCCTTCGCGGCGTCGATCTTCGCCTGGATCTTGTCCGCGATGGAGTTGCCGAGCGTTACGTACGCGGCCACACGATCGGATGCGACGACGATGTGAACCTGCGGCGCGACGAGAACGTAGATGCGGTATGCAGTCACGATCGATTGCAGGTCGCTGCGAAGAGTCGTTCCGTCGGTGTCGCCCTGGATCTTCGTATCGAGTGACTGCAAGCCGCTCGTATCGGAAGACAGCTTCGACAGCAACGCCGACTTGTTCGACGACGTCAGGTGCGTCGCCCCGTTCACGAGCGCCGTCAAGCGATCGATCTCGTTGAGCCTGCGCTGGATCGCGAGGTGTCCTCGCGCTTTGAGGTACGTCATGCGAGCAGACGTCATCCCGCTGGTTGCCGGGAGGGCGGCGGCCGGCGCTGTGCTCGCCAACGCGAGGGCGGCGCCGATCAAGAAGATGCGCGCGGTCTTCATTGGGTCTGCACATCTCCTTCCGAGGTGCTGCTCAGGCCGGCATTCGCGCCGGAAACTTCGGTGTCGATCTGACTGAGGCCGCGGTCCATGCCGCTCAGATCGATCGGCTGGCCGACCGCAGGCGTCGAGGATGTCGGGGTCGACGACACGCTCTGCGAGGCCGGCGGCGGCGCTGCGGTCTTCGACGTGCTGCAGCCCGTCGCTGCGATCAACCCGATCACCGCGACGGCCGCAAGCCGTCGAGCGGATCTTCCCGTCTTCATGGTTCCCCCTTCGAGTGAGAGATGTTCTCGAGATTATGTTCGGTCCCGTACGCGCAGTCTGGATGAAGCGGCGGTAAAGATTCTGTGAAGCCGCTGGTAGGACCAACGGCCTACCCTCGGCTAGCATGCGCGCCATGCAAGGGAAGACGGTCGTGATCACCGGCGCCACGTCCGGCATCGGAACGGAGACCGCGCGCGCGCTCGCCGACATGGGTGCGCGCGTCGTGATCATCAACCGGAACCCGCAGAAGGCGGAAGCGGTAGCCGACGACCTTCGCCGCACTGCGACCGGCTCGATCGAGCTCGTGCGGGGCGACATGAGCTCGTTCTCGTCGATCCGCGACGCGGCTGCTGAGGTGCTCGATCGCTACCCGAAGATCGACGTCTTCATCAGCAACGCCGGCGTGTTCCGCGCGCGCAGGCATGAAACCACAGACGGCTTGGAAGAAGTGTTCGCCGTGAACCACCTCGCCCCGTTCCTGCTGACGAATCTATTGCTCGAGCGGCTGCGCGCAAGCGCACCATCGAGGATCGTCATCGTTGCGTCGGAGGCACATCGCGGCGGTGTGCTCGACTTCGAGGACCTTCAGCTTCAACGCCGGTTCAACTTCAACGCGTGGAAGGCCTACAGTCGCTCGAAGCTTTCGAACATCATGTTCACGTACGCGCTTGCGCGCCGGGTGGAAGGTTCGGGGGTCACCGCGAACTGTCTCCACCCGGGCTTCGTGTCGACACGACTGGGGAGCGGCAACAAGATCCCGATCCGTCCGGTGTACCTCCTGCTGAAGCCGTTCACGATCTCCCCGAAGAAAGGCGCCGAGACCTCTGTGTATCTCGCGAGCTCGCCGGAGGTCGAAGGCGTGAACGGCAAGTACTTCGACAACAAGAGAGAGTCCCGGTCGTCCCGGGTGTCGCTCGAGGAAGAGCCCCAAGAGCTGCTCTGGAAGATGAGCGCAGAGCTCACCGGCATCGACGCGGGCTGACGGCTCGGTCCTGACTCGCCCAGGTGAGGAAGGGGCTGCTCGCCCTGGATATCCCATCCGACACGTTTGTTCTGGCAGAAAACGGGTGAGGAAGGGATTCGAGCGCCCTCCGGCGAAATAGGTCGTCCGGGAGCCTCTGCGGGGCTCTTTATTGCCTATGAGAGAGCGGATAGCAGTCACGATCATGGCCCTCAGCCTTTTGGCTGCGCTGGGCCTGGGAGTGGCGGTCGCGGCCAACGTCGGGAAGGGCACGACGACGACGGTCGCGGGGGTAACGCTGGCCGGGCCGGCGCCGACGGCTCAGACCTCGGGCAGCGCCGCGACCCAGGGGACACAAGGGACGGCCGCCAGAACGGTCACCACAGCGGGATCGGCGGGGCAGCAAGCCGGTCAGCTCTCGACTACCTCAACCGGTGTCTCGAACGGCGTCATCACGGTCGGCGGGATCTACGACGAGACCGGCCCGGTCGACTCGACCGTGGAGCGCGACGTTGTGCGCGCGTACTTCGCCAAGGTGAACGACGCCGGCGGCGTAAACGGCTACAAGCTTCGCTTGATCGACTGCGACTCGGCCTACGACCCCACGCAGGCACATCAGTGCACGCTTCGGTTGCTGTCGCAAGGCGTGCTCGCGTTCGTCGGCAACAACTCCGTCTCTGGTGAGGAGCCGGAGACGAAGTACCTGACGCAGCAAGGCGTTCCGGTCGTGGGGGGCCTCGGCGTGCCGGCGGAGTTCAACTCGCCGATCTCCTATCCGGTTGTCGCGAGCTTCGTTCGTGACGGTTGGGCGACGGGGACGCATTCCTCGCTCCTTGGGATCACGCATCCGGCCGTCGTGCTCGTAAGTCTCAACTTCGTGGAGCCGGCGAAGCAGGCCCTCCTCGACTCATTGCACAAACACAACATCCATGAGACCAGCGTCAACATGGTCGACATCACGAAGCCCGACTACACGGACCTCGTGATCAAGCTTCGTGGAGAGAACCCGGACGCAGTCCTGGCAGGGCTCGACCCCTACTCGTACGCGCGCTTCTTCCAGGCGATGCAGCGGTCGGGCTGGCACCCGAAATTCGGCGGCCTCGGCCTCGATAAGCCGAGCGCACAGAAGGACTACGGAACCCAGGTCTACGGCGCGGAGTCGCTCACGTCCGTCACGGAGGCGCAGGATCACCAGAGCGATCCAGCGATCAAGGACTACCAAGACACCGTCCGCCATTACTTCCCGAACCAGATGGAAGCGATCGACTACTTCAGCGAAGGGGACTGGGTCGCAGCGAAAGTCTTCGTGGAAGCGATCAGGCGGATCGGGAAGAACCCCGTGACCCGCAAGTCGTTGGTGGACGCGCTCAACACCATCAAGAACTTCGACACTGGACTGACGGTCCCGATCACGTACTCGGCGGGATCGAGCCACGATCCGAACCACTGCTTCGACTGGATCCGTAACGAGAACGGGACCTGGACGACGTACTCGAACTGGACATGCATTGAGGGACCATGACCCGGAACAGGAGCAGATCTGATGCGTGAGAAGGTTGCGATCGTCTTCATGACGCTCAGCGCGGTTGCAACCCTTGTGCTGGGCGGCGCGGTGGTGCACGAGCTCAGCAAGAAGTCGACCGTGCAGACCGCAGTGAACCAGCCCGCTGCGACGGCGAGCCAGGCAACGACGTCCGTCTCGGGAGCGACTGCGGGTACGCAAGGAACCCAGGGAACGCAGGGACACACGATCACGTCCGGCGGCACGCAAGGAACCCAAGCTGCAGGGAACCTTTCGACCGGCACCACGGGCGTGGCCAACGGTCTCATCACGGTCGGCGGCATCTACGACGAGACGGGCCCCTTCGATGCCACCGTCGAGCGAGACACGGTGCGCTCGTACTTCCAGATGATCAACGCTCAAGGCGGTGTGAACGGCTACAAGTTCCAACTCGTCGACTGTGACTCCGCGTACGACCCGACCCAGGCGCACCAGTGCGCGCAGAAGATGGTCTCGCAAGGGGTGCTCGCGATCGTCGGCTGGCTGTCTGTTTCCGGCGAGCAGCCTGAAACCACCTACTTCACACAACAAGGCGTGCCGATGATCGGCGGCCTCGGCGTCCCATCCGAGTTCTCATCGCCGATCTCCTTCCCCACGAACGGGAACTTCGTTCGGTACGGCACGGCGATGGGTGCGCACGCGGTGGATCTCAACATCCACCACCCCGGCATCGTGATCGTCAACACGAACTTCATCCAGCCGGTGCAAAAGGCTTTGCAGGATTCGCTGCACGCGCACGGCATCACCGAGACGAGCGTCAACCCCGTCGACCCGACGAAGGCCGACTACACCGACGTGGTGCTTAAGCTCCGGCGAGAGAACGCAGATTCGATCATCGCCGGCCTCGACCCGTTCTCGTACCAGAGGCTGTTCCAAGCCATGGAGCGGCAGTCATGGTTCCCGACGGTTGAGGGACTCGGTCTCGACAAGACGTCGGCGAACGACGGCTACGGGAAAGCTGCCGACGGCGCGCAATCGCTCACACCGGTGTTGGAGCCGGCGGACCACATGAGCCAAGCGGCCATCAAGGAGTACTACGACGCCGTCAAGCGCTACTACCCGAGTCAGGTACCGGCGCTCGACGTGTACACGGAAGGCGACTGGATCGCGGCGAAGCTGTTCGTAGATGCGATCAAGAAGATCGGTACGAACCCGATCAACCGGAAGAGCCTCGTGGACGCACTCAACAGCTTCAGTAACTACAACACCGGGGGTCTGACGGTTCCGCTGACGTACGGAGCCGGGAACCACGACCCCGACAAGTGCTTCGAGTGGATCCAGAAGCGCTCGGGCGTATGGACGACATATTCAGGTTGGAAGTGCTTCTAGCCGTGAGCAGGGAGACTATCTGATGGGAATCTTGGCTTCGGGGTGGTCGCTCCTACCGAGCTTCACCGTGATCGGTCTCGTGCTCGGAGGGACGTACGCGCTCGCGGCGATGGGCTTGGTACTGATCTATCGCGTGTCGGGGGTGCTGAACTTCGCCCACGGGGCTGTGGCGATGTTCTCCACATTCATCGCGTATCAGGTAGCAGTTCGGTGGCATCTGCCATCGATCGTCGGTCTTCTAGCGGCGATCGGGGCCGGGATGCTCATCGGGTACATCGTTGAGCGTCTGACGATGAGGCCGCTCACCGGACGTCCGGCGCTGACGAAGGTCGTTATCACGATCGGGTGGCTCTTGATCCTCCAGGCCGGCGCCGGACTGATCTGGGGCGCGACGTCGTATCACGAGCCCGTTCACCTCGTCAGCAGAAGTGGTTTCCGGTTGATCGGTACCCAAGTCGTTATCGGATACGACCAGCTAACAACGCTGATCGTCGCACTCGTTTTCGCGGTCGCGACGGCCCTGCTGTTGAAGCGGACGATCCTTGGGACCTCGATGCGCGCGGTTGCCGATGACCCCGACACCGGGAAGCTGTGGGGGATCAGCGTGAATCGTGTCACGGCGGCGTCTTGGATGGCCGGGTCGGCGATGGCCGCAGTGGCCGGCGTGCTCATCACGCCGTTGATCAACTTCAATACGTACTCGCTGACGCTGATCGTGATCGACGCGTTCACCGCTGCGTTGATCGGCAGGCTCACGAGCCTCCCGTGGACCTTCGTCGGTGCGATGTTCTTGGGCATCGCCGAGACGTATCCGCGTGCGTTCTTCAACGGAGCGGGCGTCAGCTCTCTCGTCGCGTTCATCCTCATGCTCGCGACGCTTGCCTTCTTGTTCAGGCCGGGCTTCTCGCGAGGGAGAACCGTATGAACCCGGCGGCGATTCGTAGGGCTTCCGTTTTCGCCGGGATCCTGCTTGCCGTTGCGATCCCCGCGCTCTTGACAGACTATTACCGATCGCTGGCGGCGCTCTCGGTGATCGTGGCCATCCTCATCTTGTCGCTGAATTTGCTGACGGGGTTCGTCGGCCAGATATCTTTCTGCCAGTACACCTTCGCAGGGTTGGGTGCGATGACCGTGGGCGCGCTGTCCGGCGCTTCCGGTCACCACTGGAGCTTCTGGATCTCGATGCCCCTCGGTGTTCTGTTCGCGGCGCTCGGAGGCTTCCTCGTTGGGATCCCCGCCCTTCGGCTCTCGGGTTTGTTCTTGGCGATCCTCACGCTCGGCGTCGCTCTCGGAGCCGATCGTTATCTCTTCGCGAACGGCACATGGAACTCGTTCACCGGCGGCGTCAACCCACGAACACCATCCCGACCGACGCTATTCGGTTACCACCTCACCGGCCAATACTCGTTCTACCTCTTTGTCTTCGTGATCTTCCTGCTCGTTGCGCTCTTGGTTTGGAACATGCGTATCGGAAAGACCGGCCGAGTGTTGCGCGCGATCCGTGAGTCCGAGGTTGCCGCTTCGACCATGGGTCTCAACCTCGTCAAGTGGAAGCTCGCGGCCTTCACCGTTTCCGCGGCGATCGCCGGTCTGGGTGGAGCGCTGCTCGCCGTCCAGATCGGATCGGTCAGTCCGGCGTCGTACGACTTCTTGCACTCGATAACCCTCGCCGCCGTGGTCGTCGTCGCCGGTGTCGGGTCCCTCGCCAGCGCAGCGATCGGCGGCCTCTTCGTCTGGTGGGTGCCGGAGCTTCTCAACCACCTTGGCGTGAACGCTCAATTCTTCCCCTTGATCCTCGGCACGCTGCTCGTTACGCAGCTCGTCTTCGCGCCGCAGGGCGGAGTCGTCAAGCTCCAGCACGACATCAAGAAGGTGCTCAAGATCGGCGGCCGGCGAGCCGCCCTCGAGCCCGAGCTCGCGGAGGTGCTCTAGCGATGGCGATGCTCGAGCTGAAAGGCATCTCCATCCGCTTCGGCGGCGTGCAGGCGCTCGACGACGTCACGTTCTCGTTGAAGCGCGGTGAGATCCTCGGCCTCATCGGTCCGAACGGAGCCGGCAAGACGACGCTATTCAACTGCGTGAGCGGGGTGCTGAAGCCGGACAGCGGCTCGATCACGTACGAAGAGCAGAGCCTCAGCGGACTGAAGACGGACGCGCGCGCGCACCTGGGCATCGCGCGCACGTTCCAGAACCTGCAGCTGTTCGCGTCGATGACGGTGCTGGAGAACCTGATGGTGCCCCTCGACGCATTCGCGCCTCGCAGCATGATCGGCGACGCGTTCCGCTTGCCGCGCGCGCGCTATGAAGAGAAGAAAGCCGAAGAGCACGCGCGCGCGATCCTGCACTTCCTCGGCCTGACCGAGCACACCGAAACCATCGCGGGTTCGCTCAGCGTCGGCCTGCAGCGCCGGGTCGAGCTGGGGCGCGCGCTCTGCCTGCGACCGAAGCTGTTGCTCCTGGACGAGCCGGCCGCCGGACTCGACGCCGTCGAGACGGCCGAGCTGGCCGCCCTGCTGCCGGAGATCCGCGCGCGTTTCGGTATCACGATGCTGCTCGTTGACCATGACATGGCGCTGGTCATGAAGGCGTGCGACTACATCTACGTCCTGGACTTCGGGAAGCTGATCTCCGAGGGCCCGCCGGCGCGCGTCTCGAGCGACCCCGAGGTCGTCAAGGCCTACCTAGGCGAAGCGGAGGAGGTCGCCTGATGGCGCTCCTCGAGACGCGTTCGCTGCGCACCGGGTACGAAGGTATCCCGGTCGTCTTCGGTATCGACATCGAGGTCAACGAAGGCGAAGTCGTCGCGCTGCTCGGCTCGAACGGCGCCGGGAAGACGACGACGTTGCGCGCGATCTCCGGGATGATCAAACCGATGTCCGGGGACATCTTGTTCAACGACCGTCACATCGGCGGAATGGCGGCCGAGAAGATCGCGCGTTCCGGACTGATCCACGTCCCGCAAGGTCGCGGCAT
>DATGHY010000118.1:0-22977 GCA_035307625.1 Actinomycetota bacterium
CAATTCGCGAGAACGGCTCTCGCCGTAGCCGACTATGCGGCGATAATGGTGCAAGGCCGGGTGAGGCGGGTCGGCCAGGCTGCGGACGTCGAAGACGAGCTGTCTTCGGCCTACCTCGGGAAGACGGGATGAACTGGACCCGCAGGATGTTGATAGCGGCGGTCGCAACCGCCGCGGTCGCCGTGCCGCTCGTCATACCGGGCGCGCGCGCAGACACTGCTGCCTTGGGCGGGTACCAGATGAACGCGACCGCCGACGCGATCTCTTTGCTCATCGACTCGCCGAGCTTCGGCGTTCCCGCGCCGCACACGTTCGAGCTTCATAAGGCGCACTCGACGACCGCGATCGACTCCGGTCCGACGGGGCACGCGTTGTCGAGCATCGTGTGGCCCGGCGACGTCTACGGGAACGCCGGCTTGACGCTGGCGGCCGGGATCTTCCTGGAAGATCCGACGTCCGCCCGGTACCTCGATTGCTCCGGCCCGACGCACCCGTGCGTCCCCGTCATCGACAACTTGCAAACCGGTGTCGCGCAGGTCGCCGCCAACCTGCAGAAGGGGTGCGGGTGCAACCCGTCGTACCCGTTCAAGGCGCAAGCGTTCTTCCCGCAAGGCCCGAAGGACAACTCGTACGACGCGGGCGGCGGCGTCACGATGGTGACGCACGCCGATCAGAACGTGACCGAAGCAACCACGTTGGTGCAGCAGATCGGTTTCCCTGGGGCGATCAGCGTTGGTGCGATCAAGTCGATCTCGACGTCCGGATTGATCGACGGCCAAGCAGTAGCGGAAGGTGAGTCGTTCATCACCGACTTCGATCTCGCCGGTCAGCTCCATATCACCGCGATGCACAGCATCATGAAGGCGGTAAGCGACGGAACGAACGTGACGGTGACGAAGTCTCAGGTCATCTCCGGCATGACGATCGGCGGCCAGGCGGTCACGTTGGACTCCAGCGGGTTCCACGCCGGCGGTCAGTCGCAAGATCCGTTCGGAAAGATCGCGAAGGCCTTGATTCAGCAATACCTCACGCCCAACGGCATCTCGATCAGCGTTCCGTCACCCGTGGTCACGCAGAGCGGGGGCACGGGATCGATCAACGCGGCCGGCGTCGTGATCAGCTTGAGCGCTCAGGGCATGAACAAGATCGTCCAGAACATCCCGCAGCCATACCGCACCTGGCTGCAGTCGCCGGGATCGAGCCCGCTTGCGCCGGCGCTCGACCAGTTCTCGACGTTCGTGCAAGGCTTGATCGCGACACCGACTCAGTTCGACCAGACGATCGAGCTCCGCCTCGGCGACCTCTCGATCGCGTCGGCCGCCGCGCCCGCATACATCGCACCTCCGCTGGGGACTTCCCCGATCCCGGGCGTACCGATCACTGCGCCGCAACTGCCGACCTCGCAAGTGCTTCCGCCGACCAGCCCGAGCACGAGTGTCCAGGGCATCCAGCCCGGTAGCACGCTCGGGATCACTCCAGTTGCAGCGGTCGCAATCCCCATAGGCCTCATCCTGATCGCGCTGTTGTGGATGCTTGCCGGAGCCACCGGTTTGGACAGGATGGCCGCGGCGGCTACATCATCCGTGGCTGTTGAAGAGTGCCCATTGGAGAAACCATGACGGACGTCGCGCAGCGCCAATCGGAAGGACGCGTAACCAAGTTGCGCGCGTCCCTCGCCAACGTTCGTTCGCGCGGCAACAAGATGCCGGTCGAGCGCATGATGGCGTTCATCGGCGCCCTGCTGGTGGGCATCGGGATCCCGCTGATCATCCTCGGGTGGTACGGCGCCGCGCACACGCCATACACGTTCGAGCAGATCCCCTACATGATCTCTGGAGGGCTGCTCGGACTGGCGTTGACGGTGCTGGGCGGACTCTTCTACTTCGCCTACTGGATGACGCGCCAGGTGCACGAAACACGCCGGCAGTCCGACCAGACCGAACAGGTCTTCCGCCGCATGGAATCGATGATGTCCTCGAACGGCCACGGCACCGCGACGGCGATCAGCTCGAGCAGCCCCGCCGCTGAAACCGCCGTCTTCGTCACGACCTCGCGCGGCTCGATGTTCCACCGGCCCGACTGCGTCGTGGTGAAGGGGCGTACGGACATCAGGCGGGTCACCGGCGAGGAGAAGAACCTGAAGCCCTGCAAGATCTGTGATCCGCTGGGCGAGGAAGTCACCGCGCTCGAGTAGGCCGTCCGGCCGTCTTGCCAGACAGAACGAGAACGTGTTCTACTTGCGTCGTGGAATTCAATCTGGCCGATCTCTTCGAGTCCCTCGCCGACACCGTCGGCGCGCGCACCGCGCTCGTGTGCGGTGACCAGCGGCTGACCTACGCCGAGCTCGATGCGCGCGCGAACCGCTTGGCGCACGCGCTGCAAGCGGCCCGGGTGAAGCCCGGCGACCACGTCGGGATGTACCTCTACAACGGCACGGAGTACGTCGAGGGGATGCTCGCGTGCCTGAAGATCCGCGCCGTCCCGATCAACGTGAACTATCGCTACGTCGAGGACGAGCTGCGCTATCTCTTCGCGGACTCGGATCTCGTAGCAGCGCTGCATCGGCGAGAGTTCGCGCCGCGCATCGCGGCGATCAAAGCCGATGTGCCGAAGCTTCAGGCTCTGTTCGCGGTCGGCGGGGGAGACGCGGACCTGTCGGCGATCGGCTCGGTTGAGTACGAAACGGCGCTGGCCGCGCAGTCGGATGCGCGCGACTTTGAACCGCGCTCCGGCGACGACCTGTTCATCATCTACACGGGCGGCACGACCGGCATGCCGAAAGGCGTCATGTGGCGCCAGGAAGACCTGTTCTTCACCGGCATGGGCGGCGGTAACCCACTGGGCGAGCCGGTCGAGAAGCCGGAGATGATCGCGCAGAACGCGCTCGCGCGCGACCCGCAGATCGTGCAGTTCCCCATCGCGCCGCTGATCCACGGTGCGGCGCAGCTGGCGGTGTTCATCGGATTCAACTGGGGCGACAAGATCGTGCTGATCCCTCGCTTCGACGCGGACCTCGTGTGGGAGGTCGCGGAGCGCGAGCGCGTCAACACGATGACGATCGTCGGCGATGCGATGGCGCGCCCGATGGCAGAAGCGCTGCCGCGGCACCTGCAGCGCGACCTATCGAGCGTCCTGTACGTCGGTTCCGCCGGCGCGATCCTGTCCGACGCGGTGAAAGAGCAGTTCAAGGAGCACCTGCCGTCGCTGATCGTTGCGGAGAACTTCGGCGCGACCGAGACCGGCCACCAAGGCATGGAAGTGATGGGCAACTCGCGTCCGGAAGGCGGCGGGTTGCGGTTCCAGATGAAGCCGACGACGACGGTGCTCGACGATTCGTTGCAGCCTTTGACGCCCGGCGACGGCAAGACGGGCAAGCTCGCGATGCGCGGCCGTGTCCCGCTCGGCTACTACAACGACGAAACGAAGACGCGCGCCACCTTCGCCGAGATCGACGGCGAGCGCTGGGTGATGCCCGGCGATCTCGCGACGATCGATGGCGACGGCTCGATCATCGTGTTCGGGCGCGGAACGATGTGCATCAACTCGGGTGGCGAGAAGGTCTACCCGGAAGAAGTCGAAGCCGCGCTGAAGGCGAACCCGTCGGTGTTCGACGCAGTCGTGGTCGGCATTCCGGACGAGCGCTGGGGGGAGCGCGTCGCCGCACTCGTGCAGCTGCGGCCGGACCACCCGGCGTCGTCGGAGGACGTCCAGGCGCACGCGCGCACCAAGGTCGCCGGTTACAAGGTCCCGCGCGACGTGCACTTCGTCGATGAGATCGCGCGTCAGCCGAGCGGCAAGCCGGATTACCCGTGGGCGAAGAAGCTCGCGACATCTTTATCGGAGGAGAAATGAGCATCCGAACGCCCATCTGCGACGAGTTCGGGATCGAGTATCCGATCTTCGCCTTCTGCCTCGACAAGGAGATCGTCGCCGAAGTCAGCAAGGCCGGCGGCATGGGCGTGCTCGGCGCACTGCGTTTCACGCCCGAAGAATTGGAAGCGGAGCTGAAGTGGCTCGACGAGAACTGCGACGGGAAGCCGTACGGCGTCGATGTCGTGATGCCGGCGTCGTCGGTCGCGGCAGGGCTCGATCTCGACGCGGTGATGCACGATCTCGAGAAGCAGATCCCCGAGCAGCACAAGCAGTTCATAGAAGACGTGCTGAACAAGTACGGTGTCGAGCAGCTTCCCGAAGGCGAAGAGGTCCGCGGCATCCTGGGATGGACCGACGCGACCGCGCGTCCTCAGGTCGAGGTGTCGCTCTCGCACGACATCGCGTTGCTGGCGAACGCTCTCGGACCGCCGCCGAAGGACATCGTCGACGAGGCGCATCGGCATGGTGTGAAAGTCGCCGCATTGGTTGGTCGCGCGGATCAAGCTCGCAAGCAGCGTGATGTCGGAGTAGACATCATCGTGGCGCAGGGAACGGAAGCCGCCGGGCACACGCCCGACATCTCGACGATGGTGCTCGTCCCCGACGTGGTCGACGCCGTTGCACCGGCGCCGGTGCTGGCTGCCGGTGGCATCGGGACGGGCAGGCAGATGGCAGCGGGTCTCGCGCTCGGCGCGGTCGGGATCTGGACGGGCTCGATCTGGCTGACCGTTGCCGAATCGCAATTGCCGAAGGCGATCATCGAGAAGCTGCTCCAAGCAGGTGCGAATGACACCGTGCGGTCGCGATCGCTGAGCGGCAAGCCCGCGCGCCAGCTGAAGACGGCATGGACCGAAGCGTGGGATTCGAAGGAGTCGCCGGGCACGCTGCCGATGCCGCTGCAGTTCTTGCTGACGTCGGAAGCCGTCCACCGCATCGGCCGTTCGGAGCACCCGGAGCTATTGGGCGCGCCGGTGGGTCAGATCGTCGGACGTATGAACGAAGTGAGGCCGACGGCGCTGGTGATGGCCGACATGATCCGCGAGTGCGAAGAGACACTCGAGCGGCTGGACTCCCTGAAGCGTTAGCTCGCGGCGCGCTCGTGCAGCGCCGTGCGGATCTTCTTCGGATCGCAGCCGAGCTCTTCCAGTAGCCGCAAGCCGAGATTCGGCCGATCCGCGTTCACGATCGCGAGCATGAAGTCGCGCGTGTCGATGGCCTTCGCGCCTCGACGTTCCGCTTCGCGGCGCGCGTCGGCCAAGGTCCGTTTCACGCTGTCGGTGACCGACATCCGAGACTGCCGCCGCCTGTGCATCGAGTCGGGCGCTTCCACGGAGATGCCGATCGAAGCGAGCGCCTGGTCGTCCAACCGGTGCAGCGCCTCGCGGGCGTCCTCCAGGTGGATGCCGGTCACCGCGACGCCGACGCCGTTCGGGTTGGAGAGCAGCGCCAGGAGGATGTGCTCGCTGCCGATGTACCCGTCCTGCCGGCGCATCGATTCCAACCCCGCGTCCCGCCATATGTTCCGCGCGTCCTTCGTCATCCGCAGCATCGCGATCACTCCTTCCGGTACTTCTTGTGAGCAGCTTGCCGGCTCATCCCAAGCGCATCGCCGATCTGATCCCACGACCAGCCTTTCCGCCGGGCCGCGCGAACGGATTGCTCCTCGAGCTGATCGGCGAGGCGCCTCAGCGCCATGACGGCGCGGAACGCCGTCTCGGGATCGTCGGAAGAAACCGCGGTCTGGAGCTTGGAGATGTCCATGCGTCAACCATAGTTGACAGATTCAGGCTTTGTCAACCCCGGTTGACGTTTCGGGACCTAGCCGCGGTTCAGGTTCGGGAAAAGCTCCGCGCCCATCTCCGGCGTCAGCGCGATGAACAACCCTTCGCACTCGGCGCACAGCACGTCGCCGGCGCGGATCTCCCCCGACGTGAACGCTTTCCGCCCGTCGGTGCGCAGCACGCGCGCGGTGATGTCTAAGTCGGTCTTCAACGGGGTCGGTCGCCGGTACTTGATCGTCAGCGTTCCCGTCATCCCCTGATTCCCTGCGATCGCATTCGCCATGCCGAGCAGCAGGTCGAAGATCGCCGCGATGATCGCGCCGTGCACGTATCCCGGCGGACCTTCGTACTGCCGGTCGAGGTTCGCGTGCCCGTGCACGACCTTGTCCTCGCCCCACGTGATCTCGACCGGAGGCGCGATCGGGTTCGACTTCCCAACCACGGGGTCGTAGCCGAAGTTCTGCTGCAGGTCGTCGAACTCGGGCTTCGTCGGGTTCTTCGGCCCGCGCCTCGGCAGCTCATCGAGATCGGCAACGACTTTCTCCAACGCTTCAGATGCGCGCTCCGAGTCGGGACCTTCGAGATCCGCTTCGACCGCATGCGCGACCAACGTTCTGATCGCAGCGGCAAGCCGCTCGCGCGCGGCCCGCGTCATCTGCCCTTGAAGTTCGGCGTGCGCTTCTCGGCGAAGGCCTTCGGGCCTTCCTTCGCGTCCTCGGTCCCGAAGACCGGCAGGCCGATCTCCAATTCCTTCTGAAGCGCTTGCTCTTCTGTTAGGCCTTCGGTTTCGCGCAGGGAGCGCAAGATCGCTTGGACGGACAGAGGTCCGTTCGCCGCGATCTTGTCCGCGATCTCGCGAGCTACCTTCAGCGCTTCGCCGTCGGCTACGACGCGGCCGATCAATCCCATCTCGAGCGCGTCGCGTGCGGGGATGAAATCACCGACGAGCAAGATCTCCGCGGCGCGCGTGTACGGGATCTGTCGGCGCAAGCGAACGGTCGAGCCGCCGATGGGGAACAGGCCTCGCTTCACTTCGAACAGTCCGAACTGCGCGCTCTCCCCGGCGACGCGGATGTCGCACGCCTGCAGCATCTCGGTTCCACCCGCGACGGCGTACCCTTCGACGGCGGCGATCAACGGCTTCGTCAACCGGTAGTTGCGCAACAGCGCCTTCCACGGCATCTCAGGATCCAACCTCGATCGCTGCGTCCACTCGTTGTCGTCGCCGTACCCGCCGGCCATCGCCTTGAGGTCCGCGCCGGACGAGAAGTGGCCTCCGGCGCCGGTCAGGATGGCGACCCGGATCGAGGGGTCTTCGTTGATCTGCTGCCACGCATCGGTGAGGCGGACGACCATCTCGGCGCTGAGCGCGTTCCTCGCGTTCGGCCGGTTCATCGTGAGCGTGAGGACGTGTCCGTCCTGCTCAACCAGGAGATGCGGCTGCTCGGTCATAGGGGAAAAAGTAGAACACATTCTAGTCTTTGGGGCAATGCGGGACCTGCCCATCTGCAGCCTTGCTTCCCAAACGAGAACGTGTTCTACTAGGCAATCGGAACGTGTTCTAGTCCGCTAGAAGGACCTGGAGAACACCATGAACATAGACCTGAACGACCTCGAGGTGTGGGGGAAAGCGGTTCCGCATGACCAATTCGCGTGGCTGCGGGAGAACGATCCGGTTCACTTCCAGACCCAACCCGACGGTCCGGGCTATTGGTGCTTCACGAAGCACGAAGACATCGTTAAAGCGTCGAAGAACTTCCAAGGTTTCTCGTCCGGCAAGGGCATGCATATCCGCGATCCCGAGAACGGCGCGGAGCTCATGCTCATCAACATGGACCCGCCGGGACACACGCGTCTGCGTAACCTCGTCAGCAAAGGCTTCCACCCTCGCATGATCTCGGCGCTCGAAGACAAGATCCGCGAGGTTGTGACGGAGATCCTCGACAACGTTGGTCCGAAGGGCGAGTGCGACTTCGTCACCGAGATCGCCGCGGAGCTTCCCTTGATCGTTATCTGCGAGCTAGCCGGCGTTCCTCCGGAGGATCGACACAAGATCTTCGCGTGGAGCAACACGTTGATCGGAACGGGCGACGACCCCGAGTACTCACCGGGGATGGAGGCTGCTCAGAAGGCGTTCTTGGAAGTGAACGAATATGCGAACGTTCTCGCCGAGTTCCGGCGCCACGAGCCGCGGGAAGATCTGGTCTCCGCGATCGTCAATGCCGAGATCGACGGCGACAAGCTCGGCGATCTCGAGATCTCCGTGTTCTTCGTCGTATTGATGATCGCCGGCAACGAAACCACGCGGAACCTGATCGCGGGCGGGATGCGCGCGCTGTGCGAGCACCCCGACCAAGCCGAGCGGTTGAAGGCCGAGCCGGAGCTGTTCAAACCGATGGTCGAAGAGATGCTCCGCTACGTGTCTCCGGTCAACTACTTCCGCCGCACGGCGACGCAAGACTTCGAATTGCGTGGCAAGGAGATCAAGGCCGGCGAGAAGTGTGTGCTCTGGTACACCTCCGGCAACCGCGATGAAGAAGTGTTTCAGGACTCGATGGGCTTCGACGTCAGCCGCAACCCGAACCCGCACGTCGCGTTCGGCGGTGGCGGCCCCCACTTCTGCATGGGGTTCTCGTTGGCGCAGCTCGAGATCAAGGTGATGTTCGAAGAACTGTTCAAGCGTCTGCCCGACATCCAGATCGCGGGTCCCGTGCAGCGCTTGCGCTCGAACTTCATCAACGGCACGCGTCACATGCCCGTCGCGTACACGCCAGAGCGCGCCCGCGTCTAAGTCTTCCCCTTGTAGCTCTTTCGTCGTATTCTCGTCGTTGGGCGAGACTGATGACACCGTCGATCGCGGCTCTGAGCGGCCTGCCGGCCATTGCGCTCGTCCTGGGAGTGGCCTTGTTCGCGTGGTGCATCATCATGGCCGTGCAGCGGCGCCGGTGGTGGTGGGCCCTCGCGATCTTCCTGATCCCGTTCGTGGGACCCATCGTGTTCCTCATCGCGAACCCCGAACCGAGCCAGCAGACGGGGCCGAGGCGCTTCGACGGCTAGCTGAGCTCGATGACCGAGCGGATCCCTTCGCCGCGCTTCATCATCTCGAACGCTTCGTTCACTTCGGTCAGGTCGATGCGGCTCGTGATCATGCCTTCAAGGTCGAGCCGGCCTGCACGCCACAAGTGGAGCAGCCGGTCGAAGTCCTTCCGCACGTCGGCCGAGCCGTAGTACGAGCCCTGGATCGTCTTCTCCATGAAGAAAAGCTCGTACGCGCTGAACTGCACCATGGCGTCCATCGCGCCGGCACCCACCACGACGGTCATCCCGCCGCGGCGCGTCGCCTCGTACGCGTTGCGGATCGTGACGGGTAGCCCGACGACCTCGAACGCGTAGTCGAAGCCGCGTCCGGCCGTCAGCTCGTTCTTCAGGTTCTCGAGCCCACCGGGATCGGTCGCATGCGTGGCGCCGAACCTCTTCGCCGCCTCACGCCGCTCGGGGGACAGGTCGATCGCGACGATCTCCGCGGCGCCTGCGATGCGCGCGCCCTGGATCACGCTGATCCCGACGCCGCCGCACCCGATGACGGCGACCGACGATCCGGGCTTCACCTTCGCGGTGTTGATGGCCGCGCCCACGCCCGTCATGACACCGCACCCGATCAACGACGCGATGTCGAACGGAACATCGTTCCCGATCTTCACTGCGCAGCTCGCCGGAACGACGAGCTCTTCGGTGAAGGTGCCGGTGCCGGCGAACCCGAACAGCTTGTCCTCGCCGCGCGAGAACCGCTGCGACACCGCGTTCGGGATGAACTCGTCCATGCACAGCTGCGGCTGCCCGCCCAAGCAGGTTATGCAGTGCCCGCACGGGGGAACCCAGGCGACGATCACGTGATCGCCGACGGCGACGCTTGAGACCCCTTCGCCGACGGCGATGATCTCGCCTGCACCTTCATGGCCGAGCACCGCGGGCAAGGGGATCGGCAGCGTTCCGTTCTGGCCCGATAGATCCGAGTGGCACACGCCGCTCGCTTTGATCTGTATCCGGACCTCACCTGGTCCCGGTCCCGCGACTTCGATGTCTTCGTAGAACTCGACCTTTTCGCCGATGGCGGGAAGGACTGCTGCGCGCATGGAGGGCCCCCTGGCTCAGAGTTGTGGACGTGATTAGAACACGTTCTCGCTGGTTCTATCAACGCTTGCCCGGTCGTCTTGCCAACCAGAACGAGAACGTGTTCTAATCCTGGTCCTATGACCGACCTGGGGTTCTGGAACGTCGCGCAAGCCGATCCGAAGCACCTCGCGCTCGTCGAGCCGGACGGCACCGAGCACACCAACGGCGAGCTTCTCGCCTCCGTCAATCAAGTCGTCCACGGGTTGCGCGCGCTCGGTTTGCAGCCTGGGGACGTCGTGGCGACGGTCCTTCCCAACGGCGCCGCGATGTTCGAGCTCACCCTCGCGGCTCTGCAGGCGGGCTGGTACCTCGTGCCGATGAACCACCATCTTGCCGGCCCCGAGATCGCGTACATCCTCCAAGACTCAGAAGCGAAAGCGTTCGTCGCGCACGAACGGTTCGCCGATGCAGTTACGACCGCGGTGAAGGAAGCAAACTACCCCGCCGACGCGAGCTTCGCCGTCGGCGACATCCCCGGCTTCCGCCCCTACGGAGACTTGAAGAAGGGCCAACCCACCGACATGCCGGCCGACCGCAAGCCGGGCGCCGTGATGAACTACACGGCCGGCACGACCGGACGCCCGAAAGGCGTGCGCCGTCCGATCCCCGATATCGACGCCGATCTCCAAGCGACGTTGAACGGGGCGTTCCTGTTGCTCTTCACCATCCAGCCCCACGAGGACAACGTGCACCTCGTCGTCTCGCCGCTGTACCACACCGCGGTGCTGACGTTCGGGCTCGACTCGATCCATCTCGGTCACACGGTCGTTCTCATGGACAAGTGGTCACCGGAAGGGACGCTCGAGCGGATCGAGCGCTACAAGGTGACGACGTCGCACATGGTGCCGACGCAGTTCCGCAGGCTGCTCGCGCTTCCGGAAGACGCGCGCAACAAGCACGATCTGTCATCGCTGCGCCACATGGTCCATTCCGCGGCACCGTGTCCCGTCGAAGTGAAGCAGCGGATGCTCGACTGGTGGGGGCCCGTGATCGACGAGTACTACGCCGCGTCCGAAGGCGGTGGCACGCTCGCGATGGCGGAGGATTGGGTCAAGAAGCCCGGCACCGTCGGAAAAGCGTGGGCGATCTCGACGATCAAGATCCTCGACGACGACGACAACGAGCTGCCGGCCGGCGAATCCGGCACCGTCTGGATCAAGATGGGCGAGTACAAGTTCGAGTACCACAAGGACAAGGCGAAGACCGACAAGTCGTGGAAGGAAGGGTTCTTCACCGTCGGCGACGTCGGGTACTTAGACGAAGACGGCTATCTGTTCCTGAACGATCGCAAGATCGACATGATCATCTCCGGCGGCGTGAACATCTATCCCGCCGAGATCGAGAAAGAGCTGGCGTCGCACCCGAAGGTCGGCGACGTCGCGGTGTTCGGCATCCCGCACGACGACTGGGGTGAAGAAGTGAAGGCGGTTGTTGAGCCGGCGCCGGGCGTGCAGCCGGGGCCCGAGCTTGCGGAAGAGCTGACCGCGTTCTGTCGCGAGCGGCTTGCCGGGTACAAGGTTCCGAAGTCGTTCGACTTCACCAACGACATGCCTCGCGACGACAACGGGAAGCTGTACAAGCGGAAGCTACGGGACCCGTACTGGACCGACCGCGAGAGGGCGATCTAGATGGCCGACGAAGTCCTGCGCGCGCCGCACGTCCTCGAGTATGCGTACACGCGCAGCGTCGGGCCGGTCATCGGCCGGTTCTTCACCGGTTTGCGCGATCAGAAGATCGAAGGCATCAAGGGCGCGCGCGGCCAAGTCATCGTGCCGCCGGTCGAGTACGACCCCCAGACCGCCGATGCGCTGAACGAATTCGTGGAGGTCGGTCAGTCCGGCGTCGTCACGACGTGGGCGTGGGTGAACGAGCCCCGCCCGAACAACCCGCTCCAGAAATCGTTCGCGTGGGCGTTGATCAAGCTCGACGGCGCCGACACCGCGATGCTCCACGTCGTCGACGCCGGCTCGGAAGCGAACATGAAGACGGGGATGCGGGTGCGCGCGCGCTGGCGCGCCGAGCGCGACGGCCGGATCCAAGACATCGAGTGCTTCGAGGCAGAGAAATGACAGAGCCGATGATCGTGACGATGCCGATCCGGCTCGAGTACGACTACTCGCCGGGCGCCGGCCGCTCGCGGTTCCTTCGCGGTTTGGAGCGAGGCAAGATCCTCGGCGAACGGTGCCACGTCTGTCACAAGGTCTACGTCGGCGGCGGAAGCGGCGCGTGTCCGCGCGACGGCGTTCCGACCGAGGAAGTCGTCGAGCTTCCCGACGTCGGCACGATCACGACGTTCTGCGTCGTCAACGTGCCCTTCGCGGGTGCGACCGTTCAGATCCCCTACGTGTCGGCGTCGATCCTCCTCGACGGCGCCGATATCCCGCTGATGCATCTCATCCAGGAGATCCCGGCGGAAGAGGTTCGCATGGGGATGCGCGTGAAAGCGGAGTGGCTGCCGGAAGGCGAGCGCGTCCCGAGCATGGACACGATCAAGTACTTCAAGCCGGCCGGCGAGCCCGACGCGCCGATCGACGACGTGTTGAAGAGGATGCGCGCCGATGCGTGACGTCGCGATCGTTTCGTTCACGCAAGCACCCTCGCGCCGTCGCGTCCCCGAGGCGAACGAGGTCGAGATACTCATGCCGGTCGTCGCCGAAGCGGTCGAGAAGTCGGGCGTCCCGCGCGAGAAGATCGGCTTCACCTGCTCCGGTTCGTGCGACTATCTCGCCGGTCAGCCGTTCGCGTTCGTCTGGGGCCTCGAGGCGATCGCCGCGTGGCCGCCGATCCGCGAGTCGCACGTCGAGATGGACGGCGCCTGGGCGCTGTACGAAGCATGGGTGCTGCTGCAGGAAGGCGAAGTAGACGCGGCGTTGGTTTACGGCTTCGGGAAATCCTCGCCCGGTTCGATCCGCGATGTGATGGCGATGCAACTGGATCCCTACTACTACGCGCCGATGTGGCCGGACGCGGTTTCGCTCGCGGCGCTCCAGGCGCGCGCGATGCTTGAAGCCACCGATCACACCGAGCGCGAGATGGCCGAGGTCGCCGCCCGCAGCCGGCGCGACGCGAAGTCGAACCCGAACGCGCAGGTGACCGGCGACTTCAGCGTCGACGACATCCTCGCCGAGGACTACCTGGTATCACCGCTGCGCAAGTCCGACTGCGCGCCGATCAGCGACGGCGCCGCTGTGATCGTGCTGGCAGCCGACGATCTCGCTCGTTCCGTGTCGTCACGCCCGGCGTGGATCCGCGGCATCGACCACCGCATCGAGCCGCACTCGCTCGGCGCGCGCGACCTCACGACGTCGGAGTCCACCGCCGTCGCGGCCGAGCGGGCGGGGGCGCTCGACGACAAGCTTGATGTCGTCGAGCTGCTTGCACCGTTCACGCACCAGGAGCTGATCCTGCGCGACGCGCTGAACTTGAAGAACGGAGCATCGGTCAACCCCTCGGGTGGCGCGCTCGCCGCGAACCCCGTGATGGCGGCAGGCTTGATCCGCATCGGCGAGGCGGCCGCGCGCATCACCAACGGCTCGGCCGACCGCGCGCTCGCGCATGCGACGAGCGGCCCGTGCTTGCAGCAGAACCTCGTGTGCGTGCTGGAGGGCGAGTAACGATGGCGAAGCTACCGGCAGCGGTCGTCGGCATCGGCCAGACCAAGCACGACACGAAGCGCGACGACGTGTCGATCGCTGGGCTCGTGCGCGAAGCTGCGGTGCGCGCGCTCGAGGACGCGGAGATGACGTGGTCGGACATCGACGCCGTCGTTCTGGGCAAAGCGCCGGACATGTTCGAAGGCGTGATGATGCCGGAGCTGTACCTGGCCGAAGCGCTCGGCGCCGTCGGTAAGCCGATGCTGCGCGTGCACACGGCGGGAAGCGTCGGCGGTTCCACCGCGGTCGTCGCCGCGCACCTCGTGCAGGCGGGGATCCACGAACGCGTGCTGACGGTCGCGTTCGAGAAGCAGTCGGAATCGAACGCGATGTGGGCGCTGGCGCCGAAGATCCCGTTCCAGCCGACGCTGGTCGCCGGCGCAGGTGGCTATTTCGCGCCGCACATCCGCGAGTACATCCGGCGCGCGCACGCGCCCGACCACATCGGGCGCAAGGTCGCCGTGAAAGACCGGATCAGCGCGCTGAAGAATCCGTACGCGCACTTGCACATGCCCGAGATCAGCATGGAGACGGTCGAGCAGTCGCCGATCCTGTGGGACCCGATCCGGTTCCTCGAGTGCTGCCCCTCGTCGGACGGTGCGTGCGCGATGGTACTCACATCCGAACGCGTGGCTAAGGCAGCGAGCAAACCCGCGGCCTGGATCAAAGGGACCGCGATCCGCAGCGAGCCCCTGGGCCTGGCGGGCCGCGACGAGGTCAACCCACGCGCGGGCCGCGATTGCGCGAAGGACGTCTACGAGCAGGCCGGCATCACCGACCCGCGGAAAGACATAGACGTCGTGGAGATGTATGTGCCTTTCAGTTGGTATGAGCCGATGTGGCTCGAGAATCTCTTCTTCACGGAAGAGGGCGCCGGCTGGAAGTTGACCGACGACGACTCGACCGCTCTCGGCGGATCCCTTCCGGTCAACCCGTCGGGCGGGGTACTCTCGTCGAATCCGATCGGCGCATCGGGGATGCTGCGGTTCGCGGAGGCTGCGATGCAGGTGCGCGGGACTGCCGGAGAGCATCAGATCGAAGGCGCGCGCACCGCGCTCGGGCACGCGTACGGCGGCGGCTCGCAGTTCTTCGCGATGTGGGTCGTCTCGAGCGACGCCCCGTAGGGAGGCACGGTTGAACTTCACCTTCAGCGAGGAGCAAGACGAGCTTCGGCGGACGATCCGCCGCTTCCTCGACGACAAGTCGCCGTCCACCGAGGTGCGCCGGCTGATGGAGACGCCGGACGGCTACGACGAAGCCGTGTGGAAGCAGATGGCGCAAGAGCTCGGCCTTCAGGCGTTGCACATCCCGGAGGAGTACGGGGGGCAGGGTTTCACCTTCGTCGAGCTCGGCATCGTTCTGGAAGAGATGGGGCGCGCGCTGTTGTGCGCGCCGTTCTTCTCGACGGTGGCCGTCGCGGCGAACGCGATCCTGAACGCCGGCACTCAGGATCAAAAGAAAGCATTGCTTCCCGGCATCGCGAGCGGCGAGACGATCGCGACGCTGGCGCTCGGCGAGCCCGACCGGGGGTGGACCGCGGACGACGTCACGCTCGAAGCGAAAGACGGCGTTTTGAACGGGACGAAGACCTACGTGATCGACGGCGCAACGGCGACCCTCATCGTGGTGGCTGCGCGCGAGCCCGGCACGAAGGGAACCGACGGCATCTCGCTGTACACCGTTCGCGGCGATGCCGAAGGTCTCAGTAGGAAGACGCTCGAAGCGATCGACCTCACGCGCAAGCTCGCGCAGCTCGACTTCTCCAACGTGAAGGGCGAGCTGCTGGGCGAGAAAGGCAAGGCGTGGCCCGCGCTGCAGCGGACCTTGGACCACGCGGCCGTCGCCCTGGCAGCCGAGATGTGCGGGGGCGCGCAGCGCGCGCTCGACATGGCCGTCCAGTACGCGAAGGACCGCGTGCAGTTCGGCCGCCCGATCGGCTCGTTCCAAGCGATCAAGCACAAGTGCGCCGACATGCTGCTCGAAGTGGAATCCGCGAAGACGGCGATGTACTACGCGCTATGGGTTGCGGCGGCCGACGATCCCGAGCTTGGGATCGTCGCGCCGATGGCGAAGGCGTACGCGGCCGACGCGTTCTTCAAAGCCGCGCGCGACAACATCCAAGTGCACGGCGGGATCGGGTTCACGTGGGAGCACGACGCGCACCTGTACTACCGGCGCGCGAAGTCCGACGAGCTGATGTTCGGCGACGCGCCGTACCACCGCGAGCTGCTCGCACAAAGGCTGGGCCTCTGATGGGGCGCTTGGACGGCAAGGTCGCGTTCATCACCGGCGGCGCGCGCGGGCAAGGCCTGGAGGCGGCGAAGCTCTTCGTCCGAGAGGGCGCGCGCGTTGTGCTCGGCGACCTGCTCGACGCCGAGGGCAAGGAATCGGCGAACGCGATCGGCGACGACGCGCACTTCGTGCATCTCGATGTCACGAATGAAGAGGACTGGAAGACCGCGATCTCGGAAGCCGAGCAGCGTTTCGGCGACGTGACCGTCTTGCTGAACAGCGCCGGAATCTTGAAGTTCGGAAAGATCACCGAGCAGCCGCTGGCCGAGTACATGACCGTCATCAACGTGAACCAGGTCGGCGTTTTCCTCGGGATGCGCGCGGTGTTCGAGTCGATGAAGCACGCCGGCGGCGGCTCGATCATCAACATCTCCTCGGTCGAAGGCTTGCGCGGGAGCGTCGGCTTGGCCGCCTATACGGCGTCGAAGTTCGCCGTACGTGGGATGACGAAGGTCGCGACCGGCGAGTTCGGCAAGTTCGGCATCCGCGTGAACTCGATCCACCCAGGTGTAATCGACACGGCGATGTTGCGCGCGCAGACGGGCGACATCGACCTCAACGCGGTCTTCAAGCGGGGTGTTCCGCTGCGGCGCACCGGCACGCCGCAAGACGTCGCGAATCTGGCGCTGTTCCTCGCAAGCGATGAGAGCAGCTACTGCAGCGGCGCCGAGTTCGTCGTCGACGGCGGCGCGACCTCATTCGTCGGCTGGGGCGGGCCCGTACCGCGCCCCGACTAAAGGGGCGCTCGTGTACTTCGATCTCAACGACGAGCAACGCGCGTTCCGCGACAGCTTGCGTGCGTATTTCGCCGAGAAGCTGACCCAAGAAGTTCGAGCAGCCCTCGGTGCGCGCGCTGGCGAGCACATGGGCCCTGCGTTCCGCGACTTCGTGAAGACGATGGGACACGACGGCTGGCTCGGCGTCGGATGGCCGGTCGAGTACGGCGGCCAGGGGCGCGGGTACGTCGAAGAGCTGATCTACATGGACGAGTGCCGGCGCGCGCAAGCGCCGATCCCGCTGGTGACGATCAACACGGTCGGGCCGACCTTGATGCAGTTCGGCTCGGACGAGCAAAAGAGCCGCTTCCTCCCGGCGATCCTCCGTGGTGAAGTGCACTTCGCGATCGGCTACACAGAGCCCGGTTCTGGGACCGACCTCGCATCGCTCCGCACGCGCGCACTGCGCGACGGCGACTCGTACGTGATCAACGGGCAGAAGATCTTCACCACCGGCGCGCACGACGCGGACTACATCTGGCTCGCCGCGCGAACCGATCCCGACGCGCCGAAGCACAAAGGCATCACGATCTTCATCGTTCCGACTTCGTCGCCGGGGTTCACGTCGACGCCGATCGACTTGATCGACGGCGGGACGACGAACGCAACCTACTTCGAAGACGTGCGGGTCTCGGCGTCTGCGATCGTCGGCGGCGAGAACAACGGCTGGCGCCTCATCACGACGCAGCTGAACCACGAGCGCGTCGCTCTCGCAGCTTCCGGCAGGCTGGAAGGGCTGCTCGAAGAAACGGTCGCATGGGCGAAGTCGTCGGGTGTGATGGACGAGCCGTGGGTCCGGTTGACACTGGCGCGTGTGCGCGCGCGCACCGACGCGTTACGCGCGATGAACCTGCGGATGGCGTGGGCTATGAACGTCGGCAGGCTGAACCCGGCTGAAGCGTCTGTCGTGAAGGTGTTCGGCACTGAGCTGTTCGTGGAGGGTTACCGCTCGCTTCTCGAAGTGATCGGACGTGCCGGCACGCTGGCGCCCGCGTCGCCGGGCGCGATACTGCGGGGCGACGTCGACGAAGCGTTGCGCTCCGCTTTGGTGCTGACCTTCGGCGGCGGCGTCAACGAGATCCAGCGTGAGATCATCGCAGTGGCGGGTCTCGGCATGCCGCGGAGCGCGCGATGACGATGGTGACCGACGAGAAAGCAGCGTTCCTCGAGCGGCTGCGCGCGCACACCGGCATCGAGTCGCCGCAGGTCCGTCACGGGCTCGATCCCGTGAACGAAGCGATGATCCGTCACTGGTGCGAGGCAGTCGGCGACGGCAATCCCGTCTACACGGATGCCGAGCAGGCCGCGCGCAGCGTGCACGGCGGGATCGTTGCACCGCCGACGATGCTCGGTGCATGGACGATGCGGCCGCTCGAGATGCCACCGCGCAACCCGAACGACCCGCGCACGGCCATCATCGACATGCTCGACGAGGCTGGCTTCACCGGCGTTATCGCGACGAACTGCGAGCAGGAGTACTTCCGCTACCTTCGGCCCGGCGACCGTTTGACCAATCACATGTCCGTCGAGGACGTGTCCGAGGAGAAGAACACAGCGCTCGGGACGGGACACTTCTTCACGACGAAGTCGACATACAAGGATGAGAACGGAGAGGTCGTCGGCATCGAACGATTCCGGATGCTGAAGTACGCGCCGAGCGCGACGAAGCCGGCACAGCCGAAGACGTTGCGCCCGCGCCCGTCGATCAGCCAGGACACGGCGTTCTTCTGGGACGGCGCGAACTGTGGCGAGCTGCTCATCCAGAAGTGCTCGTCGTGCGGAACGCTTCGGCATCCGCCGCGCCCCGGCTGCGCGGCATGCGGCTCGCTCGAGTGGGAGACGATCCAATCGAGCGGCCTCGGCACCGTCTACAGCTACGTCATCTACCACCACCCGCCGCTCCCCGGGTTCGAGCCGCCGTTCGCGGTGGGGCTGATCGAGCTCGAGGAAGGCGTGCGCATGCTGTCCAACATCGTGGACATGCCGCTCGACGAGATCGAGATCGGCATGCCCGTTGGAGTGACGTTCGTCGCCGTCGACCCCGACCTCACGTTGCCGATGTTCCGGAGGCGTGCCTGATGGACCTGGCATTCACGGACGAGCAGGCCTCGCTGCGCGACCTCGCGAAGCAGATATTCATCGGGTACTGCACCGACGACAAGCTGCGCGCGCTCGAAGAGTCGGGCGCCGCGTTCGATCCGGACCTGTGGACCGAGTTGGCGCGCGCGCACCTGCTGGGATTCGGCGTATCGGAAGACCTGGAGGGGAACGGCGGCGGGATCATCGAGCTGTGCTTGTTGCTCGAGCAGGCCGGCCGCGCCGCCGCCCCCGTGCCTCTGTGGGCTGCGTTGATCGGCGGGACGCTGCCCCTGGCGATGTACGGATCCGAAGAACAGAAGTCGCGGCTGTTGCCGGATGTTCTATCGGGCGCGGCGATCATCGCGCCCGCGTTCGAAGAGCCGGCCTCACGTGACCCGTTGTCGCCGGCATGCGTCGCGCGCATCGAGGGTGACGAGTGGCGGCTCGACGGCGTGAAGTCTCAGGTGCCGGCCGTCGCGCAGGCTTCGCGCTTGATCGTCCCCGCGTCGGCGGCGGACGGCGTGGGCCTTTTCCTCGTCGACCCCTCGGCACCGGGCGTCGTCGTTACCGACCAGCCGAACACCGCTGCAGAACCCCTGTCCCAGATCGAGATGTACGGCGTGCGCATCGCCGACGCCGACGTGCTCCTTTCGCCGGATGCGCGCGCGCCGTTCGAGATCATCCTCGACCACATGCAGGTCGGGCTGTGCGCGCTGCAACTTGGCATCGCCGAGCACGCGTTGCGTCTGACCGCGGAGTATTCCTCCGGCCGCGAGCAGTTCGGCAGGCCGCTCGCGTCCTTCCAAGCCGTACAGCAGCGCGCGGCCGACGCCTATGTCGACGTCGAAGCGATGCGCTGGACGATGTGGCGCGCGGCGTGGTTGCTGTCCGAGCACCTGCCCGCGACCGATGAGGTCTTGGAAGCGAAGTACTTCGCCTCCGAGGGCGGACACCGCGTGCTTGCGGCCGCGCAGCACCTGCACGGCGGGATCGGCGTCGACATGACCTACCCGCTCCACCGGTACACGTTCATGGCGAAGCAGGCGGAGCTGACGCTGGGCGGCGCGACCGCACAGCTCGCGAAGCTCGGCGACCGGATGGCCAGCGTATGAGCACGTTGCGCGCGGCCGACGTGAAGCCGGGTGACGAGCTGCCCTCGCTCGACGTCCCCATCACGACCACGCTCGTCGTCGTTGCAGCGCTCGCCTCGCGCGACTTCCAAGACGTGCATCACGACGCCGACCTCGCGCGCGCGAGCGGTGCGAAGGATGTCTTCATGAACATCCTGACGACGAACGGCTTCGTCGGCCGCTTCATCACAGACTGGACCGGTCCGGACGCGATCATCAAGAAGGTCTCTATCCGGCTCGGTGTGCCGAATTATCCCGGCGACACGATGAAGCTAACGGGAAGCGTCAAGAACGTCGAAGGCATTGACGTCGAGGTCGACGTGCGCGGCGCGAACTCGCTCGGCGACCACGTCACCGGCACCGTGAAAGTGCAGCTTCCGGCATGAGCGTCTCGACGATCTCGCGCAAGACCGCCATCGCGGGCATCGGCCAGACCGAGTTCTCAAAGGAGTCCGGCCGGACCGAGTTGCGACTCGCGATCGAAGCGGTGCAAGCCGCCCTGAAGGATTGCGGCTTGGAGCCCAAGGACGTCGACGGCATGGTGACGTTCACGCTCGACCGGAACGATGAGATCGACATCGCGCGCAACATGGGGATCCCCGAGCTGACGTTCTACAGCCGCGTTCCACACGGCGGGGGAGCAGCCGGCGGCACGATCCATCAAGCGGCGATGGCCGTGGCAACCGGGATGGCGGACGTCGTAGTCGCATACCGCGCGTTCAACGAGCGCTCGTGGTACCGCTACGGAATCCCGCGCGACCGTCAGCCGGCGCCGACCGCCGACATGGTGCACTACTCGTGGATCACGCCGTTCGGCCTGTCGACCCCGGCGTCGTGGGTCGCGATGTTCGCGCGCCGCTACATGCATGAGTTCGGAGCGACCTCCGAAGATCTCGGGCGCGTCACCGTCGCCGATCGCAAGCACGCTGCGACGAATCCCGACGCGTTCTTCTACGAGCGGCCCATCACGCTCGAGGATCACCAGGCGTCGCGATGGATCGTGGAGCCCTTGCGGCTGCTCGACTGCTGCCAAGAATCCGACGGCGCAGTCGCGATCGTCGTGACGAGCACCGAGCGCGCGCGCGACCTGCCGCAAGCGCCGGCGCTTATCGAAGGCGTGTCGCAGGGCGTGTCGTACGAGCAGTGGTCGATGAACAGCTACTACCGCGAGATCATCAGCGACCTGCCGGAGATGGGACTGGTCGCGCGACAGCTGTGGGAGCAGTCCGGTGTGGGGCCCGGCGATGTCGGGGCGGCGATGCTGTACGACGCGTTCACGCCGATGGTGCTCGTGCAGCTGGAGGAGTTCGGGTTCTGTGGACGCGGCGAAGCGAAGGACTACGTGGCCGACGGCGGCATCGAGATCGGTGGCAACCTCGCGGTGAACACGAACGGCGGGCAGCTCGGTGAGGCCTACATCCACGGGATGAACGGCATCGCCGAAGCGGTTCGCCAGGTGCGCGGAACCGCGGTGAACCAGATCGACGGCTTGGAGCACGCGATCGCCACCGGTGGGACCGGCGTGCCGACGAGCGCGGTGCTGGTCGGCGTCGACCGATGAGCGAGGCCTCGGAAGAACAGTTGCGCGCGGAGGCGCGCGCGTGGCTGGAAGCGAACTTCCCCCCATGGCGCGAAAGCGTCGGCAGCCCGGCGCGCTACACGCACGAGCAACGGCGCGCGTGGCACCGTAAACAGGCCGAAGGCGGCTGGGGCGCCCCCACGTGGCCGGTCGAGTATGGCGGTCGCGGGTTCGGACCCGTCGAGTACGCGATATGGGCCGAAGAGAAAGCACGCATCGGCGCCAACATCCCGTTCAACGTCACGGGGTTCGGCATGGCGGGGCCGACGATCATCGCGCACGCGACGCCCGAGCAGAAGGTGCGGTATCTGCCTCCGCTGCTCGGCGGCGATGAGATCTGGTGCCAGATGTTCAGCGAACCGGGTGCCGGCTCGGACCTGGCCAACGTCTCGACGCGCGCGCAACGCGACGGCGACGCATGGATCGTGACCGGCCAGAAGGTCTGGAGCTCGCAGGCGCACGAAGCCGACTTCGGGATCCTGCTCGCGCGCTACGACTTCGATCTGCCGAAGCACGAAGGTCTCATCTACTTCATCGTCGACATGCGCACGCCCGGTGTCGACGTGCGGCCGCTGCGCCAGATCTCCGGCGAAGCCGAGTTCAACGAAGTGTTCCTTACCGACGTGCGCATCCCCGATGAGAACCGCATCGGCGAGCCGGGCGACGGCTGGCGCGTCGCGATGACGACGCTGATGTTCGAACGGATGTCGATCGGTTCGGCCACCGGCGGGTACACGTTCCCGTTCGAGCGGCTGGTGGAGCTCGCGCGCGCGCACGGCCGGCCGGGCATCCTGGATCGGCAATCGCTCGCCGATGTCTATACGCGGTACAAGATCCTCGACCTGCTGAATGCGCGCGTGCTGTCGAAGCTGCGCAAGGGCGAGATCCCGACGGCAGAGGGATCGATCCTGAAGATCGCGCTTGCAGATCTCTGCTCCGCCTCTGCCGCGCTCGGCGTCCATCTGCTGGGTGGAGAGGGCTTGCTCATGAAAGACGGCAGCCCGACGCGCGCGCTGCTCGAAGCGTTGGCGTTCCACATCGGGGGCGGCACCGACGAAGTGCAGAAGAACGTCGTTGCGGAACGTGTGCTTGGGTTGCCTCGTGACGAGCGGCCCGACAAGGTCGGCCCCTTCAGCGCGCAGAGGTAGCGATGGGACTCCTGGACGGGCAGCGCGCGCTCATCACCGGCGGCGCATCGGGCATCGGCCGCGCGACCGCGCGCATGATGGCTGCGGAAGGCGCGCGCGTCGCCGTTGCCGACATCAACGGCGAGGGTGCGAAGGAAGTCGCAGGCGAGATCGACGGGCTGGCGTTCGAGCTCGACGTCACCGATCTCGACGCGTTCCAAGCTGCGGTTCAGGAGGCCGCATCGTCCTTCGGCGGGCTGACCATCGCGTTCAACAACGCTGGAGCCGGGCTGCTTTCGAACGTGCACGAGTACACGGGCGAGCAGTGGGATCAGGTCGTGCGCTTGAACCTCGGGGGCGTCTTCAACGGGATGAAGGCCGAGGTTCCCGTCATCCTCGAGAGTGGCGGGGGCAGCATCGTGAACACGGCGTCGATAAGCGGTGTCCGGCCGTCCGCGGGGGAGGCGCCATACGCGGCGGCGAAAGCCGGCGTCGTCGCGCTCACGCAGTCGGG